>JARHZW010000005.1 GCA_029264685.1 Candidatus Limivicinus sp.
CGTTACACTTGCAATAAGTATATAGAAAAAGAAATGCATGTTATGTTACATTTAACATAGTTCATTTTCTTTGATTTTATAGAATCTCTTACCTTGAAACTAACTTTTTTCAAAATGACGTTTGGAAAATACGTCTCATCATATCCAGAAAAAATAAAAAAAGTAGCCAAAATTTTTATTTTACCGTGTCAAGTAATGGGGGAATTAATGGAACGCTGTTCTATCAATACATTCCCATTGCTTGAAACTGTAAAGTAAATAATAATGGCTACATAATTCTGGTGCCGGTGACCGGACTCGAACCGGTACGGTATTGCTACCGAGGGATTTTAAGTCCCTTGTGTCTACCATTCCACCACACCGGCAGATGTTTCAGGCTTTAAATAATTTACCACTTGATACCTGATATGTCAAGCAAAAGTGCCGTGAATGAGAAAAAAATCAAAATGCGCTGCCGATTGAATACCGACAGCGCATAGGAATCACGATTATTCAACATTTACCGTGCCGTCAGGAGCTATTTTTACAGTCATACCTGTCTGAACATAGTTTAAAAATTCATCGCCCAGATTGTCTATAACGGGCATTGAACTGTCCGTCCACACACCTCCCAGAATTGCTCCCGAAGCCGCCAGAGAATCTATTGGCATACTGAAAAGCATACAGGCCGGCTGTTTATGCTGCGCACAGGCGGTAAAAAGCACCATACCGCCGGTTGTAGAGCCGATAGTCTGCGGCAGGCAGAGAGCCTTGCCCAGCATTGGCTTTTTGTATATATCAGGGTTGTTCTGATCGCCGCATTTGACCTCTTTGTCTCCGAACTGCAGCGCCATCTGATAACTTGCCAGAGTGTTAAAGCCCTTCCTGCTTACAAGCGCTTCGGCTTCGCACTCTCCGGGAACTATGACACGACCTTTGAATTGTCTCATTTTCCGACCTCCTTACCGGTAATAATGTCCAGAATCTGATCCTCACGGTAGTACTTTGCGCTTGTATATGTACGGAGCTTGTTGGAGGAGGTTATTACGGCTTTATTCTTGCAAATGGGGTTATTCATATACATAAGAGGGCATATATAACTTAGCACTATTCCGCACTCTTTAAGGCGGCTGCTGTACTCTGTTTTGTTAAACTCCTTTATGACAGATGGAGAGGCTGTGAAAACCGTGGGAACGGCAACCTTTTTAAGGCCTGTGTCTTTAAGCCCTTTTTCCACATTTTCGGTCCAGTCCTCAAGCTGCCTGAGAGTCATATGGGGGCAGCCCACAAAGCACAGCTTGGGTTTTGCCTGCGGATTTTTCCATATACAAGGGTAGCTGTCCTGTACACGCTGCAATTCAGCATCATCAATAACATAAACCTGTGCGCCGTCTTTAATAAGAGCTTCTCCCTGCTCTTTGGCTTCAGGCGTAAGATTTTCTATATGATATAGTCCTACGGCGCCGTTTGAAGCGGTGGCAGCTCCGAAATCCTTTAAATATGTGCATGAAGCGTCGTCTGGCTCCGTGCCAAGCCATTTTTCCATGCCTTTTATATAGGGCACCTCTTCCATGACCTTCATGCCTATTGCAGATCCTAAAAGCTGCGCCTCCGGCTTGCGTTCACATTGAACCTGAATGACCCATGTGGCTTTTCTGCCTTCGTCGGTTAAAAGGCCGAACTCAGGCACAAAGCCGGCTATTGAGCCCATAAGCTCAATCATACCCGAATTGCGATTGCAGCGAGCACCGAGAACGGAGTTTGCGTATACAACTGCTGAGGATTCAGCCCATGAAAGTACATCCCCCTTTTGGGGTTTATTTCCCAGCTGGTCCACATAGCAGGTGCATGTGTAATCGTCATCGTCGTGTATTCCCAGCTTTTGGAGCTGCTTTTCGTAGCGCTGCTGCTGAGTGTACATGAATTTGTTGAAAACCAGATTCTCCAGAAAATTGGACGGAACATTTTTGTCAAGCGGTCTTGGGTCTGCGGAAAACTTCTGCTTTGAACATAAGCCTGCATCTATAAGCTCATCATACAGGTCATAGACCGGTTTCATGGCTTTTAGACCGAAACTGATGACGGTGTGTCCCATTTCACTTGTGACCGGAACCATGCGTTCTGCGCCGAAAGCCTCGCCGTACATAACGAGTGTTTTCATAACCTTAGCCATGGTTTCGCCTTTTTCGCCGTTTAAAAGAGCCTGCTGCTGTTCTGTCAGGAGCATAAAATCACTTCTTTCAAAAATATTAAAAGCTTCGGGAACCATACCTATGCTATGTTTATATTTTAACAGTCTCTTTCGCAAAAGTCAATGAAGCCGGCAGTATTTAAACAGTTTATTAAGAATTGGCAAGAATAACCGTAAATGTTGAAATTACTTATAATTGTGCTATAATAAAGAATTATGAATAATAATTGGAGGTCTTTTGAAAATGAGTAAAAAACAGTTCAAAGCAGAATCAAAAAGATTGCTGGATCTGATGATTAACTCTATTTACACAAACAAGGAGATTTTTCTCAGAGAGATTATTTCTAATGCTTCCGATGCTATAGACAAGCTTTGCTACCTGTCTTTAACCGACGATAATGTGGGGCTTAACCGCTCCGACTATAAGATAGATATAGCCGTAGACAAAGAAGCCCGCACCATCACAGTTTCCGATAACGGCATAGGAATGAGCATGGAAGAGGCAGAGAATAACCTTGGCGTTATTGCAAAAAGCGGTTCCTATAAATTTAAGGATGAGATGAAGGATAAAGAGGACAAGCCTGAGGATATTTCCATTATCGGTCAGTTCGGCGTTGGCTTCTATTCTGCATTTATGGTTGCCGATGAGGTGACGGTAATCACCCGCCGCTACGGTGCGGAGGAAGGCGTAAAGTGGGAGAGCAGCGGCGCTGACGGCTACACCGTGACTCCCTGCCAGAGAGCAAATGCAGGCACAGACGTTATAATGCACATAAAGCCAGACACCGACGATGAGGTTTACGGAGCTTACCTTGAAACATGGAAGCTGAAATCTCTTGTAAAAAAATACTCCGACTATGTGCGCTGGCCAATTAACATGGACATTGAGCATCAGGAGCGTTTTGAGACCGGAGAAAAGGACGAAGAGGGAAATCCCAAATATGAATATAAAATGGTTTCCGAAAACCAGACTGTCAACAGCATGATTCCTATCTGGCAGCGCTCAAAGTCCGAGGTCACAGATGACGACTGCATCGCATTCTATAAGGAAAAGAACAGAGACAGAAAAGATCCCTGCGCTCTGGTCCGCATCAATGCGGAAGGCATGGTGTCTTATAAGGCAATCCTTTTTGTTCCCGGTGAAGAGAATGAAAACGCCTTTACAGGTGAAAATAAGAGCGGTATAACTCTCTACTCAAACAATGTTATGATAATGGAGAATTGTGACAAGCTGGTTCACAGCTACTTCGATTTTGTCAAGGGCGTTGTAGATTCTCCCGACCTGTCTCTGAACATATCCCGTGAGATCCTTCAGCATGACAGACAGCTGCAGGTTATAGGAAAGAACATTGAAAAGCGTATAAAGGATGAGCTTTTAAAGCTTATGCGTGAGGACAGAGACAAATACAATGAGTTCTTCCGCAACTTCGGTATTCACATAAAGTGCGGTGTGTGTGACGAGTACGGCGTTAATAAGGAATTCCTCCGTGACCTGCTGGTGTTCTACAGTTCCGAGGATAAACAGGTAACGCTGAAAGAATATGTGGAGGCTATGCCTGAAAGCCAGAAATCCATATACTTTGCAAGTGCGGACAACCTGAAGCACGCAATGGCTCTGCCTCAGTGTGAGGAAGTCCGTTCAAGAGGCTATGAGATCCTGTATCTCACCAGTCCTCTGGATGAGATGGTTCTTGGAACTCTTATGGATCAGGACGGCAAGCCCTTCTGCAATATTGTCACTGACGATCTGGGCTTTGACACCGACGAGGATAAGAAAGCCGCAGAGGAAAAGAACATTGAAAACAAGGAACTGCTTGACTTTGTAAAGGAAGCCGTAGGTCAGGGCCTTACAAAGGTAACTCTTTCCCGCAAGCTTACAAAGCTGCCCTGCTGCCTCACTACCGAGGGCGGAATTACGCTTGAAATGGAGAAGTATTTCCATGCAGGCCCCAGTGAAGAAATGCGCAATATAAAAGCAAACAGAGTGCTTGAACTCAATCCCGAGCACAAGGCCTTTGAAGCCCTAAGAAATGCAGAGGCCAACGACAAGGAACAGGCAAAGAAAATTTCACGGGTCCTCTACTCTCTGGCCGAGCTTATGGCCGGAGTGGAAATTGAAGATCCCGCCGAATTTACCGAGCTTGTAAGCGAGCTTTTCTAATATTTAAGCATACACCGGTCAGGGCAGAGAAGCCCTGACCGGACGAAAAAATTATTTCTTGGAGACTATTTTATGAAAAAACGGCTGGGAATTTATATCCATATACCGTTCTGCGCCAGTAAGTGCAGATACTGCGATTTTTACTCACTTAGTGGCTGTGAGCATCTTATGCCGGACTACCACAAAGCGCTTATTGCTCATTTGGAGGAGTCTGCCGGAGCAATAAAAAATTACGAGGTTGACTCTGTTTACTTCGGCGGCGGTACTCCGAGCTTTTACGGAGCAGAAAGAATTGCGGAGCTTTTGAATGTCCTGAAGCTGAACGGAAATCTGCGCCTTGACGCCGAAGTTACGGTGGAGTGCAACCCTGATTCCGTAAGCTACAACGCCCTGAAGTTTTTGCGTATGGAGGGTGTGAACCGCATTTCTCTGGGGGTTCAGGCCTCTGATAACAACCTTTTAAAGCTTATCGGCAGGAGACATAATTTCCAGCAGGCGGTAAAGGCTTTTCGTGATGCCAGACGGGCGGGCTTTGACAATATAAGTATTGACCTTATGTATGGCCTTCCCAGCCAGACAAAGGCGGACTGGGCCAACACCCTTTCTAAAATTATTGAGCTTCACCCTGAGCATATTTCATGCTACGGTCTGAAGCTGGAAGAGGGAACTCCTATGTATGATGAATACTTAGGCTCTCCTATACTGCCGGATGACGACGAGCAGGCAGATATGTATTCGTATGCAGCCGAGCTTTTAAACCGCTACGGCTATAAGCAGTATGAAATATCCAATTTTGCACCTGCCGGATTTGAATCACGGCATAACCTTAAATACTGGCAGCTGGACGACTATATGGGCTTTGGTCCGGGGGCACATTCATGCGTAGGAAATCAGCGCTACAGCTATGTAAGAGATTTAAAGCAGTATATTAACGGTATTGAGCGGGATATGCCTATCATTGCCGAATACCAGAGAATTGACGCACTTGAAAGAGCAGTGGAGTACATTATGCTGGGAATGCGTACTTCACACGGAATTTCAGAGCGGGATTACAGAATCCATTGCCAGAGCAACTGGAAGCCCATTGAAAAGGTTCTCAGGGCTTTTGCCGAAAAAGGCTGGGCAGAGAAAACCGAGGACCGCTGGCACTTTACTGTTCCGGGCTTCCTTATATCTAATACACTTATCGGAATCATGCTTGAAGCACAGGCAGGGCAGCGGGTTGAGGGCAATCCATGGCTTGCATCTGCTTTCGAGGCGGAAGACAAGATAGATATGCCAAAGGGAGAGGATGAGCTCTTCCGTGAGCTTTATGACGGAAAGGTCAGTGGCTGAGGATAGAGAATGATTAGAAAAAAGAAAAAGAGCGGCGGATATACAGAGCCGGAGTTTCCCGAACAGGATGGACCGGCGGGAGAGAACGATGACTTTGGCGACGAGCTGTTTTCTGAAAATGACGGGGAGTATTACGAACATTACGGATACCCTCAGGAGGAGTACCCTCAGGAGGAGTATTATGAACAGTACGGATACCCGCAGGAGGAATACCCTCAGGAGGAGTATTGCGAACAGTACGGGGATTATTCCGGATTGGAAGATGATCAAACGGATAATAAAAAATTAAAGAAAAGCGGCAAGCCGAAAAAAGGAAAACCGGAGAAGAAGCAGAAAGAAAAAGAATGCGGACATGAAAAATCCGGAGGCTTCCGTAAATTTAAGATAGTATTAGTATCGGTTCTTCTGGTGCTGTTACTTGCAGGGGCAGGTATTGCCGCAGGTGGGTATTATGTGACCGTGAGCCAGGTTAACCTGCCTAAGGTCTATGTTGACGGTGTGTTTGTCGGAGGAATGACAAAGGATGAAACCGTAAAAGCACTGGAAAACAGCGGCTGGGATGACAGAACGGATATTGCACTCAGAGTAAAGCTGCCGGCAGGAGTCAGCTTTAAGCTTGACAGGTGTGATGCAGGTGCGGTGTATACTAAAGATGCAGCCGTTAAAATGGCATATAGGTACGGCCATTCCGAAAATATCTTTGAAAATCTGCTGCGGTATATCGAAAACCTTGTTCTGCCGGTAGATGTCAGCGAAAATTATCTAAAGCTTAATGAAGACTATATAAAAGAAAAAACTAATGCGGGAATTGAAAAATTTCAGGCAAAAACAGAAAATCGTGGATATTCTGTGGATAAAGAAAAGGGAACGCTGACAATGGTCAAAGGTGCCGGCGAAATGACCATTGATGCGGATGATCTGGCACAACAGATTTCTCAGGCACTTATAAACGAGGATAAGCTTTTGGTCTATGACCATATAGACAATAATTTGCAGCCCCCGGATTTCGACGAAATACACAAAGAGTTAAGCTCCGAGCCTAAGGATGCGGAGTTTGATGACAGCTTTAATGTTACGGATGAGGTGGTGGGATGCGATTTCAGCGTTGAAGATGCAAAGGCGAAATGGGATGCGGCAGGCCCGGCAGAGAAAATTGTAATTCCTCTTGAGATGCAGTATCCGAAAGTTACCGGTGAGTACCTGAGAGGACTTATATACAGGGACAGTCTGGGCGCAATGACCACCTATTATGACGGCAGCACGGACGCAAGAATAAACAATATTAAGCTTGCGACAGAAAAAATCGACGGCCTTATAATGATGCCGGGAGATGTGTTTTCTTACAATGAAACAGTGGGACAACGCACGGAAGAGGCCGGTTTCCTGCCTGCCGGAGCATATGCGGACGGCGAAGTGGTTCAGGAGGTAGGCGGAGGTATATGTCAGGTTTCCTCTACGCTGTACTGTGCTTCAATGTATGCACAGCTTGAGACGGTTTCCCGTACAAACCACTATTTTAAAGTCGGCTATATGGATTTTGGAATGGATGCAACCGTCAGCTGGCCTAAGCCTGATTTTAAATTTAAAAATAACCTTGAATATCCCATAAAGATCCATGCCTACTGTAATGATGAGGACAGCAGTCTTACCATTGAGATACTGGGTACAAATCTTGACGGGAGCTATGTGGAGATAACACATAATCAGCTTGCGGTCAGAGGCCTGGCGGAATATCCCGAGGTGGTTACGGGGTACGGAGTCACGGCAACCCGCCATGTGTACGACAAAGACGGAAACGAGATAAAGACAATTAAAGAGCCGTACGGTATTTACAATCATCATAAAGAATATATAGATGAACAGATAAGCAATATTTACGGTAAAACCGAGGAATGAGCCGTAAAAACAAAGTATAAAAGCATATATTATTTTAGGAGAAGAGAAAATGGAGAAAAAGGAAACCTTTTATATTACAACCCCTATTTATTATCCTTCTGACAAGCTGCATATCGGCCATGCTTATTGCACTGTGGCAACGGATGCCATAGCCAGATATAAACGCCTGTGCGGCTATGATGTGATGTTTCTCACAGGAACTGACGAGCACGGTCAGAAAATCGAGGAAAAGGCAAAGGCTGCCGGTGTAACTCCCAAGGAATTCGTCGATAAAATAGTTACGGGAGAAAAGGGTGTTCTGGATCTGTGGAAGCTTATGAATATTTCCAATGACCGCTTTATTCGCACCACTGATGATTACCATGTAGAGGCTGTCCAGAAAATATTCAGAAAAATGTACGAAAAGGGCGATATTTATAAAGGCGCATACAAGGGAAAATACTGCACCCCCTGCGAAAGCTTCTGGACTGAGAGCCAGCTTGTAGACGGAAAATGCCCTGACTGCGGCAGACCTGTACATGATGCAGAGGAAGAGGCCTATTTCTTCCGCCTTTCCAAGTATGCAAAGCCTGTACAGGAGCTGCTTGAAACAGGAGAGTTTTTACAGCCTGCATCCCGTGTCAACGAGATGATAAACAACTTTATAAAGCCCGGTCTTGAGGATCTGTGCGTTTCCCGCACAAGCTTTAAATGGGGTATTCCCGTGGACTTTGACCCCGGTCATGTTGTATATGTATGGGTGGATGCACTGTTTAACTACTGCACTGCTCTGGGATTCTTGAACGATAAGTACGATGATTACGATAAATACTGGCCTGCATCCGTCCATATAGTCGGAAAGGAAATTGTCCGTTTCCACTCTATAATATGGCCGGCAATGCTTATGAGCATGGAGATGCCTCTGCCTAAGAGAGTGTACGGCCACGGCTGGCTGGTTATCGACGGCGGAAAGATGTCAAAATCCAGAGGAAATGTTGTTGACCCCTATGTTCTGGCGGAAAGATTCGGCGTTGATGCGCTGCGTTTCTTCCTGCTGCGCACTTTCCCCTTCGGCTCTGACGGAAACTTCTCCAACGAACTGCTTATCAACACCATAAATAAAGACCTTGCCAACGATCTGGGCAACCTTGTTTCCCGCACAACAGCTATGGTTGAAAAGTATTTCGGCGGCACTCTTCCTCAGGAGCGTCAGGCAGATGAGCTTGACAACGAGCTTATGGACTTTATCAGCAATACAAAGAGCCGCTACCGGAAGCAGATGGATGAGTTCCAGCTGCATCTGGGACTGGAAGAGGTATTTAAGCTCATTCAGCGTGC
Source organism: Candidatus Limivicinus sp. (assembly GCA_029264685.1). Lineage (GTDB taxonomy): Bacteria > Bacillota > Clostridia > Oscillospirales > Oscillospiraceae > Limivicinus. The sequence goes on from JARHZW010000005.1 coordinate 8,880, forward strand.
CAACAAGTATATTGACGAGACGACTCCCTGGGTTCTTGCAAAGGACGAGGCCAACAAGGCAAGACTTGCAACTGTTATGTATAACCTGCTTGAGGCTCTTAGAGTGTCCCTTACTCTGCTCACCCCCTTTATCCCTGAAAGCTGCGAAAAGGCTTTTGACCAGATAGGCGCTGACGAGAGCTGCAAGGCATGGGAAAATGCGGATAAATACGGTGTCCTGCCGCTCGATGTGACGGTTCACAAGGGGGAGACGCTGTTCCCCAGAGTGGACATGGAGAAAACTCTTAAAGAGCTTGAAGAGCTGGAGCACAGAAACAAAGCTCCTGAGGCAAAGCCTGTTCTGCCCGATGTTACTATAGACGAGTTTGCAAAATGCGATATGCGTGTATGCAAGGTTCTCAGCTGCGAAGCTGTTAAAAAATCCGAAAAGCTGCTGAAATTCCAGCTGGATGACGGCAGCGGAACGCCCAGACAGATTCTTTCGGGTATACACAAGTTCTATGAACCTGAAGATCTGGTAGGAAAGACCGTTGTAGCTATCCTGAACCTGCCCCCCAGAAAGATGATGGGCCAGATGTCCTGCGGTATGCTTCTTTCTGCCGTTAAGGAAATTGACGGTAAGGAAGAGCTTCACCTTGTGATGCTGGATGACAGTGTTCCTGCCGGCTCTCAGCTATGCTGATTAAAAATTTGATTTAAGACAAAAAACAGGAGTAAGATAAAAAATCTTACTCCTGTTTTTTAGTTGTACGAGCCTGAAATCGCAGAGGACCGAAGCTTATTCCACTATGCCGGTTTCCTTTCCTATAACATCAGCCTTGGTCATAGCGGATGAAATGAAATTCATTGAGAGCTTCAACCTGCCGTTTTCCAGTACTGCAAAGGAATTGATCAAAACATCGTCAGAACTGTCTTCCCACGAAATAATGTTAAGCTTGTTCTCATCGGTATATTGCAGCGAATAATAAAAACTGCCGTTGTCATAGAGGGCTTTTATATATGCCAGTGCTTCACCAATGTTTTCAAAATCTTTTGCTTCAAAAAAATCCTCCGGCGTCAGAGCGTTTAAACTGTCTTGCGCTTCGGAAAACTGTTTATTCACTTCGTCAATATCCACGGTGGGAATTACGACACGTTCGGAACGCACACTAAAATAACCATACAAAGCGCCTATACCGAAAAAGCAAAAGACAATCAGAAATACTGTTCGCATTATCTTGAAGAATTTTTTAACACTGTCCGGCAGTAACATGTCGTACTCTGCGACTTCATCAAATATGAAATCATAGTAGGACCATACTGAGCAGGTAAAAATGAAAGCGAGCCATAAAACCATGGAAATACTGAAAGCTGCAAACGGAATATACAGATTATTTGCGCTGCATTCGAGCGCACCAGCAAAATTAATCAGGATCATTAAAATTCCTGTAATAAGCGCTCCGCCATAATGCCAAGTTCTGAATAATGGACTTTCTTTGGCCAATGACATAGAACTGACATTTCGGTTCAATGCAACATTGGCACCTACCAATATGTCCATAGTTTTTTTTGAAATGCGTACGTTTTTATCTTTTGAGGGCAGCAGAACACCAACTATGAAAGAAACCAAGCAAAGGGCCAGACTGACCCATGCAAATATGGAAATGTCCGAATGCCATGTAAAAATTATGTCTGTAATTGCCAGCAACGCAAGCAAAATGACTATTACTATGTTTATAATATTAAATATCTGCCGCCTGTGTTTAATTTTCTCTATGTCCAAGAACTTCACCATCCTCTTTAATATTATATCATGTATGCCAAATGAAAAGCAATATTTTAATAAGATTTGCAGACTGTTTAACACCGAAAAAATTCATAAAAAAACCTCCCCGAGAGGGGAGGTTTGAATGGTTAAAAGCTTTTAAGAAATTGTAATTCCGTCGGAGGAAGCTTCAGCGGGAGATTCGCTGCTTGCAGCTTTAGCTTTAAAGCTTGCGCTTACGGTTACATCACCTACAGGCATTGTGAAGGATGTGCCTTCAATGGCTTTGCCGTTTACGGAGATAGAAGCTAATTCATATCCGTCGCTGGGAGTTGCGGTCACGTTAACGGTGTCGCCGGCAGAGGCCTTGGAATGGTCTACGCTTACCGTGCCGTTTTCAGCCTGCTGCACCGAGACGGTGTACACATTTTTGTCAAACTTTACGGAAACAACGATGTCGTCCTCAGGCATGATAAACACGCCGCCTTCAACCTTTATCTCTCTGCCGCCGGCAGTTGTGACCGTTGTACCTGCAAATTTGTAGCCGTGGTTTTTGTCGGGGAAAGCAACAACTCTGACGGTCTCGCCTGAGTATGCTTCACTGACAACCTTGCCGTTTATTCTTACCTCGTAAGAACCGCCCTCAGCAGGAGAGCTGACGGAAATCTTGTGAGCGGCAGCACGCTTAAAGCTTACAAATACGGAAACCTTGGCATCAGGCATTGTGAAGCTGCCGTCACCGCTTACATTAACAGCGTACTCCTCGCCGTTGTCTTTCTTGCTGGTAACAGAAATGCTGTCCAGTTCATAACCATATTTAGGCTCCGGTTTAACGGTAACTCTCAGACCGGCTGCGGCTTTGCTGACATCCTTGCCGTTTACGAGGCAGCTGAACTGCCCGTTGGTTGTGGCAGATTTTGAAATATCGTATTCATCGTGAGAAACGAAAGAAACGGAAACCTTTACGTTACCGGTGGGCATTACAAACTTGCCGTCATTGACAGGAACTTTTTTGTTGCCGCAGGTAACGGTGATATTTCCCAGCTGGTGATCCCAAGCGGGAGTGGCAACAACGGAGACAGTGGTTCCGGATTTAGCCTCAGTGACTTTTTTACCGTCTACCTGAACCTCGTAACTGCCGTGGTTAGTGGTAAGAGCGGTAATCTTATAGGTTTTGCCGTCAGTAGGATTGGAGGGAGTGGTGCTTCCGCCGCCCGAGGAGCTTCCACCTGAGGAGCTTCCGCCGGAGGAGCTTCCGCCACCGCCGGGGGCAACGCTTCCGCCGCCGCCGGGAGTCACGGGAGGCTGGGCAGCTGCCGTAGTCTGAACGGGCAGCAAAATAATCTGACCGACCTTGATGCTTGAGAAATTATCCTTGCGGTTATTTATTGCCTGAAGCTCGGGAAGAACGCTTGAGTAGTTAAGACCGTAGCTGTTGCAAATGTTCATCATAGCGTCTCCGCTGACTACCTTATGTGCAACGATTGCGGTAAACACACCGGAGGAGGGAGGAGTGGGGACGGGAATTTTAATTACACGTCCTACATAAATACGGTTGTAATCCTTGATGTTATTTACTCTCTTAATCTCTGCGGAGTTTGTGGCAAAGTCAACACCTAATGCAATGCAGACACCGCCGACAGTCTCACCGCTCTTCATTACATGGTGAGCGTAATAACCCTTGACATAGTCATTTCCGACAAGATTAAGGGCAGTACCGCCGTTACCGGAGGGGGGGACTGCGTTGCCGCCTGAGGGGGGAGTAACGGGTTTAGAGGGATTTCCGGGAGTTGCTCCGGGTTTGGGCAGAATAATAACTCTGCCGGGTTTGAGATTGCCGTAATTGGTAATCTTGTTTTTCTCGGTGATCCAGCGGTAGTTGGCGTAAAAGTCAACGCCGTATTTCTGGCATACTCCTATAACTGTTTCACCTGCTGCAAGCGTATGCTCGATAGTGTTGCTGTCAGCGGATGCAGTTACAGAAAAACCTGAAAACAGAGCCGCCACCATGCACACTGTAAGCAGGGTGCTTAAAAGCCGTTTTTTCATCATTTATCCTCCTAACCAGCTCTTTCCGAGCCGAACTAATACTGGCTTTATACATTCCTATTATAGCTTACAGTATCCTGTCTGTCTATATATGCTGTCAAATCTTAATAAAACTTAATTTTTGAGTCAATACGCAGACACGGCTTTTTCAGAGCTTGAATAAGACAGTGAAAAAACCGCATTAGATCAGAATACTGTGGGTGTTTTCTGGTTACAATATTACGACAAAAAGAAACAAAAAGCAAGAGCTAAAATGAAATATTTTTAAAATTATTTCAAAAAGTAACAAAAGGCCTGAATCTGCTTAAATTATTGTAAAAATAAGGAAAAAACCGTGCCTGAAATTACTTCAGACACGGCAAATTGTAATCAAATTGAAACTTATCCGTCAGTCAACTGCGGAATTTTTGTATGTGCGGCTGTAATATTCCATATAATCTCCGCTTACAACCCTTTCCACCCAGGCTGAATTCTGCAAATACCATTCAATAGTTTCGCTTATTCCCTGCTGGAAGGTGTATGAAGGTGCCCAGCCGAGCTGGGTCGTGATCTTTGTGTTGTCTATGGCATAGCGGCGGTCATGACCGGGCCGGTCTTTGACGTAGGTTATAAGGCTCTCACTTTTACCGATGACAGAGAGAATGAGCTTCACAATTTCGATGTTTGCACGCTCGTTGTTGCCGCCGATGTTATATACTTCTCCCGGTTCGCCTTTTTCAAGAACTCGCAAAATAGCAGAGCAGTGGTCATTGACATGCAGCCAGTCTCTTATTTGCATTCCGTCACCGTAAATAGGCAGCGGCTTGTTGTTCATTGCGTTGTGCAGAATAAGGGGGATGAGCTTTTCGGGGAACTGATACGGTCCGTAGTTATTGGAGCAGCGTGTGATACTAACGGGCATACCGTAGGTTTGATAGTATGCATGGACTATCAGATCGGCACTTGCCTTGGATGCAGAGTAGGGAGAGTTAGGGGAGATGGGGGTGGTTTCGGTGAACATACCGGTTTTTCCCAGGGCTCCGTAAACTTCATCCGTTGATACCTGAAGGTATCTTACCCCCGGCAGATATGAACGTGAATACTTATTGTCCGGCTCTAAATTCCAGTGCCGCTTTGCGGCTTCAAGCAGGGTCTGAGAGCCCACAATATTTGTGGTAAGAAAAATATCAGGCTCCATTATACTCCTGTCCACATGACTTTCGGCGGCAAAGTGGACGACAGTATCAAATTTGTATTTGTCGAAAAGCTGGTTAACCAGTTCCTTATCTCTTATGTCACCGTGGACAAAAACATAGCGCTTGTCATCCTTAACTCTGAGCAGGTTGTCAAGATTTCCCGCATATGTGAGCAGGTCCAGATTAACAAGACATTCAATATCCTGTTTTTCCTGTAATAAATAATGTACAAAGTTTGAACCTATAAAGCCGGCACCGCCGGTTACAAGTACGTTTTTCATAGTTTTTCCTCCGCAACACGCATAAGGTACTCCCCATACTGGGTTTTCAAAAGGGGCTGAGCAAGGGAAATAAGCTGATCTCTGGAAATATATCCCATGCGATAGGCGATTTCCTCTATGCAGGCCACATACATACCCTGGCGTTTCTGAATAATAGATACAAAATTAGCAGCTTCAAGCAGACTTTCATGGGTGCCTGTGTCCAGCCATGCCATACCACGGCCGAAGAGGTTCACCTTCAGATCTCCACGGCGCAGGTATTCGTTGTTCACGGCTGTAATCTCAAGCTCACCACGCTTTGAGGGAGTAATGCTTTTGGCTATATTTACAACATCGTTGTCATAAAAGTAGAGACCCGGAACGGCATAGTTGGATTTAGGGTGTTCCGGTTTTTCCTCGATAGAGAGGACATTGTGGTTTTCGTCAAATTCCACCACACCGAAGGCCTTGGGGTTGGGAACGGCATACCCGAAAATAACCGCACCTTTTTCAAGTTTTGCAGCTTCACGGACATCAGGAGTGATTCCGCCGCCGTAGAAAATGTTATCTCCAAGAATGAGGCAGACGCTGTCGTCCCCTATAAAATCTTCGCCGATAATGAAAGCTTCCGCAAGGCCTCTGGGTTCAGCCTGAACGGCGTACTCAAAACGAAGACCCAGATCGCTGCCGTCACCCAAAAGCTCTCTGAATGCCTGAATGTCTCTGGGAGTGGATATGATGAGAATCTCACGAATTCCGGCCAGCATGAGCACTGACAGGGGATAATATATCATGGGCTTGTCGTATACAGGCAGAATCTGCTTTGAAATAGGGCGTGTTATAGGGTAAAGGCGGGTTCCGGCGCCGCCTGCCAGGATGATACCTTTCATTTCTGTACCTCTGTTTTCTTTACATAATCCTTGTATTTTCTGTATTTAGCGTGTTTAGTATAACCCAATACAAGATACTTTGCAAGGAAAACAGCTATAAAAACAGCGGCAAAGAACTGATTAGAAAATATTGCACCAAGGCTTTACAGGTGATATAATTAAACAATATGAGCTTTAAGGAGTTAGAAAATGACAGATTACGCTGAAAAGTTGGGACAGCGCATTAAGCCAAACTGGAAAACGGCTTTTTTTGCGGTTATCATTATTGGGCTTGCGGCCCATATGTATAAATTTACAAATACTCTGCTGAACCATGACTCCCTTTTCAGCATTTATTCAAAAATGAATATGACCTCATCGGGAAGATGGTTCCTGCTGCCGGCCTGCGGGCTTAGCTCCTACTACGACCTGCCATGGCTGAACGGCCTTTTGTCACTGGTGTATGCGGGGCTTACAGCTGCCGTTATTGCGGATATATTCGATATAAAAGAAAGACATGTGCTTATTCTGATGGGAGGATTGCTTATAAGCTTTCCCAGCATTACAAATACCTTCTTTTATGAGTTCACGGCGGACGGATATATGCTCTCTATGCTGCTTGCGGCTCTGACTGTTCGTTTTTCCATGATAGGTGATAAAAATAAAATTCACCTTGCCGTGGCAATTCTGTGTATTTGCTTTTCCTGCGGCATATATCAGGCCTATCTGTCCTTTGCGCTGCTGCTTGCGCTGGCACATTTTATGTGGGAGCTTCTGAACGGCAGGCATGAAAATAAAGAGTATTACCGATGGATACTAAGGCAGGTTCTGGTTTATGCCGTTGGTATGCTGTCTTACTATGCCATATGGAAACTGAGCCTGCACTACGGCGGCAGTACGGCGGGAAGCTATCTGGGACTTGACAGTCTGGGCAGAGAGAATGCAGGCATCGGCGCTCTCATAGCAGGCGGTATTAAATCTACTGCCCGAGGCCTTGCAAACTTTTTCCTCGGCAGAAATGTTTTTCAATACGGCTGGACTATGTATGCGGTTTTGAACCTTGTGTTTCTCACTCTTTCCGCAGCCGTACTCATAACTTCGGTTATAAAGGAAAAACTATATAAGAGACCTGCCTTGTTTGTGCTGTTTCTGCTCTGTATTGCTGCGGTACCGTTTTTTGCCTTTATCTGGAACTTTGTGAGAGTTTCGGGGTCTTATCATCTGGTGATGCTGCAAAGCCTGTGTGTAATTTATATATTTTCTCTTATACTCAGCCAGAAGTATCTGAAAAAAGCTCCACGGGCATTGGCGGCGGCCCTTTTTGCGGTGATAGTGTTTAGGTTTACGGTGCAGGCCAATGTATGCTATTTTGAAATGGACAAGAGCGCCGAGAGAACAAGGACTATGGCCACCGAAATCGTTACGAGAGTTCATGAGCTTGATGAAGGCAATGTGGAAAAGTTTGCAATAGTAGGGGGAGAGGAAGTGTCCCTTGCGGCGCTCAATCAGGAAAAAACCGGGGAGATTATGGTAAATGCACACCAGATTACAGATAATCTGATTTTCGACCATCCCCACGGAGGAGCTTATCTCACGGAAATATCCGGCATAGGCTACCCCGCAGTAAGCGAAAGTGAGCTTGGCGAACTGGAAAGCTCGCCTCAGGTGTTGGACATGCCCACATGGCCCCATAAAGGCTCTGTGGCTGTTATAGATAATGTAGCTGTTATAAAGCTATCATAATAAATTCATATAAACGGAGGAAAAAACATGACCAAGATAGATATATTTTCCGGATTTTTAGGCGCCGGAAAAACTACCCTTATCAAGAAGCTTATAAAAGAGGGCTATAAGGGCGAGAAGCTTGTACTTATTGAAAACGAGTTCGGCGAGATTGCCATTGACGGCGGTTTCCTTAAAGATGCAGGCATAGAGATTACCGAAATGAACTCCGGCTGCATTTGCTGCACTCTGGTGGGTGACTTCACAAAGGCACTCAAGCAGGTTATTGAGCAGTATAATCCTGACCGTGTGATTATAGAACCTTCCGGTGTGGGCAAGCTTTCCGATGTTGCAAAGGCTGTTGAAAAGGTTGAGGGTGTAGAGATCGGTGCAAAGGTCACTCTGGTAGACGCCGGAAAATGCCGCATGTACATGAGAAACTTCGGTGAGTTTTTTAACGATCAGGTCAGAAATGCAGATATTATCGTTATGAGCCGCACCGATGTGGCCTCAGAGAGCAAAATTATGACCGCAGCGGAGCTTTTGAAGAAAGAAAATCCCAATGCAAGCCTTATAACCACTCCCTGGGATAAGCTGGACGGCGCAAAAATCAGAGCTGCCATGGACGAAAAGGGACTTGAAAAGAACCTTGAGGAGCTGAAGCATGAGCACGAGCATCACCACGATGATGAGTGCTGCTGCCACGACCATGAACACGAGCATCATCACCACGATGATGAATGCTGCTGCCACGACCACGAGCATGAGCATCACCACGACCACGACGGAGATTGCTGCTGCCACGACCACGAGCACCACCATCACCACGCTGACGAGGTATTTACAAGCTTTGGCGCAGAAACCCCGAAGAAATTTACCGAGCAGGAGCTTGCGGAAGCGTTGGATGAGCTTCTGGATGAAGGCAAATACGGCCTTATACTGAGAGCAAAGGGCTTCCTTGATTCATCTGACGGAGACTGGCTTTACTTTGACTATGTGCCTGGCGAAAAGAATATACGCAGAGGTGAGGCTGATGTTACAGGCAGACTTTGCGTCATAGGTTCTAAGATAAATGAAAATGCACTGAAGGAGCTGTTTGGGCTTGAGTAATAAAGAAACTAATGTAATACCGGTGTACCTGTTTACAGGATTCCTGGAATCAGGCAAAACCAAATTCATACAGGAAACACTGGAGGACAAGCGCTTTTGCCGTGGAGAAAGGACCTTGATCCTGCTCTGCGAGGAGGGTGAGGAGGAATACGAACCTGCAAGCTTTGCCGATAAATGTACCTTTATAAAGCTTATAGAGGAAGAGAGCCAGCTCACGGAGAAAAATCTTTCCGAGGCATTAAAGGAATGCGGTGCCCAGCGGGTGCTTGTAGAGTATAACGGAATGTGGATGCTGGACAGCCTTTATAACAATATGCCGGAAAACTGGACTGTTTATCAGGAATTCATGTTTGCCGATGCGGGTACATTCCTTACCTACAATAACAACATGAGAAATCTTGTTTATGATAAGCTTAAAAGTGCGGAGCTTTGCGTGTTCAACCGCTTTAAGGACGGCATGGACAAGATGGAGTTCCACAAACTGGTCCGTGGAGCAAGCAGAAGAGCAGATATTGCATATGAGTATTCTGACGACAGAATAGAGTATGACGATATTGAGGACCCGCTTCCCTTTGACCTTGATGCTCCCATTGTGGAAATCGGTGACGACGATTATGCGGAGTGGTACAGAGACATTAACGAGGAGCCTGAGAAATATGACGGAAAGACTGTCAGATTCAAGTGCCGCTGCTTGCAGAGAAGAAAAGTGCCGAAAGGCAGCTTTATAGTAGGCAGACATATAATGACCTGCTGTGCAGATGATATACAGTTTGCACCCTTCCAGTGCAAATGGGAGAATGCTGAGAGCGTGGAAGATGATATCTGGGTAATTCTTACAGCAGAAATACAGTACAGATTCAGCCGTGCATACGGCGGTAAGGGCCCTGTTCTCAACTATATAGAAAGCGTTCCCTCAGATCCACCCAAAGAGGAAATAGCAACCTTTTATTAAGTTACGCTGCCAATTGTATTCCGTACGAATTTATAAGTGCAGCTGATGCCCGAAAAGGAGGGTGCAATGCTTCCCAGGCTATACATTGTGATACCCTGCTACAACGAGCAGGAGGTACTTCCAATCACCGGCCCCATGTTTCTTGAGAAAATCAAATCCCTTGAGGAAAAAGGGAAAATAAGCTCCGACAGCAGAGTTATGTTTGTCAATGACGGCAGTAAAGACAGAACGTGGGAGATAATAACTGAATTTTCGGAAAAAGACCCTCATTACATCGGAATAAGTCAGAGCCGTAACAGGGGCCACCAGAATGCTCTCCTTGCGGGACTTATGGAGGCAAAGGACAGGTGCGATATAACTATTTCCATTGACTGTGACGGTCAGGACGACATTAACGCCATGGACGCCATGGTGGATGCCTATCTTGAAGGCTGTGAGGTCGTATACGGGGTTCGTGCGAGCCGTGAGACGGACAGCTTTTTTAAGCGCTTCACTGCCCAGAGCTTCTATAAATTACTTTCAGCAATGGGAGCCGAGGTGGTTTATAACCATGCCGATTACAGACTTATAAGCTCAAGGGTTTTGCAGGAGCTTTCCGGCTTTAAGGAAGTCAACCTGTTTCTCAGAGGTCTTGTGCCGCTGGTGGGGTTTAAAAGCACTACCGTTGCGTATGACCGTGCGGAACGCATAGCAGGCGAAAGCCATTATCCCCTTGGCAAGATGATTGCTCTTGCGGTTGACGGTATCACAAGCCTTTCCGTAAAGCCTCTGAGACTGATTACGGGCTTTGGTGTAATAGTTGCGCTTGTCAGCTTTATAGGTGTTATATGGGCTCTTGTAACGGCTCTCAGCGGCAATTCCGTGCCCGGATGGGCAAGCATGACCTGTATTGTATGCTTTGTAAGCGGTGTACAGCTTATTTCTCTGGGAATAATCGGGGAATATATAGGCAAAATCTATATGGAGACCAAGGAAAGACCCAGATATATAATAAGCCAGCGCACATGGGACAGGCAGGAAAAGGAAGATAAATAAGAAAAAACCGGTTCAAAAGAACCGGTTTTTTCTTATAGCGCCTGCGTTGCTGCGAGGCGGCGGTTTTTGTAATTTTCGTCTCCGCTGACATTTCTGATAATCTCTATCTCAGGTGGCATATCCTCTGCCTGCAGGGGTCTGCCGTATATGAACAAAACTGCCTTTTCCTTAGAGAAGGGGTAAACATCTATTTCCATTCGCCGTCCCTGACAGGTAAAGCGGTACTTGGTTTTGATTACGGAGTGCAGACTGGTGTCACCCTCCATAAGATAGCTCACATATTCCTTGGGAGGAATGGGCCGCTCGGTCACCCAGCGTGTACCGTCGTCTGCGATACGCTTTTCCGTATAGAAATAAAGATACTCGTCTCCGTTTTTCTGCTGGCGTATACGGCGCTCCACATTGTCCACAATGGGGCGGAGATAGGTCTGCATCATTTCCATGCTGAGAGCATTGTATTTCTTTTCCAGAAGCCCGCAGTCAGGCATGGAGATAAGATATTTGCTTTTCTCGGCTTCGGGAGCGCTCTGACCGACAATACGGTAAATCTGGGCTATTGCACGGTTTATCTTATCCTCAAAATCTATGGAGTTATCCACAATGTAAAGCCTTGGATGGGACTGCCATGCTCTGAGGGTCATATCGTCCTTTTCTCTCGCTGCTTCAACACTTTCGTAACGGGCAACATTTCCGAAATTATATGCAAACTCAGCGCCCTTGGCGCAGGTAACAAGATGCAAAACAGCATCATATTTACCTAAGACCTCTTCCTCGGTGAGGTCAAAATGGGAAAGAGTTTCTGTGAACTGCTCGTCCGTAATGTATGCTTTGTTATCCATAAGTGCTCTGTCAAAAACTATCAGCACCTTGTCCTCCGGTACCATTTCTGCCGCTTTAAGAGCCATCTTTTCATTGTGGAGCATATCTGAGGTAACAAAATACTGAAAATCCTCCATGCTGATGCAGTTTCCGAAGGGGCGAACACCAAAATTTGATATAAGCTCGGTTGCGGTCTCCGGGACTGTTATAACCTTCCAGCCATCTTCCTGCTTGAACTCTTTAAGTATGCGGCTGATGAGAGTGGTTTTGCCGGCAGCGGGTCCGCCGGTCAAGACAATTTTTGTTATCCTTTTGTTCACTCAACATCCCTCCTTTTTTCTCTTTGATATTTTAGCATTAAATTCCTTTCAATTCAATAGTGGGGTTTAAGATAGGCATATAAAGGTAAAAACTTATGCTCAGACAGGAAAATAAATATTTTACGAAGATTTAAAAGTGGTTAGTAAGTGTGTTTTATAGCTGAAATTAAAGCTTTAAAAAAGTCGAATAACCTAAAAAAACAGTGAAAATGGAGCGTAGGTGGGGAATGTTCACCAAAAAAACGGCAAATAAAGGGTCAAAGTACAGGAGAAGTCTTGACGAAAGCCTAAAGAAGATGTATTATTTATGAGTAGTTTAATGCTTATTTTTATTCCCGACGAAATGGAGGAACTCTTATGAGCATGATTCCTGAAGTAAAATGCCGCCGCTGCGGAGAGACTTTTTCCGCACTGCGAAGCCGTTGCCCCAACTGCGGCACACGCAGAGTAACCCAAAGCGGCCGCACTCCCGGTACAACTCCCGGGACCGTCAAAGGCACAGCTGCATATGAGCGTGCCGAGACAAACACGAAATGGCAGATGATCTTCGGCCTTATTCTGGTCGTTGCTGTTATTCTTGCAGTCATAGTTATGGTCACTACGAGCCTGAAAAATCCTGTTGAGGACAGCAAGCCTAAAAATACTCCGACTGTTCCCGACCAGATGGTTACCCCGCCTCTTGAGGCCCCGCCCACAACTCCACCCCCGCCCTCACCTAATATAGAGAGCCTTAGTGTGTGGTACTTTACAAAACAGGTGGATGTCCCGGAGCAGTATCCTGCACAGGCTGTTGATGAAGAAATCAAATATCAGGCCAAGGTTTTCCCGATGACTATAACCGGTCTTGAATATAAGTGGTCTACCGACAGTGACGCATTGGAGCTTACTCCGGAAGAGGGCGGATTCTGCACTATTAAGCGTGTGGCCGCTACCAAGGGCGGAGACAAGGTAACCGTTGAGTGCGGCGGCGCTACCACAAGCTTCCTTATCTATAACCGCAAGGCATAAGTCTGATAAGTTATCTGCTGAATAAAAGACGGCGGCATTGCCTGCCGTCTTTTGTTCTGCTTATGTGAGCGTTTTTTTCTACATAAGCTTGCGAGCTTCATATTTTGAAAAAAATTGTAAAAAAAGTATTGACATTCCGACATAAAAAGTGTATAGTAAACAACGCTGAAGGGACGGACGATTGGCGCAGCTGGTAGCGCATCCGCTTGACGTGCGGGAGGTCACAAGTTCGAGTCTTGTATCGTCCACCAATGATACCGAAGGTTATGCCTTCGGTATTTTTTTATTTTGTCGTTTGATTTTACACTTAGCTTAAAGCCTGGGACTTAGGCTTTTCCTTTAAAAAACAGAAACTCCGCTTATAAGAGAGTAAATCTTATAAGCGGAGTTTTTATTATTCTTCTTCCTGAGTTCCTTTAAAGACAAAGAAGCGCTGGCCTACATAGTTTAAGGCTACGAAGAAGCACATACCCGCAAGCATTGCCATGTTTGCCTGCATGGTGGCGGAGGCATTGGAGAAAATCAACGCCGCAAGGGGCTTTGCTACTCCGTAGGCTATGAGATAACATGCGGAAATGTTGATAACAAAGCGCCACATTGTTTTGCCCGTGTTGGTTTTGCTCTTGAAAGTGAAGGTTTTGTTCAGAAAATAGCTGAGAATACTTCCGAGTACATAGTTTGCAGCTGAGGAGACCCAGTATGCCCATGAGCTGTCGTGATAGTTTTTGAATGCCAGGTTATACATAAGGAACATTACGCCTGTTCCGAAAAGAGTGTTGGCAATGCCCACAAGAATAAACTTCCAGAAGGTTTTATCGAAAAATTTCAGACAGAAGGCTTTTAGCCTCTGTGATAAAGAACTTTTCTCATTCATCATCCTTACCTCCGCAAACTTTGGAAACTATATAGCGGGGGCGGCCTTTGATCTCGTCGTAAATTCTTGCAATGTAATAGCCGATGATTCCAAGACTGATCATTATAATGCTTGCTGCAAAAAGCAGAAGAAGGATGACCGTTGTAAATCCGCCGAGAGCCTGTCCCGTAAATTTCTGTACAAGAGCTATAACACCCATAACTATGGAAGTTATCATCATAATAATACCGAGTATGGTGATAACGTGCAGGGGAGCGGAGGAGAAAGAACCGATATTTGTAACAGCGTATTTAATTAAGGAACGGGTTGACCACTTGCTTTCCCCAACAGTGCGTTCCTGAACCTTATAGCTCAGTTCCGTCCGTTTAAAGCCTACCCAGAAAGAGAGAGCACGGAAAAATACGTTTCGCTCAGGCATTTGATTTAAGGTGTCCACAACTTTGCGGTCAAGGAGCTTAAAGTCGGAAGAGGAGTTCATATCTATGTTTGTGGCCTTGGAGATTAGCTTATAAAAAGAACCTGCGGCAAAGCGGTGCATCACGCTTTCCTTGCCTCTGTCCTCCTTTATGCCCTCTACCACTTCATAACCCTGTTCCCACAGCCTGTACATTTCCACAAGCTTCTCAGGCGGGTGCTGCAAATCGCAGTCCATGACCACGCAGCAGTCACCCTTTGCCTGTTCAAGGCCCGCAAACATTGCGGCCTCTTTTCCAAAGTTGCGGCTGAAGTGAACGCCTACAACACGGGGGTCTTTTTCGCTGGCGGACTGAATTTCATCCCATGTTTTATCTCGTGAGCCGTCGTCAACAAAGACAAGCTCATGGTCAATGCCGGCGTTATCCAGTATTGCCGAGACAGTCGCTACAGCGGTAGATATCATCTTTTCTTCATTATATGATGGTAAAATTACAGAAAGCATTGCTTTGTTTCTCCGTTCATTTCTTTAAAAGGTAGGTCTCTGTAAGGCCGTTTTTGTATAGAGCTTCGTAAGAGCTGAAGTCTGTGCTGTCAATAAGCCGTGACAGCATTTCCTCCGCATTATAGCCGCTGGACCAGAAGTCGTTAACATCAATATAGACCACACATTCGTCAGCATTGGGAAAATCTGCAATATATCGGTCTATGCCCTGAGAATCGGGATCATTTGACACAAAGAAGTTGTCAAAGTATAAAAGCTGCTGAAGAGCTTCGGTAATTGTGGAAAAGTAGTTGTCGGTCATGAATATACACGGTTCGTCGCTGTGCTGAGACATAAGGTCGTCATATTCCTGATACTCCGGATACATATAGCGTGGTGGAATATAGCGGGCAAACTCCAGTGCAAAAAGCATAGTCAGCAGCAGAATACCCTTTTTCACCCAGAATTCTCTGTTAAACTGCCCCCAGCTCTTTTCCAGCAGATATATGAGAAAGCTGACTGCAACGATAAATATTGGCCCTATGTTGTAAACATAGCGCTGTTCGGAAACAGGGGAAATAATGGCTACAAGGATAAGTGTAATAAATGCAGGGACAATGACAACAAGGGAGTCAAAGGAGAGCTTCTTTTCCCTGAATGCTGCGCTGATTTTTTTGCGGCTCAGAAGAATACCTGCCAGCAAAACAAGAGTTATGCATACTGCGGCTTTAAGACCGTGTTGAACCTCATGGTAAAAGATAAGAAGTCTTTCCTTATACTGCCCGAATGCGCCTAAATTTTCAAGAGCATTTCCGCCGGATACAAGCTTATCTGCAAAAAGATGGGTAAGGCAGGCAGGAAATGCTACAAGCAGCGCAGCAACGCCCAGAACGGCGCTCACGGCGAAGGCAAGAGCAGGCTTAAAATCCTTCTTTACCAGTGCGTATATGAAATAGGCAAGACAAATGAAGAAGGCGTAAAACACAAAGTAATACTGGGTCATAAGACCTGCAAACAGGTTTAGAAAAACAAGGGGATAAAGATAAGCTCTCGGTTTTTCCATAAGACAGACTATAAGCAGTGCCAGTGTCAGCGTAAGCAATGTAAGGAGCACATACATCCTTATCATAAGCGCACAGGAAAGCCCCAGATTGCTCAAGCCGTACAGGATTACTGCGGCGGCTGCATTGTCGTGACTGCCGAAAAGCTTTAAAACAAGCTTATATAAAACCAGCAGACTCAGCATAAAAATCACAAAATCCAGAGCAAGACCGGTCCATTTAGAGAAAACCTCCGGTGTGAAAGAAGAAACAATGTTGAAAAGCCAGTAGTAGAGAGGCGGGTGAACATCATTGACCTGATTATAGTAAACTGAACCAAAATCAAAGCCTTCACCTGAATTTACATACACATAATCCAAAAGCTCCTGACGGGTAAGGGTTTTGTCAATCAGCGAGCCGTCATCCATTGTATCGGTGAGGAACGGGGCGTAGTGGCTGTTTGAAAGTCCATAGGTATAAATCTCATCAATAAACATACCAGATTTTCTGTTTGCAAACAGCATATATACTCCGGCTATAATAACAAGAGCGAGAAAAAACGCCCCGTATTTCCTGAGCTTTTCTTTCATAGACATCCTCCGACAACAAAATTCTATCTTTACAGTATACGCCAAATTCCCCTTATCCGCAACACTTTTAATTAAATGAAAAAGCCTCAAACCGATTTAAGTTTGAGGCTTTCGATTTAATCATTCATTTGTGTCGTCTGAACCGTCGTTCTCGGTGGCGTCCACAATGTCTTCAAAGTTGCATATTTCAACATCAATGTCGCTGACATCTTCGGCATCGGACTGAGCTTTCATAGTCTGTATCTCGTCGCTCAGATCCATTATATTCTGTGTAAGCTCGTCTGCCTGAGAAAACAGGGGGGCAAAGCAGCCTTCGGGGTTTCCTTTCTGCTGCTGGTAGTAAAGCTTTCCGATTTCGGTGTAAACACGCTTTAATTCTTCGCTTGCACCGTTCATCTGAAGGCTAAGCTTTGCAATTTTGCTGTATGCCTTGGCTTTGTCAACGCCGTTGTCGAAGACTTCACGGACAGTGCCGTTTTCTGCTACATCCTTAACCTTGCCGACTACCTTATTAAATGTACCTTTTATCATGTCCTTATAATCTGCCATTTGTTATTCCTCCTTGTCGGTGTTTTTGGTTTCTGTCTCATCGGGCTGAGCTTTGACCTGATTTACAAAAAGTTTTTCGGGTGAATGCTCACGCCGGCTCTGAACGATGAGGATTATAAATGATATCAAAGCAAGCACTATTGAAAGCGCCTGTGATACTCTGATGTTGGTGGAGCCTATGTACAGGCTGTCTGTACGCAGACCTTCTATCCATGCCCTGCCTATGCCGTACCAGAAGAAGTAGAACAGCAGGCATTGACCGTCATATTTCCGTTTGCCTTTCCGATCCCAGACAATCAGGAAGATGAGCCCTGCCAGATTCCACAGGCTTTCATACAGAAAAGTGGGGTGGACAAAAATCTGGGTTCCGTCGGGAGCGGTAAGACCCATGCGGCAGAAAACGTCAGTTTCAGCACCGAAGGCCTCACGGTTCATGAAGTTGCCCCAGCGGCCGATTATCTGCCCGATCAAAAGACCGTAAACCAGCAGATCCAGCATTGCAAGCAGGGGAATCTTCTTCTTTCGGCACAATACGACTGCTACGATTATACCTGCAATTACGCCGCCGTAGATCGCCAGACCGCCTTCCCAGATTGCAAATATCTCGCCGGGGTGCTGGATGTAATGGGGGAGTCTGAAAAGAACGTAGTAAAGTCTTGCGCCTATGATGGACAAGGGGATGGTCCAGAGCATAAAGTCGTACACATCGTCAGACTTTATGCCGAAGCGACGGGCGTTTCCGGCGCAGTACAGAGTACCCAGAACAAAGCCCAGCGCAATGATTACTCCGTAAAAATAAATGTTTTTGCCGAAAACGGTAAAATATGCAGGGGGATTTATTGCAAAATCTCCGAACATGGGAAAGCTGATTATAGAATCACGTTGAATAGTTTGTAAAAGAACAGGAAACATTTTAAGACCTCTTTGCTTCAATTACGGAAAGGGCGAGCCGCTCGGGAGCAAAATGCTCACGGATAAACTCTTCACATTCCTCTCTGGTTATGCTGCCCAGAACATTCAGGGCATCAAAAGCGCAGTAACCCTCAAAAAGACAGAATATAAGGGAAACACACACATTTTCAAAATCCTCCAGTCCACGGAGCCTTGCCCCCAGAGAGGCTCTTTTTGCTCTCTCAAAGCGGACAGGGTCCAGACCGTCTTTATTTATGCGCTGAACTTCAAGCTTGAAAGCATTCAGCACTTCCTTGGGGTCGGGGCTTTCACCGCCCAGAATAAGGGCGCCTGTTCCGGCTGTCACATTGCACTCGTAGTCAAAATTCCGGCTGAGAAGACCGGCTGAATAGAGCTTAGTATACAGCGGGGAAGAATAGCCTGCAAGAAGGCGCAGGGAAAGCTTTGCCACAAGATCCTGCCTCAGGGCTTTTTCCCCATCCTGCTCGGGACGCATTTTTGCACCTATCATAAACTGAGGAGCGGAAACCTCCATGTTCTCGCAGATGAAATTTTCAGCGGGAAGCATGGTTTCAAACCGGGGAAAATCAGCCACAGGAACACTTAAAAGCTCAGGTGAAAGCTCTTCCTCGGCAATTTTCAGCACCTTCACAGGGTCTACATCTCCGGCAACGGACAAAATCATATTGGAGGGTCTGTAGAACATATTATAGCAGTCATACAGTGTTTTGTCACTGATTTCCGCAATGCTTTCAACGGTGCCTGCAATTCTGTCCTTAACCGGATGCTCGGGGTAGAGCAGCTTATAGAGATTGTAGTAAAGCGCATCCCCCGGGTCGTCCTCACCCATGCGGATTTCCTGTCCTATTATTCCCTGCTCCTTTTCTACGGTTTCAGCCGTAAAATAAGGGGTGGAGACAAAACGCAGCAGAAGCCTGAGATTTTCTTCAAAGCTGTGGGTGCATTCAAAATAATAGCAGGTAACATCCTCAGAGGTGAAAGCGTTGGGATCGGCACCGTTGGCGGAGAGAATGTTTATGGCGCTGTCACCGGAGGGCATATCGAACATTTTGTGTTCAAGAAAGTGGGCTATTCCGGCGGGAGTGTCAATTTTCTTGCCGTCAAGCTCAAAACGCCTGTGAGCGCCGCCGTAATTTACCGCAAAAGCGGCAAAATATGAGGAAAAACCGGCTTTGGGAACTACCCTGATTCTTAAACCGTCAGCCAGTGTGGCTTCATATAGCTTTTCACCTATTTCCGGGTATTCACGGCTCTGCATATTCCGCTTCCTCCATGCCTTTTAAAAAATAAATCAAATCCAGCTCAACACTCTGAGCAATTTTCACCACCTGCTCTTTTGTGACCTCGTCCACAAGCAGCGCCATATCTGTGGGACCGTAATCCTCTCCCTGAAGCACTCTTGTAAGGTAGAAGCCTTCCAGCTCTCCCTTGGAGTCCGTAAAGGAGCGCAGGTCTGAGGCAACGCCGCTCTTTGCGGCAGTCAGCTCCTCGTCACTTATATCTCCGGCACGAATTGCATCAAGCTGAGCCAGAATTTCGGATTTTGCACGCTCAAAATTTTTAAACTCTATTCCCGAGGCCACAAGCATGATTCCTTTTGCAATGTTTACCGCAGAACTTGCATAGTAGCACAGGGAGGATTTTTCACGGACATTGGCAAAAAGCTTTGAGCTTGTGCCGCCGCCGAAAACCGCACTGAACACATGGATTGCGGCAGTGTCAGGCTCTTCCATGCACTCACCCAGACGAAAGCCCATGCACAGCTTGCCCTGACCTACATCCAACTGCTCCTCCACATAGCGAGGCTGTTCCTCTACGGAATTCATTCTCACATCTGTGCCTATATCGTAGTCAATTTCGCCTCTGGGCAAAGGCATGAGAGCGTCGTTAAGAGCGGAAACAACTGTTTTTTTGGAGCTTCTTCCGCAGTAAAAAATCTCAATAGGGCAGGACTGGAGCATTTTGCGGTAATGCTTTGTAAGGGTTTTATAATCCACATTTTCGCATTCCGATTCGCTGCCCACGGCGCTTACCGCAAAATCCTCATAGCAGCACATCTCTTCAACACAGCGGGATACGGCATAGCCTTCCTTGTTGTTGATTCTGCCTCTTATTATCTGAAGCAGCTTTTCTTTCTCACTCTCCACATACTGAGGCAGGAAAAGACCGCCTCTGGTTGCGGGAGCAATGAGCATTTCTGCCATCAGACCGCAGCTTTCTTCCAAAACTTTCTGACCGTCAGGTAAAAAATCGTCCTCAGGTATGCTGGAATAAAAACCGAAGCACTGAATTTCACCTATTCGGCGCACCACTGGTTCTATTGCAACACCGTAAAGCTCGTCCAGCCTTGCGGAAATGGCCTCCATATCGCCGTACTGCACAGTACCACGGCGGAGAACATAAGGTATCAGAGCATTCATTGAGGCACTGTCCCTTTTAAGCTGAGCCAGAAGATTCAGGCTCAGGCAGGCGGTCTTAAATTTATCCGAGCGCAGATGGGTGAGCCACACGCCGGACATCAATTCAGTCCTTGAATATTCCATAGGGTACCTCCGTAACTTAATGTCTCATTATAACATGCAATGGCGAAAAATGGTAGTCTATTTTCCGTATTTTCCCTTTCACTCAGGGCTGTGCAGGGTATGGGTCTGACCGTCGTAATCCACCCAGCGCAAGGTGAAATCCCTGTCGATGTGAGAAGTCCTGGAAAGCTGAATTTTCCCGTTTTCTATTTTAACTGCCAGATAATCATTCAAAGCCACATGAAAATACCAGCCTGCCGAACCTGTATACCATGTCCAGCCTGCCTGACCTGTGTGGCCTTGGGAGGAATAGACATCGGCAGGCAGAACGAAGGGCTCAGCCTGATAAATTTCAGGATCGTGATTTTCAGGCAGCAGAGCCATGAGAATGTCCTTTCCGGTTTCTGCCATGCCATACTTAAAGCAGGCAGAAGCCAGCCAGACGGCACCGTGGGTGTACTGTCCGCCGTTTTCACGGAAGCCCTCACCGTAGCTTGTTATATAACCCACATATCTTTCGTCGGGACTGTACGGGGGGTCAAAAAGCTTTACAATTTTCGCTTTTCTGTCAAAAAGCCTTGAAACGGCGGTGTTAAGGGCAGTTTTTACTTTTTCGGGGGAGGCGAATGGACAGAAAGCGGCAAAACTCTGGGGGAGAGAGTCTATCCTGCTGCTGCCGCCCAGAGGGCTGCCGTCGGCATTATAACCACGGAAATAAAATTCTCCGCTCCATGCCTTATCAGCGGCAAGTCCTGCCTTTTCCGCCAGACTGTAATATTCTCCGAAGTCCTGTTCACCCTCGCTTTTTAAAAGATTGGAAAAACGGAGGGCGCAGATCGACAGGAACCAGCCAAGCCACACGCTTTCCCCGTCCACTCCGTCAAGGCCGTCGTTCCAGTCTCCGCTGCCGAAAAACGGCAGCCCGTGAGAGCCGAAGCCTCTGCTTGTGCAGCATTTGAGAGCCAGACGGCAGTGGTTCAGCACAGTGTCCGTTTCCACGGTTTTCTCCGGTGCTTCATATCGCTCCCGCTCCTCAGCTTTTAAGACGGGGGAATTTACAAAGCATACGTCTTTATAAAGAAGGTCTCTGTCGCCTGTTGTTTGGACATATCCGCACACTGCCCACACAAGCCATAGCAGGTCATCGGAACAGCGGCTGCGTATTCCCTTGTCTCCGTCACAATGGGGGTGCCACCAGTGCATAACATCCCCTTCAAGGTACTGATGACGACAGCAGTCCAGTATCCGTTCGGCAGCGTAGCTTTTGGATATGGGAAGAATGTTCACTGCGTCCTGAAGCTGGTCTCTGAAGCCAAATGCGCCGCCGCTCTGATAAAGACTGCCTCTGGCCTGAAGACGGCAGGCAACAGTCTGATAGCCAACCCAGTAGTTTATATAGTCGTCGAAAACCTTGTTCCCTGTGTTAACGGAAAATCTTCCGAGGAGAGTTTTCCAGCGCCGAACGGTCTCGCCTGCTGCGGGCAGGGCTGCATCAGCGCCGGAAAGGGCTTTGAGTGCGCTTACAGAGCCGGTTCCGCATATCAGTACGCTCAGGTTTTCACCTTTCAGCTTCATGCTTACGGCAGAGGGCTGAAATTCTCTGCCTGAAACGCTTTGCAGATTTGAAAGAGCGTAGAATTTAAGCCCCTTTATATAGCTTTCCGGATTTTCGCACTGATATATTCCGTTTTCAAAGCGGCAATAGAGGGAGGATGGGTCAGGGGCTGCCAGAACAGGCTGTATGGCCCAGAATATGCTCAGACCCTCAGCGCCTTCTATTATAATTACCCGACCGTCGATACCTGCGGGAATAAATGCAGTGGTCCGTATCAGCCTGTCGTTAAAACGTTTTTCCCAGCAGGCAAGGCCGGCGCAATATGACACCTTGCATTCAAAACCGTCGTTTGAGGCAAAAAGACTGTATTTACTGCCGTTTATATCTACCCACAGCCCCTCGCTTCCTGCCAGGTCTTTTACGGAGAAGGGGGGCTGATTTATCCGTGCTTCTCTGGCGTTTTCCTGCCACATTGAACCTATACCGCAGTCCGAAACTATAGCAGAGAAGCGGCCGTTGGTCAGAATGTGCTGCCATGCTCTTGACGGCAGATTGTTTTTGACCACGAAGGAAAAAACTCCCTCATTTTGGCTGAAAGGGGGAACCGAGCGGGAGGCTCTGGCCTTGCCAAATGGCGGTATGACCAGAGAAGCGCCAGTCTGCCGAAGCTCACCGGCAATATATGAGGCTCTGCTTTTAATGATGTTTTCTTCACTCATAGGAGCAAAATGCACCCCCGCCCGACTGCCGATCAAAGCCTCTAAGCCGTGGACGGACAGGGAGTCATAGATCTTTTTGTGCAGCGGGAGACGGTATTCGCCCTCCTGTGAGCTGAGATATACCAGATCAGTTTCAATACCGCAGCTTTTCAGCAGACAAAAACTGTTTAATATTCCGGCAGCTTCAGTGGCTTCACCGTCACAGCAGATTATTGGGAAATCTCCGGAAATTCCGTGCTTCCACAGCTCGCGCCTGGGAGCGGCGGAGCTTAAAGGCAGAAGAAGATAAGGCAGCATGGCCATTGTCTGAGCGTATTCCCCGCTTTTCATGCCCAACCTTGCAGCTGAAGCACCGGGAATGATTCCCCGCTCCTGAGATGACAAAATGTTTTCGGCACCCTTTAAAGCCCCCTCTTTTGCGGGGCTTACGCAGAGGGAAAACAGCAGCTCTGTTTTTTCTCCGGCAGAAAGATTTATTGGGATACAGGCTGTCACAAAGGGCTGAGAAAGGTATTTGTTCACTCCGCCTTCCTCGGCTGAAAAGCTTATCGGCAGATTTGACCCCACACATAGCCAGAATTCAGGGACACCCCCACGAGCCAGACGGCGCAGAAGAAGCTTACCGTCCTTCACTTCGGAAGCTATTCCCAGATCCCAGAATGCAGGGTGGTTTTGATAGTCTCTGAAATCGGCAAGTATTGGTTTGAAGGACAGACACAGAGTGATGCTTTGAGATTTTTCCGAGAAAAGGCTTATTGCCCGCCCTTCACCGGCTTCGGAAGCTGAGGAATGCAGCTCCATGCTTACATCTAAATCGGGAATGCCGTATTCCCATCTTGCACTGTCCTCGGATAAAAACCATTCCCTGACTGCTGAGGCTGCAAGGGGAACAGAGCTGCCGTCTTTTATAATCGAAAGCTCAATACCGGATGCCATAGGGTACTGCTCCGCTCCGTATATGCGGAATTTTCCCCATGAAGCACAGCTGTTTCCGCTGCTTGAAGCCAGAATGTTATAAACTCCGTTTGATAGCAGACAAAGATTTTCCTTTTTTACGGCTCTGCCGCTCTTTTCCCAGAAACCGTCAAAGCTTCGCAATGGTTTTTCCGGTACTTCCGCCATTTCACGGGCAATCACAACGCCGTCGGAAGGCAGCCGCTCCTGTAAAAGAAGCTTGTGGGCGCTCATTGCACTCTGAGCCATAAAACGGCGTGTAATGCTGTCGCTGCACAGAGCGTTTGCACAGGAACAAAGACTCATGCCTATATGGTGGGACATATAACAGCGCACCTTTTCTCCCTCGTCTCTGCGGCAGCGTGAGGGGGTAAAGTCCAGCGCCTCCATAAAGCCGAAACGACCCTGAGCACCGAAATCCGAGAGCTTTCGCAGGTTTTTTACGCTTCCGGCAGGATCTGCTTTTAAAGCCAGAAAACTGCTGTAGGGGGAGACTATCATGTCTCTGTCCTGCCCTCGCTTTAAGGCCAAAGCTGCGCAGCCGTTTGCCTTGTAGCGATAATTAAGAGCGCTGTCCAGAGAATAGAAGGCACTTTCGGAAATTCCCCATGGTTTTCCTGCAAATACACGCCTTTTCTGGACATATAGGCAAAAGCGGGAGCTTTCATATAAAAGGCTTCCTCTGTATATGGGCAGAAAAATTTCCGGCATAAAATACTCAAACATAGTGCCGGTCCAGCTGGCAAGACCTCGATACCCGTCTTTTTGGAGCTGGGCCCTGCTCAGTCTGCGCCAGTGCTTTACCGGCACGTCACCCTTTGAAACGGCAATATAGCTTGTGAGCAGAGCTTCGCTTGCCATAAGGTCATACCAGCCGCCTGCACCGTGACCCTCTTTAGTATCAAAGCATATATAAAACAGTCCTCTTGAACTGTCGTAGAGGGGGCTGAAGTCCATGGCCTCCATGATTTTGAGAACTCTGGCGGAGAGCGCTTCCTCTCCGAGCTCCAAAAGCGCTTCACGGACAGTTACAAGACAGGCATAAAGGTTGCCGCTGTCAACGGTGGAAACGAACGGGGGCTGCAAAACGTGCAGAGTGTGAGTGTCATACCAGTTGTAGAACTGCCCGTTAAATCTGGGCAGACGCTCAACGGCGGAAATGACTTTCTCAATGTGCTCTGCCGCCTGAGCGGGAGAAATTATCCCCATGTCCATTGCAGACACGGAGGAACACATGGCAAGGCCGATGTTTGTAGGGGAGGTTCTGTGGGCAAGGCCTACAGGAGGCTGCTCCTGAAAGTTGTCAGGGGGCAGATAGTTGTCATACTCTGTGGAAAACTCCTGAAAATACAGATAATTCCGTTTTGCAGCCTGAAGCAGAAACTTTCTGTCCTCGTCGGAAAGACTGCCGGGCTTATAGGCGGGCAGCCCCAGAGCATATGCACATACGGGAGAGAGAAGCCACATAAGTCCCGCTGATTTTCCGATGATTGCGGGAGAAAACAGCAGCAGAGCCAAACCGGCAGCCATGGAAAACCACATGGCTTTTATATAGTCCAACAGTGTGCTTCCGCTGCGCTCACTCTGAGCCGCCGTTTGCCACTGGAGAAGATTTTTTCCGCTTATCAGCATACGCCACAGGGAGAGAAGTACAGCCGAGAGACTTGTGAACGCCTCGAAAGGAAGCAGCCAGAGACGCATAAAACAGGAGACGATAGCGCCGCCTATGCCGCTTAATATACGGGTGTAACGGCGAATCCGTATTTTTTCACGGTTTTTCAGCCCTTCCTCGGCAAAGGAAAGAAAAAGTCTGCTCAAAAGAGCCAGAAGAGCAGCCCATGCGGATATAAGAAGCCCTTTGCCGGATATGAAAAAACCCAGAATTATGGCAAGAAAAGTCATGGGGGACACAAGAGCTCTTCTGACCGAATCAAACAGCCGCCACCGCTCAAGAGGTGGAAGTTCAAAGTGAAATATCCACGGAATGTTTTGAATATCACCCCTTATCCAGCGGTGCAGGCGCTTGAAATAGCCAAGCGGTCCGGCGGGAAAAGCATCGGAAAACTCCCTGTCTCCCAAAAATCCTCCCCTGAGATATGCACCCTCGATGGCATCGTGGGAAAGTATGCGGCCTTGAGGCAGCCTTTCTTTAAGACAGATGTTAAGGGCCTCCGCATCAATTATGCCTTTGCCCGCAAAACCTCCGCTGCCGAAGGCGTCCATATACAGCTCTCCGCACAGACCGCCGTATGGGTCCGTGCCGCCGGGACCGGCAAAAATCAGAGAAAAGTCGGTGGCGTTTGCACTTTCAAGCTCGGTGGAAATGCGGGGCTGAATTATGCCGTATCCCTGCTTTACCACTTTGGTTTTGCGGTCTATGACGGGCTTGTTCAGAGGATGGAGCATTGCGCCTCTAAGCTCCTCTATGCAGCCGGGGTATACTCCGGTGTCACTGTCGAGAGTTACTATATATTTTACTCCGCTTAACATATCAGGCTCTCCGCATATGCTGAACTCTGTTTTTTCTCCGTTTAAAAAGGCTGCAAGCTCCATGATTGCGCCCCTTTTTCTCTCGTAGGCAGAATAATTCTTCCCGTCGAAACGGCGCTCTCTGGTAAACAAATAAAATCTTCCGCCGTATTTCATGTTAAGGGCGGTTACGGCAGTACGGGCGGCACTTAAAATTTCCTGATCTTCCGGCATTTCTTTTTCGGGAGCCTGCGGCAGATCTGCAAGAAGTCCGAAGAAAAGTCCGTTTTTATTTCTGCATGAATGATATAATTCCTCAAGCCTGCGGCAAAGTTTTTTCGTGGATTCGGAGTCGGTCAAAAGAACGGATATGACGCATATTGCCCCATCGGTTCCGTCAAGACGGCTGCTGTCCATTCTTGGCAGCGCCTTCGGCTTAACAAGATGCAGGAGGATAAAATCTGTTGTGTTTTTTACAAGCTCCGATACCGGCAGCAACAGCAGAACTGCTGCCCAGAAGCTTTGAAATTTAACGGCAGGCAGAAGAGAAAGAAAAAGGCTCAGTATAATGTTTAAGGCAATATACCACGGGGCAGCACTGCCTTTTTTCTCCGGAAACAGCAGAAAGCCTACATGAATATTTCTGCGTTTTGCTTGTTCAATAAGCTTTCCTGCAAAAATATATTCTTCCATCCCTTCACGACGGGAAAGCTGCTCTACCCTGTTTAAATATGAAAGTCTGGTTTCCCGATCCATTTCGGAGTAAATTCCGGAAGGGTCTGAAGACAGAATTTCGTTTGTAACATCGCAGGAATTTAACAGCGACTCAATATCAATGGAGGAAAACAGCCGAAGGCTTGTAAACAGCTTTCCCATAGCATCAGCATCTGAGGCATCGGAGCCGCCGTACTGCATTTTGCTGCAAAGCTGAGCAATGGCGGAGATAATGACAGCTTTCATGGCGGCAGGAAAAAGACAAAGCTCGGAGCGAGAGAGGACATTTACGCTTTGGAAACCTTTTAAAAACAGCGATAAGCGCTGTTCGGTAAGCTGACCCTGACCGGAGGCAAGAAGAGAACGGCACAGAGAAAAAATCACGGTTCCGCTGCCGGAACGCCTGAGATATTTTGCCGACCCTATGGTTTTCAGACAGCTCAGGTATTCACGCTGAACCATATAATAATTATCCAACAGCCATTCCCACTGAGCGGGTATAGATACCATATCCTCCGCCCGAAGGGAAAGGGCGGAATTTGCAGCTTTTATATCCGCCATATCACGCCTGAGCTTTTTGGCATCTTTGACACCGGAGGTGAGTTTTCCCGGAGAAATAAGTCGGGCTGCGGAAGCTGCATAATTAAAAAGCCTTGAATCGGAAATGTAAAGGCTGGAATTTTCTATATCCATTTTATCCTCCTTAAACAAAAAGAGCCTATATTGACATATTTTCCCCCTGAAATATGGATAATATTCCCCGTTTGACATGAAGAAAATAAAAAAAGAGTGACAAGAAAAAATACTTGACAGAACAAAAGAAAAGTAGTATACTCCGTTAAGCTAAAACACTTGACAGGGGGGCTGGACCGTGAACGAAAGCAGAGTTATGCAGAGTCTGCTGCTGGATTTCTACGGGGAGCTGCTCACTGAAAAGCAGAGAGAGTGCTATGATTTGCACTACAATGAGGATCTGTCACTGTCGGAAATTGCCCAGCAGGCAGGTATTTCCCGTCAGGGCGTATGGGACAACATAAAACGGGCAGAGGCCTCACTTAATGATATAGAAGAAAAAACAGGTCTTGTCCGCCGCTTTCAGGAGACGAGAGAGGCGCTTGTAAGACTTTCGGAAAAAATGGACAGGCTTCAAAGCGAGTGCGAGGGCTCGGCAAGAGACCTTGCAGCAGAGGCAGGCAAAGAAATTGAGGCTCTTTTGAGCAGAGGTTGAATATGGCGTTTGAAAGCTTATCTGAAAAACTGAATGCAGCCTTTAAAAAGCTTCGCGGAAAAGGCAGACTGACCGCTTCCGATGTTAAAGAGGCTATGCGTGAGGTTCGCATGGCACTGCTTGAGGCGGATGTCAGCTATAAAGTTGTTAAACAGTTTACAAAAACCGTCACCGAGAAGGCCAGCGGCTCCGAGGTTCTGGAAGCCCTGTCTCCTGCTCAGATGGTAATTAAAATAGTTAATGAGGAGCTTTGCGCCCTTATGGGCGGCGAGACCACAAAGCTGAATATAAGCTCCAAATCTCCCAGCGTTGTAATGCTGGTGGGTCTTCAGGGCGCAGGTAAGACCACAAACGGTGCAAAGCTTGCAGGCTATATGAGAAAGCAGGGCAAGCGCCCCCTTCTTGCCGCCTGCGATATTTACCGTCCCGCTGCTATAAAACAGCTGGAAACAGTGGGTGCCCAGCTTGATATTCCAGTGTTCCAGATGGGACAGACAAACCCTGTGGATATTGCCAAGGCAGCAGTTGAGCACGCAAAAAAGCACGGCAACGACCTTGTGTTCCTTGATACGGCAGGTCGTCTCCATATAGATGAACAGCTTATGGATGAGCTGAAAAACATTAAGGCAGCAGTTGAACCTGCGGAGATCCTGCTTGTTGTTGACGCAATGACAGGTCAGGATGCGGTCAATGCCGCAACGGCCTTTGACGAGGCACTGGATGTCACCGGTGTTATGCTCTCAAAACTGGACGGTGACGCAAGAGGCGGTGCAGCCCTTTCAATCAAGGCCACCACCGGTAAACCCATAAAGTTTATCGGCGTGGGCGAAAAGCTTGACATGATAGAGCCGTTCCACCCTGACAGAATGGCTTCCAGAATTCTTGGCATGGGCGATATGCTCACACTGATAGAAAAGGCAGAGCAGAGCTTTGACGAGAAAAAGGCTTTGGAAACTGCCGAAAGACTGCGCCAGAACAGACTGAGCCTTGACGATTACCTTGACCAGATGGCACAGCTGCGCAGCATGGGTGATCTGGGCGATATTGCAGCCATGATCCCCGGTATGGATGCCGCCGCTTTGAAAGGCGCCAATGTGGACGAAAAAGCCATGGCAAGGCAGGAAGCGAT
>JARHZW010000048.1 GCA_029264685.1 Candidatus Limivicinus sp.
GCACCTGCGGCGAAACCAAGAAAGGTTAAATCACATAACATTTTCCTGAAAAAGACGAATTGATTTATTTCAATTCGTCTTTTTTTAGGACAGGAGGCGGCAGAATTTCCTGTAGCAATTTCAAAAACACATTGCCAGCACGGCAGTTTGGCATTATTTTTATCTGTGGTTAAGAAAAACAGCCTGATTCTTTTTTTGAATCAGGCTGCTTTCTGTTATATTCAGGCACGAACTTCAATTATGCTTAGCTGAGCTGCCTCGTATTCGGTTTCATTGCAAATCACATCGGTTATCTGTGCTATTGCCTCCTGACTGAGTCCCTCGGCAGGTGCAGGGACTGCAACGGTTACAGCATCGTTACCTATGTACACAACGCAGTCGGAGAAATTTTTCGCAAGCAAAAGATTTTCTATCTGGCTTTCCTTCATAGTGCAGGTTGCCATTGCCGCAATAGAATTCATGGCACTGTCAATGGTTTCCTGAGATGCAGTCTCTGCTGTTGCCGCTGATTGAAGCAATTCAAGAGCTTCATCCCTTGACACCTGCCGTGTAAGCCTTGCCTCATCAAAATATCCTGTAGGGCTGTTCAAAGACGCACTTGCAAACTTTTCGTCTGCATCCATCATAGCCGCATCCTCTGCCGATACCATTTCTGCATCCGGACTGCCCCAGCGGTTATTATACGACCAGTTAAGGGCAACTGCTGCACAGACGAAAAGCAACACCGCTACCATTGTGATATTACGTTTTTTGTTCTT
This sequence comes from Candidatus Limivicinus sp., assembly GCA_029264685.1. Classification (GTDB taxonomy): domain Bacteria; phylum Bacillota; class Clostridia; order Oscillospirales; family Oscillospiraceae; genus Limivicinus. Next base: position 759 of record JARHZW010000048.1, read on the forward strand.
CATTTTTCTCCAAACTCCTCCCATTATTTAGTCGGCAAATTTTAATACTGTAATTTTATCTGAGCTAAAACCGGTATATGAACCTATCGCCCTGATTATGTCAAGGCGTACCTTTGCATTATCTGCTCCACGGCAGACAACTACTACTCCGCTTTCAGACACTATCACTCTGGCCTCCCCCACCCCCTCGGTGCTGGAAAGAATTTGCTGAAATGCGTCGTCTTTATCCTGAGTATCTGTGGAGGTTTTGGAGCCTGAAGGCAGCAGCATTAAAAGGACACCGATAATGAGTATCAGCAGCGGATATTTGAATTTTTCCAGATTTCCAAGTTTGCCTTTAATTTCACTCATTTTCGCTCCAATACTGATTCTCCGGCGGTATGCCCAGCTCGGATAATATTATTTTACTGAGAGACTTTTTGAGTTTTTCATCCCCAACACATTCTATTTCTACACTTGTGGGAATCCATAGTCCCTCCGTACTCCACTCAGCTCCTACTTTGACCCCCTCCGCTTTCAAGCCAAGTTTTTCGGCTTTGTCCATAATATATGCTTCGTATTCCGCTTGTATGACAAGTCTGTTAAGGCGGGAATTTATTTCTTCACCACTTGATCTGAGGTCCTGTTCATGCTGTTGAAGCTTTGCAAGCTCCACAGCATATGCTGAGAAATCAATTTGTTTTATTGGAAGTAAAACGCTCATGATCAATACGGATGCACAAAGTATACTCATTATTTTTTTCACGCTTCCTTCAGGGCTTATGCTCATAGCAGCCCCGCAAAGCATAGACATGGCGCAAAGCGCTCTGACTGAGTTTTCTATCATATGCTCACCACCTTGATTCCAGACATTATGGATATAAAAAGCATAATCCCGCAACTGCCGAGAAGTCCGAGGAGAAGCGCCGCCGCATTTCCGACGCTGTTTAAGAGTGCTGATATTCTGCTGCCCGGAAGCATTTCAACCGCAGCAGAAACCGTCTTATATAAAAGCATTTTCACGCTGAGAACCGCAAAAGGTCCGGCGCACATAGCGCAAACCGCCAGAAGACTGAATACACCGGCAGAATTTTTTATTAGTGTGGCAGAGGCAAGAACAACCGAAGCCGCATCCGAAATTATTCCGCCAACCACAGGGAGAGAATTTGAAATCACGGTTTTTGCCGTTTTGACAGCCATTGCATCCGTGCTGCCCGCAATCAAGCCGCTCATCCCTATATAAGCGCTAAAGCCGATACTGATTACCGAAAGAACAGATACTGTAATATTTTTACTTAGCTTAGCCCCTGCCCGAAGGATTGAATTATCAAATACAGCGCAGCCGAGAGACATGGCAAGATACGCATATATAAGGGGAATTATAAAATTTTTTGAGGCCGTCATAAACAGTTCCATTGCCATACATGCACCTGCATATTTGACTGAGGATGAACCGACTGCTCCGCAGGCAGCTGCGGCAGTAAATATAGCCGGCATGGCGGCCCTCGAATAGTCTGAAAGTCGGTTTATTGCATTTACGGCCTGAGAGATTATTCCGTCCATAGTTCCCGAAAGCATATAGGCTACAGCGCAACAGCCCGCAACCTGAATATAATCCGGAATATTTCCCTCATCGCACAATGACGAAGCTATAGCACACAAAACCGAAATTGCAAGTATTGCCAGTACAAACTTCAGTTCGGCTCTAATGCCGTCGAGAGCCTTCTCCTTTACATTGCTTGTTATACGCTTAATTGCTCCGTCTACATCAACTTTCCCGTCAAGATATAGTTCCCCTGTTATTTTCTTTTCTTCATCCTCCAATGAATCCCTAACATCATATATTCCCGTCATTTCGGCAAATTCGCCCTCTACATTTTCTGCGTATGCCCTGACGCAAAACAATGGAACAAGAAGAAATAGACAAAGAATTTTTTTCAAATGAATCCACCTATCATTTTAAGCACGCTCATAATGAGCGGCATCGCAATACTCATTGCACAGATACTGCCGGCAAGCTCCAATGCAGACGCAGCGGCAGCCTGTGAAGAATCTCGGCACAAATCAGCTGAAAGCTTCGTTATAATTGCAACCGCAAGACATTTCATAACAGGTGCCGCAAAGGCAGATGACCCGCCTGCAATATTTTGAACTGTTTGGGTCAATTCCTTGATTCCGCTTGCAAAGGCCGTTGCTGCCCCTACAATAAGAGCCGCCGTGCAGGCACCCAAAAGCATTGATATTTCGGGATTTGACTTTTTTATTAAAAGTCCGACCGCAGCTGCCGTCAGAGCGGCTGCCGCAGATTTTATGATCAACTCCATAACTACAGTCCAAACAGATTTTTGATAATGTCAAAAAGCTCACTGATTTTCTGAACCACTATCATCAGCACAACCACGAGAGCCGTAATCGTTGTCATAAGGGCCTGCTCGTCACGGCCTGAGCGTTGAAGGAGAATATTCAAAACCGAAACCAGAATCCCCACAGCGGCAATTTTAAAAATCAGGTCAACATCCATAGCAACTCCTATAAAAGTCCAAGTACCAACAGTAAGGCAGCAGCCGTGCCTACCCCAAGGCCAAGCTTTCTTTCCTGCGGATATAACTTTCGTGCCGTATCAAGGTTTGTCCGCAAAAATGATACCAGACCATTTAAACATTCAAGCTGCTGCTCCATCTCGCATCGTCCAAGCACCTTTCCCAATGCCGACACCTGTCTTATTTCCTCGCTGTCGAGCATTTTCAGCACCGAATTTATATTCTCATCCCACAACAGCGAAAATTCTGTCTCGCCCAGCCTGTCGAATGATTTGCTCAAATGGGTAAACAGTTCCTTTGCAGAACCATCACACCTGGTTTTCAAAGTTTCGCAGACTTCAGGCAGTGAGCTAAGCCTTGTTTGCAGCTCTCCGCCCATCATTTCAAACGCTGTACACAAATTCTCAAGCTCTCTGAGATGCCGCTTTTTATCAGCTATGTATATAATTCCGGCATAAAATCCTGCCAAAACGATCACAAACGCACCCAGCCAACGCATTTATATCCTTTCTGCGGAATATTTTCTTCTTGAGCCTCTTCCGCTTATGGTAACAATATACTGAAAGATTTCCAATTCAAGGAGTCGTCTGTACAGCGGTCTCATGTACAGTTCGTCCCTGCTGTTTGCGTGTGCGCTGGCCAGTACGCCGACCCCGCAGCCGCATATCTGGGAAACAGCTGAAATATCTCCGGCAGAGCTGATCTCATCCATGGCGATAATTTCCTCGTTCATTCCCTTTAGCAGCATCATAGCTCCGGCCGCCTTGGGCACAAAGGAAATCAAGTCAGTGTGAGTTCCCAAATCGAACTGTATCTCCCCGTTTTCCGTGGCACCCAGCTCATTGCGCTCGTCCAAAACGCCTATTCTGTATCCCGAATTTGAAAGCTTACGAATAATTTCCCGCAAGGCAGTTGTTTTTCCGCCTCCCGGTCTTGAAACAAGAAGAGTGTTTCTGAAACCTCTGAAATATATTTCTTCCATCAGCTCATCGCAGGCGCCTTTACATTCTTTGGGAATACGAATAGCAAGTGAACTGAAATTTTTAAAGCCCTTTAGTTCCTTGTTATGCATTACGGCCTCGCCACATATTCCTACCCTGAGTCCCATAAAGCTGATATATCCTTCGCTCATTGATCTTGCAGCAGAATGTAATGAGGCACCTGTTATTTTTTCTAAAATTCTGCCTATATCCTGTCCGCTAACTTCCGGAGTGTTTAGCTCATGCTCTTTTCCGTTTATTAACGCAGTCGGTTTTTTCCCCAGTCTTAGCCTGAATTCCTCAGGTTCCTGTTCTCTTAAAAGCTCCGCACACCGTCTTATCTCAGGCGGAAGCATGTACATAGCCCTGTTAAATCCATCCATATTATCACTTCCTGTGATAAATCTATGAAACAGTATTTGGAATTATTCTTGAAACTTCAACTCTACTGTGCTATTATTCTATATAGTAATTATATGCGTTTTGGAGGTTAATCCATGGAGGTTAAAATTTTGTACGGCGGACTGGCTCTCGTTGGCGGCTGGTTCTGGTTTTTTATGTTTATGAGACAATTCTTTTTTAATATAATGACCGCTTATCCGCTGATCAGAAAAATGAAAAAAATCGACAAGGAGCTGATTGCCATCGGAGCTACCAGATACACCACTGTGTCCCTCGTAGTTACCGGTCTGCTGGGTGCATTAACAGCATTTCTCGTTCTTTATTTCAGCATCAAAAAAGCTGCTGCATTTGTTTATATAAATTTCTGTGTCGGCGCAGTTATTGCTTTTATTATGTTTATCACCAAGCTTGGGTATCACTGTAAGCCTATGTTTGAAATATTCTGCGATTCATACTACCGCTTTGTCCCCGATGATGAGCTTAGAACCGCCATATACAACAAGAAATATAATCAGATAAAGGCTCGTCTCAAGGTTATGGGCTTTAACGAAACCTTTATTCCTGAGTTTAAATAAACCCATTGGCAGATTAAGCCTACATACTGCTTTGGTTTTCAGCATGACCGCAAGAAAACCGATACAGCAACAAAAACCTCCGATATGACTTTACATATCGGAGGTTTTTTATTCTTTTCTCGCAGCATTACAGCAAAACCGCCCGTTTGCAGCTTTGTAAACGGGCGGTTTTAAAGCAGGCAAACTACGCTTTTAAGTATAGTTTGCTTCATCATTCATGTTTTCGGCCAAGGCCTCAAATCACTTTTATTAACTATATAAGCGCTTTTTGCAAGCTCTGCCATAGGAGTATCCGATAGAGAATCCGAGTAAAAAGCATCCACCACAGCTTCCGGATATTCAAGCATCAGTCGTTTCACCTTCTCTGCACCCTTGCAGTTAACTCCGTCCATTTTTCCCGTATGCTTATCAATTTTAGTAGCAATAAGTCTTACCTTGAGCATCTCTGCAACAGGCTTGAGCAAAAACTCCGGTGAGGCAGAAATAATAATGTCATCTTCCCTTTTTTGTGCCAGATACCATTTTTCGATTCTGCCGCTTCTTTTGTCCCAGAAGCGTTTAACATCTCCGTCCACATCATCGAGATAACGCAAAAAAACGTATAGTTTTTCTTTCAGAGTGCTGAAATCAGTCTTCTTAAAAAGATATTTTAATCCGTAGTGTACAGCCGCAGGAACAGCGTGAAGCATTGCCACAGGATGGTGTGCAATGCAGTAATAAGTAAACAGGACCGAGCTGTCAGGATTAAAAATTGTCTTGTCAAAATCATAGCAGTTCATAATAACTCAATCAACGTAATAAACGTAATTATCCTTTCGTGGCTTCATTTAAGGCTCTTCATCAGGATAGCCGATAACACAGCTCGCAATACCAGTGTATCTGCCTTTAATTCCCCACTTTTCCAAAAGAGCTTTGCCCTCCGGCAGTTCAAAAACCTTGTCCAGTCTGTTTATCCAGCAGGTGCCAAGACCTATAGCATGAGCAGCATTCATAAGATTGCCCATGACAAGGCTTCCGTCCTGAACTTTATAGTCACTGTTTTCATCAGCAAGGACCAGCAGGACGGCAGGTGCGCCGTAATACGGATTTTTCTGTCCCCTCACTCTTTCGCAGAGAAGGGAAAGATATTGCACCTGCTCAGGATTTGTAACCGCAACGATAACAGCCGACTGCATATTCATACCGCTGGGGGCGCATACTCCTGCACTTATCACAGCCTCAAGCTCCTCTTTTGAAGGACACACGGGCTTATATTTTCTTATGCTCCGCCTGCTTTTAATAAGTTCTATTGTCTCATTCATCTTCATGCACCTTCTTTTCAGGTTTAAGTATTCTCATTGTGTTAATCATAGAGAAAATCGTTACGCCTGCCTCAAATACAGCAGCCAGAGAAATCGGCACGATACCAAATGCACCAAAAATAATAACGCCGAACTTAACTGCCGCCGCAGCAAGAATATTCAGCCTTGCCGCATTTGCTGTCGTTCTCGAAATGTCCATCATCTGCGGCAGCTTGCCCAGATCCTTGCTCATTATAACAACATCGGCGGTATCAAAAGGATTTTCAGCGTCGATTGCACCAACAGCAATACCAATATTAGCACGCATCAGGGCTTCCCTGTCGTTTTCCGCATCGCCTACAAAACCCAGACTTGAATGTTCTCCCTTAGTAGCCATAAGGTATTCTACCGCCGCCACCTTACCTTCAGGCATAAGCTCCGCCTTGACCATGTCAAAATTCAGTGAAGAAGCGAGCGTCCTTGAAACGGAGCGTACATCTCCGGTCAGAAGGACCATGTTTCTTACTCCCAGCCGACGCATGGACTCTATAGCGTCGAAAGCACCTGTTTTAAGCTTGTCATTTACAAGAATATAACCCCAGTAAATTTCGTCAACGGCTACATGGATCGCAGCACCTGCTCTCTGAGGGACTCTGTAATGTATTCCGTGTTCCTCCATAAGGGAGGCATTTCCAACATACACATGGTGTTTTTTTACATAAGCGCTGACTCCCTTGCCGTGCAGCTCTTCAATCTCAGCGTTCTCACCATCTTCCAGAGGAGACAGCTCTACGACCTGTCTGAGTGCTTTTGCCACGGGATGTTTTGAAAAACGCTCTGCCTCCGCAGCTGCCTGAAGCAGCTGTTTTGTACTTAATCCTTTTTCAGGGAACACGGCAGCCACGGTATAAACCCCATCGGTAATTATTCCGGTCTTATCAAAAACCATGGTTTCCGTTCTGGACAGATTTTCCAGCACATCGGCATTTTCCACCTGAATTCCCTTTTTAGTGCTATTTACAAGCCCGCTCATATAGCACAGCGGAACGGAGACGCTCAAAGCACATGGGCAGGCCATTATAAGGATGACAACTCCCCTCTCGATCCAACTAAGCCATTCACCGTAAAAAATTGGTGGGATAACGGCAAGCAAAACGGCAGCCAATATGGCGGCAGGTGTAAAATATCGCAGGAATCTTGAGGAATATATCTCCTGTTTAGCCTTTTTGCGGTTTGTATCCATTAAGCCGTCGATTATTCTCACATAAGCTGACTTGTCATATCCCCTTGTAACCTGAATTTTAAGGTCACGGCTGAGATTGCGGCAGCCTGAAAGAACTTTTGAACCGGAAGACACATTGAACGGCGTTTTATCTCCGGAAATAAGAGAACTGTCTATGGTGCTCATTCCCTCGATCACTATACCGTCAAGAGGCACTGTCTCTCCCGGAGATACAATAAGGATATCCCCCGGAACGAGCTGTTCCGGTCTCACGGAATAGACTCTGCCGTTTTTCAGAACATTAGCTTTTCTGGTACCTGAACTTACAAATTCATCAAAATGCTTTTTGCAGTTAGATACGGCAAGGTTAGTAAAGGCTTCACCCAATCTGTACAAGATCATAGACACACTTGCCGCCACGAAATGCCCTGACGCAAACGCTATCAAAGAAACCGCAAGCATTATAATGTCCTCATCATAGTAGTCTTTTTCTGACAGCATGGTAAAAAGACGCATTACAACGCCGGCGGAAGCCGCTGCAAGAGGCAGCGCATACACAACAGCTTTTATCCAGCCCTCAGCCGGAATATATCTCAATCCCACAAGCAAAAGAGACGACACAAGACAGGCGACAAGAGTTTTTGCAGAAAACTGTCTTTCACTCAGCAGGTCTCTGTCCTTAGCACTAAGGATAGGCTCTTTTTTCGCCTTGTGGCTCGACTGACTGAGATGCTTATTTTTAGGTGGCGGAAGATGCTTTGCCATAATTCTCTCCTATAATTATATGTAAATTTACAATAATTTCTTTTTTCTCTTCTTTAATTGAAAATAAATTATAAATCCTGCCAGCATTACGAGTACCGCTGTACAATACCCTACAGAATCAACGCCAACATCTATAAACCTTCCGGCTCTGCCGGGCACAAAGCGCTGATGAAATTCATCCGAGCAGGCATAAAGAAAGCAGAATAATACAGACGCAAGGGATGTATTCAAAAGCATTCTGCGTGTTTTGAAAAACAATTCTGAAAATGTCAGAAAGCTGCTGACACCGAGGCAAAAATACTCGAACATATGGGCATATTTTCTTATATCATAATCAAAGCCTTTATCGGTCAGCGGCGGCAAAATTCCACTCAGAAAATCTCCGATCAGGCTTTTGAGAAAGCCATCACTTAACCCCCCTGATTGATTGCCGTCTTGAGCTGAGAAAATGAATATGGCTGCCATAATTGCCAGCGTAATAAGCAAATAAGCTAAAAACCGTTTCTTATTCCCTACACACTCCATATAAAACTGACTGCTCCAATCATACACTCATATTTTAACTTTTATAATACAATAAAATCAATGTTTTGACAAGCACAAATAAACAATAGCGTCAAACCTGTCCTGTACATAATATGTTTTTAGACACCCTGCAAGCTTTTCTTCTGATATGTACTGCGAACGCCAAAGCACATATATGATTTCAAAATTACCGTATATAAGAATTGCGGAGAAGCTAATGCTTCCCCGCAATAATCTTTCAAATGTTTATGCTCGGTTTTACTGAAGACCGTTCTCGTATGCTTCGATCATCTTTCTGACCATCTGTCCGCCGACAGAACCGGCCTGACGGCTGGTAAGATCACCATTGTAGCCGTTTTTCAGATTAACGCCGACCTCAGAGGCGGCTTCCATCTTAAACTTGTCCATAGCTTCACGAGCTGCGGGGTTTACGAGATTGTTACTGGATTTAGTAGACATAATTTGCATCTCCTTAATTTTTCTTTGGGTTTCTGCCCGCATTTATCTTCTGTCAATCACATTTATATATGCAATGAAATAAATAGCAATTCTTTCAATTAAATCCATGTACCTCTTTGTTTCTCCCGTCTCTTTATATCAGTCGCAGATATGTTCATTCAAAATATATTATTTGCAGTTTGTACCCTGTATATA
>JARHZW010000088.1 GCA_029264685.1 Candidatus Limivicinus sp.
ATGGATGAGCCCTGGTTCATCGGTTCCGGCCGTTATAAGTTCGACGAGTGGGTTGAGGGCGAATACTGCAAGGTCGTCAAGGTAGACGATTACTGGGGCGAGGATCCCGGTGTTGCTGACGAAATTGTGTTCAGACCTTATCTGGAGGCTTCCTCCCGTGTTATAGCTCTCCAGACCGGTGAGGTAGACGTATGTGTTGATCCTCCCATCAATGAGCTTCAGTATCTGGAAGATGACAAGAACATTACCGTTTTTGAGAGACCCGGCTCCCGTCTGTTCTACTTTGCCTTCAACGTTGAGAAGGAACCCTGGAACAACCAGCTCCTCCGTCAGGCTGTTGCCTGCGCCATTGACCGTGAGGCTGTTCTGCAGGCTGCTGTTTACGGCAAGGGTACCCCTCAGACCACCATCCTCAACAGAGGTCTCTGGGGCTTCTATGATGATATGGAAGGCTTTGACTACGATGTTGAGCGTGCAAAATCCCTGATGAAGGAAGCAGGATATCCCGACGGCGGCATTTCCACAAAGCTCCTCATCGCAAACTCCGCTCCTTACACCAACATTGCTCAGGTAATTCAGGCCAACCTGAAGGAAATCGGCATAGACGTTACCATTGAGACCGTAGAAGATGCAACCCTTAAAACCATGTGCAAGAACGGCGAGCAGGACATCTACCTGTGGCGCTGGAACGAGGACTCCAAGGTAGACTTTGTTTACCGTGACCTGTTCTACACCGGTTCTGTTTCCAACTATCACCACTACTCTGATGCCCACGCTGACGAGCTGATTGACACCGTTAACACCGAAAAGGATCAGGACAAGCGCATGGAGGCAGGCAAGGAGCTGCAGACCTACCTTGTTGATGCCTGCCCTCAGGTTCCTCTCTACATTGCAAACCTTGTTATTGCTTACAACAAGGATCTGACCGGAACCCAGCTCTTCCCCGGCGGCAACCACGACTGGAGCCACGCTTACGTAGCAAAATAAACAGGCATTTGCTTAACAGCTGATGTTATGTGCGGTGGGCGCTTCTTTTTGAATCGCCCACCGTTATTTAGATAAGCACTGCACAGGGCGAAGGCTCTGTGCTTTTAGTAAAGACCGATTTAGGAGTGAAAGCATGATAAAATATATCTTAAAAAGAATACTCCTCATGATACCGGCTATTCTGGCAACTTCCTTTATTATATTCTTTGCCATGAATATGACCGGAGGCGACCCTGTTGATACTATTGCCCCTGAAAATGCTACTCAGGAACAGAGAGACCAGATCCGTGAGGACCTTGGGCTGAATGATCCTATTATAGTGAGATATTTTAAATATCTCAAGGGTATGGTTACCGGAGATATGGGCGAATCCTATGTTACACACAAGGATGTATTCAAAACCTTTATGCAGCGTCTTCCTGCTACCTTGCAGCTTGCCGCAGCTTCCGTTTTTGTCGCAACTCTTGTTGCAGTACCCCTTGGTATTTATACTGCCCGACACCAAAACACATGGAAAGATACCTCAGGCATGGTTTTTGCCCTGTTCGGTGTTTCCATGCCCAACTTCTGGCTGGGCCTTATGCTCATCATCATTTTCTCGCTTAACTTAAAGCTCCTGCCTCCCGGAGGCAAAAGCGGGCTTGCAAGCCTTATTCTGCCGGCTGTTACCGTCGGTCTGGGCTTTGCAGCACTTATAACCAGAACTACCCGTTCGGCCATGCTGGACGTTATCCGTCAGGATTATATGACAACCGCAAGAGCAAAGGGTGTTCCCGAGAAGAAGGTCATCTACAAGCACGGCCTTAATAATGCCCTTATTCCTATAATTACCGTTATCGGTATGCAGCTTTCAAATGCGCTTACAGGCTCGGTTCTGGCTGAGACTGTTTTCTCATGGCCCGGCGTAGGCCGTCTTATTGTTGACTCTATAGCCAAGAGAGACACTCCCATGGTTACAGGCTCAATAATTCTCTGCTGCGTATTGATGTGCGTTGTTAACCTTGTTGTGGATCTGGTATATGCCTTCTTTGACCCCCGCATCAAGGCACAGTATGTAAAGAAAGGGTGAGCGAATTGGCTAAGAAAAACGAAAATGAAAAAATAAAGAGCCGCTCACTGTGGCAGGAAACATGGCACAGACTGCTGAAGAACAAGGGCGCTGTTTTTGGCCTTTGCTTTCTTATCTTCCTTATCCTTGCTGCAATCGCTTCCGGCTTTATATATGATTACGACACTGATATTATTCAGATAAATATGTCTCAGGCTCTTCAGCATCCCTCTGCCGAACATTGGTTCGGAACCGACTCTCTTGGACGTGATATTTTTGCAAGAGTTCTCTACGGCGCCCGCTACTCTCTCGTTATCGGTGTGGGTTCTGTGGGTATAGGACTTATTGTTGGCGTTGCTCTCGGAGCAATCGCAGGCTTCTACGGCGGCATTATTGACCAGATTATCATGCGTATTGTTGATGTGTTCTATTCCATACCCAATATTATGATTGCCGTTGTTATCGTTTCCCTTCTTGGTACCAGCACCGTGAACCTGCTCATTGCGTTGAGCTTTACCTGTGCGACCTCGTTTACACGAATTGCAAGAGCCGCTGTTATGACCATTCGAGATCAGGAATATGTTGAGTCTGCATATGCACTGGGACTGCCTACATGGAAGCTTATTATAAAGCACATTATCCCCAACTGCCTTTCCCCGATCATAGTTCAGGTCACCCTGCTTATAGGTACCACAATTATTGCGGCTTCATCCCTGTCCTTCCTTGGCATAGGCGTTCCTCAGCCGGCTCCTGAATGGGGAGCAATGCTTTCCGAAGGCCGTCAGCACATTCGAGATGCATCCTACATTTGCATAGTCCCCGGACTTGCAATAATGTTTACCGTGCTGGCGCTTAACCTTTTGGGTGACGGCCTGCGTGATGCGCTCGACCCCCGTATGAAGAAGTGAGAGGTTTGACATGGCAAAGAACATTTTAGAAGTTAAGGACCTTGTTGTCCACTATGAAACCGACGACGGCTGCGTTCGTGCCGTCAACGGCATTTCCTTCGATATAGGAGAAAAGAAAACTCTGGGGCTTGTGGGCGAGACAGGCGCAGGCAAAACCACTACTGCGCTTTCTATCCTGAATCTGGTTCAAATCCTCCCGGAATCATCAAAAACGGCAGCATAACTCTGGACGGAGCAAATATCCTTGAGATGTCTACCACTGAACTGGAAGCGGTCAGGGGCAATGACGTTGCCATGATATTCCAGGACCCCATGACTGCGCTCAACCCCGTTATGACCGTGGGAGAGCAGATTGCCGAGGCTATAGCACTTCATCAGGATGTAAGCAAGGATGAAGCATACAGTAAAGCCAAGGAAATGCTGGAGCTGGTAGGCATTGCAGCTTCCCGTGCAGGAGATTATCCTCACCAGTTTTCCGGCGGAATGCGCCAGAGAGTGGTTATTGCCATTGCGCTGGCGTGCAGCCCAAAGCTGCTTATTGCCGATGAACCTACCACCGCTCTGGATGTTACAATTCAGGCACAGGTTCTGGAGCTTATGAAGGCTCTTATAAGGGAAAGAGATATGTCCATGCTTCTTATAACCCATGACCTGGGTGTTGTGGCAGAGGTATGTGACGATGTAGCTGTAATGTACGCAGGCAGAATCGTTGAAATCGGCACAGCGGATGAAGTGTTTAACCATACCGCTCACCCCTACACTGAGGGTCTGTTCAACTCTTTGCCCAATCTGAAGCAGAGAGGGGAGGATCTGGTTCCCATACCCGGTATGATGCCCGACCCTGCAAATCTGCCCGAGGGCTGTACCTTTGCGCCCAGATGCCCCTATGCAACTGACGCCTGCCTCAAAAAGCTTCCTGAGCTTCGTGTCATGGGCGGCAGCCACATGGTGGCCTGCAATGCGTATGACAACCCCGAATTTAAGTTAAAGGGGGTAAAGTGAAATGGGAAAAACTTTACTTGAGGTTAAGAACCTTACAAAATATTTTAATACACCCGCAGGTCAGCTTCATGCTGTTGACGGATTGAATTTTAAGCTTGAAGAGGGAACAACACTGGGCATAGTGGGCGAGAGCGGCTGCGGAAAATCAACCGCAGGACGCACTATACTTAAGCTTATAGAGCCTACTTCAGGTCAAATCATTTTTGACGGCGAGGACATTACAAAATACTCCCGCAGAAAAATGAGACGTCTGCGTACTGAGATGCAGATAATTTTTCAGGACCCATTCTCTTCTCTGGACCCCAGAAAGAGTGTCTTGCAGCTTATAAGCGAGCCTATGATCGAGCATAAAATGTACAAGACCAAGGCAGAGGTGGAGCAGCACGCTCTGGAGCTGATGCGCACAGTTGGTCTGGCAGAGCGCTACATGAATGTTTATCCCCATGAGCTGGACGGCGGCCGCCGTCAGCGTATAGGCGTTGCAAGAGCATTGGCAGTTAATCCCAAGCTTATTATCTGCGACGAACCTGTTTCTGCTTTGGACGTTTCTATTCAGGCTCAGATTTTGAACCTGCTCCGTGAGCTTCAGCGTGACAGAGGACTTACATTCATCTTTATTACTCATGATCTTTCCGTTGTTAAGTATTTCTCCGATGAGATTGCGGTTATGTATCTGGGCCAGATGGTTGAAAAGGCAGATGCAGACGAACTGTTTGCAAACCCTATCCACCCCTATACAAAGGCTCTCCTGTCAGCTATTCCTATCCCGGTTGTGGGCAAGGAAAAACCGGAAAGAAAGCTTATAAAGGGAGAAATTACCTCACCGGTCAATCTTCCTGATGAATGCCGCTTCTCAAAGCGCTGCGATGAATACTGTGAGGCCTGCAACAAGGGCAATCCGCCTCTCAGAGAAATCAGACCCGGTCACTTTGTGGCCTGTCATCGCTGCATATAACAGTGGGCCGTAAGGCCGCAAACAGGGCCTGAACTGTCAGGCCCTGTTTTACTTTTACAGAATCTATCCGAAAAATTGGAGGAAAAGAAAATGTCCAAAATTTTTGCCCACAGAGGCTACAGCGGCAATTACCCTGAAAACACCATGCTTGCGTTCCGCAAGGCGGTGGAGGCAGGCGCAGACGGAATCGAACTGGATGTTCAGCTTACCAGTGACGGAGAAGTTGTTATTATTCACGATGAGCTGGTAGACAGAACTACAAACGGCAAGGGCAGAGTTAACAACTATACCCTTGAGGAGCTGAGAAAGCTTGATGCCTCCGCCTCTTTTGTGGGAAAGTACGGAGTAAACCCTGTCCCCACTTTCAGAGAATACTGCGAATATGTTAAAGACCTGCCCATTGTCACCAACATTGAGATGAAAACCGGTATTCTTGAGTATCTGGGTATTGAAGAAAAGGTTCTTGCCATGATTAGGGAATTCCATCTTGAGGACAAGGTTGTTATTTCAAGCTTTAACCACTTCACCATAAAGCGCATGATGAAGCTGAACCCCGATCTTAAATACGGCTTCCTCAGCGAGACATGGATAATAAATGCAGGCCGTTACTGCAAGGAGCAGGGCGTGCCATGCTATCACCCTCTGTTCAGAAATCTGATTCCATCCGTTGTGGATGAACTCAAGTCAAATGGTCTGGAAATCAACACCTATACCGTCAACACTCCTGAAGACGTTCAGGATATGCTGGACAAGGGCATAGACATAATAATCAGCAATTTCCCCGAAATGGCTCTGAAGGTAAGAGACGAGAACAGGTAAAGGCAGAAAATCAGCTTTAAGCTCATGTAATGCGGCTTATGAAAATGAGACGCAGGCGGAACTTCCCCCTGTAAAATTGCAGAATAAAGTTAAGACAGTGAAAAATCCCCCTGATGTATGACACATCAGGGGGATTTTAGCTTATCAGAGTTTAATTATTATTTTCTAAAGCTTTTTCTCTCTTCCAAAAGCTTCAGGAACTTTTCCACTGAGGTATTGGCAACTAACTCTTCGGGGAAATCAACTTCCTCCAGAATACCAAGTGCCTCATCAAAACTGCCCACAGAAGCGGAAAAATGGGCGTCGGTTCCAACACTTATATTAACTTCATACTTCTTGCAGAGATTGAGCAGGCGTATCATATTCTCTCTTGTGTTAAGACGATAATAGGCGGATTTTATAGAGGAGTTATTAAGCTCTATAAGCACTTTCTTTTCCTTTGCCGTCTTTACAAGCGCTTCAAAATCAATGGGTACATAGCCGTCCTCGGGATGCCCGATTATGGAAACATATGGGTTTTCCATAGCTTTTAAGTATGCAGCCGTGTTTTCTTCAATGCTGCCGGGAGTGGTACACATTGTGTGGAAGCTGGCAATACATATATCGAGCCGCTTTAAAATTTTTTCCTCCAGATCTACATTTCCGTCAAAATCAAGAATGTTAAGCTCTGCACCGTACAGCATACGGACGCCGAACATCTCTCTGGGAAGAATGTGGTAATTCATAAAATGAACCTTGGAACTGGAATCCTCCAGAGCGGGGCCGTGGTCAGTAATGGCCAGAAGCTCAAGCCCTTTTTCTCCTGCGGCTCCTGCCATCTCGGTAACGGTTGAGTAAGCGTGGGCGCTGGCAACAGTGTGGGTGTGGGTATCCAAAACCAATTTCATTTTATTGTCTCCTTTTAAAATCTGATAGTTGCTAAATTATCCTTTCCTGCAAAGCACCGGTGTTTCAGCAAACTGAGTTTTCCGCATGAAAGGTCGTATATACTGTAACCGTATCTTTCGGAAAACTTAACTGCCCCGTCTTTTTGAGTATCTCCGAAAAAGGAAAGGGAATCAGCACTGCAGCACGGAATTGAGCCGATATGATCCTGATGAAAAAAGTGACTGTGGCCGCACAATACGGCGCAGACGCTGCTGTTTTTTATAACTTCCGCCAGCTGTGCACTTTGAGGGAGCGGGGGGACCTGTCCCTGAGAGGGGAGAAGATGGTGGTGGGTTATCAAAAGAGAGGGGGTATGGCCTAATTCGGACAGTGTTTTTTCCAGCCAGCAGAGCTGATCCGAGCTTAAATCTCCGTCTGCTGTGCCCTCTATGGAGGAATCAAGCGATATAATGGGCAGACCCTGAATGAAACTTACACTATTATAGCGGAGCAGGGGATTTTCCTTTTCAGACTGACCTAAAAATCCCATGCGAAAATTTTCTTTGCTGTCGTGATTGCCTAAGGTGACCACAAGAGGAATTCCTGAGATTTTTTCGTCTAAATGCTTTTTTAAGAAAGCGTAATCCTCTTTACTGCCGTCCTCTGTCAAATCGCCGGTTATAATTACAAGATCTACACCGTCCAAGGCTTTTTCCAGACACTCATCTAAAAATACAAGGGGATTTTCCATGTGGGACAGCATTCTGATATAAGCGCTGTCGCTGCTGCGCCATGGCAGAATTTCAGCCGTACCCAGATCTCTGCGGAAATGTATATCCGATAAATGTAATATTTTCATAATGCTGCAACCTGTTATTTCAGTTTTTTTCTGATTAGTCCTGCCAGAGAGTCAATAAGAAATACGGCTGCTATAACACCTATAAGGATGACGCTTACCTTGTCCCAGTTTCGGGCCTGAATGGCAAATATCAAAGGAGCGCCAATGCCGCCGGCACCTACCAGACCCAGAGTGGAGGCACTTCTGACAGCAATTTCAAAATGGTTCAGGGACAGCGAACTGTAAATCGGCATGAGCTGGGGAATTCTGGAATAAAACATGGTCTGCCAGAACCTTGCGCCTACCGCAGTCATTGCCTCTGCGGGTGTCTGGTCAAGAGCTTCCATTTCCTCTGTGTACAGCTTGCCCAGCATACCTATCTGGTGAACGCCGATGGCGAGAACTCCGGCAAATGGTCCGGGGCCTACCATTTTTACAAATATGATTGCATAGACCAGCTCCGGAAAAGCCCGTAAAACATTGCATATAAATTTTCCGATTTTTGCCACCCACGGGCAGGATTTCCATAAGTTTGAGGCACTTAAAAATGACAGGGGCAAAGCCAGAACGGTAGCTATTGCGGTGCCTAAAAAGGCAATCGACAGGGTGAGAATAAGAAGGCTTATAAGGTCTTCGCCGCTGCCGTCATAAATATATCCCCAGTCAGGCTTTGCAAGCCCCACAAAAACATCCTTTGCAACAGAGGGAGAAAAGTATGAAAGACCGGAATAGTCTATTCCGATTGCAGAAAGGATTATTATAAGCGCAACGGCCATGCCAAAAATCCACTGCTTTTTAACTTTAATTCTGTTCAAATTAGGAAAGCCTCCTTCTGATATGCTCGCTTACGCCGTCAACAAGGGTCACAACGACAAAAATGAGAAGTATTATTACCGAAACTCTGTTGTATTGCAGAAGCGCCAGAGAGGAATTAAGTATAACGCCTATTCCGCCTGCACCTACATATCCAAGCACTGCTGAAGCTCTCACATTGATTTCAAAGGCGTAGAATGAATATCCTGCAACCTGACTGATTATCTGAGGAGCAACGGCATAAAGGGCAATCTGGACCTTGTTTGCGCCCACGGCCGTTGCAGCTTCCACAGGCCCCTCGTCGATTGCTTCTATAGCCTCGTAAACCAGCTGAGATACAAGGCCGAAGGTGAACACTGCGATGGTCATTACGCCGCTGAACTCACCTATACCCATGATTGCAACCATTAAGGCGGCCAGCAGAAGATTGGGTATGGTTCTTATTATGTCAAGAATGAAGCGAATAACGGAAGTGAGAAGCTTATTTCCGGTGACAAGAGTAGTTCCTATAAACGCTATGGGAACAGCGAATAGAACTCCTATCGCTGTTCCCACAACAGACATCTGCAATGTGGATAACATGGGCTGTATCAGATTTGGGATGTATGAAAAATCAGGCTTGAGAAATCTGGAAAGGAACGCACTCATCTGATCAAAATTCCCGAATACCTCTGCAAAATCCGCTCCTGTGGCGGAGACGGAACCCCATATACATACACCTATCAAAAGGACAATAAAAAGATGCTTATACCAGTTAAAATGTATTGTATCTTTAATATTCATCGGCATAACCTGCCTTTTCCTTTTCAATGGATTTGCCGTATATCTCCGTCAGCTGTTCCTTGCCAAGCTGAGCCGGAGTACCGTCGAACACAATTCTGCCGGCTTTAAAACCAAGGATTCTTGTGGAATATTTTCTGGCAAGCTCCACGGAATGGATGTTTATTATTAAGGTTTTGTTGAGAGTTTTGTTGATCTTTTGCAGGTCGTCAAAAATTTTTTCTGTAATAACAGGGTCCTGAGAAGCGACCGGCTCGTCCGCAAGAATAATGTCAGCCTGCTGAACTAAAGCTCTGGCTATGGAAACTCTCTGCTGCTGACCTCCAGAAAGCTCGTCGCTTCTGGAGTGAAGCTTGTCCAGCAGACCTACGCTTTCAAGCGCTTCGTTTGTTCTGGCGTAGTCCTCTTTTGAGAAAATTCCCAATATACTTTTCCATGTGGGGTAATATCCAAGACGGCCGGAAAGTACGTTTTTCTGAACGGTGCTGCGCTTGACCAGATTAAAACTCTGAGAAATCATGCCTATGGAGCGGCGTATGGTGCGGAGCTGTTTTTTCCCGGCTTTCGTGACGGATACTCCGTTTACCTTGATTTCACCTTGAGTAATATCGTGAAGGCGGTTTATGGATCTTAAAAAAGTGCTTTTTCCTGCCCCGCTTAATCCGATAACAGAAACCAGTTCTCCGTCGGCTATGCTGAGGTTTATCCCGTCAAGACCTTTTACGCCGTTTCCGTATACCTTGGATACATTTTCAAAAGTTATCATTATGCGTCCCTTTCAGAGTGGCTTTTACTGTGCTGCTTTTTCGGTGTAATCTCTTACGGTGTCGTAGACGGAGTCGTCTGCGTTCTCGTATCCCTTGTGGTTCCAGAGAGACATTGCCTCAAGACCGGCTTCGTCCTGACTCATATTCAGGAACACTTCCTTGATCTGTTCTTTAAGAGCGGGGTCCATGTCAGGTCTTACTGCGATTGCGTCGTTGGGAATGTCTCCCTCGGTGAGATAGAGAACTCTCAGATCATTGAGCAGATTGTACTCGGAGAACTTGCCGGCAAAAACGTTTCTTGCACCCTCAAACACAAGGCAGGCATCCTGCTGACCGTTGAGTACGGCGGTCATCTCGCTGGGGATGTCGTTTACGGTGGTGAGTATGCAGTCCTTTACGGGGTCAATGCCGATTGCTTTCAGCTCTGCAACAGGGTAAATGTAGCCACTGGCGGAGTTGGGGGAAAGGGTGGCAATTCTTTTGCCCTTCAGGTCTTCAAGAGTCTTTATGTCGCTGTCGCTCTTTACGAGAACTTCACCCTTGAAGGTGCCGCTGAGCTTGCCTTCCTCGGGAAGACCGGTTTCACGGCTGTATGCACCTAACTGAGAGGTGAGGATGGCTTCTGCTGCACCCATGTCTCTTGCCTGAACGTAGGCGGCAGGGGGCATAATGCCTATATCAACTTTTTTGGAGGCCATTGCTTCAACAATGGTGGAGTAGTCGGTTGCAAGAGTTACATTTACCTTGCAGCCTAATTTCTGGCTCAGATAGTCGGCAAAAGGCTTTGCCTTTGCTTCCATGGAGCCGTCGTTGTTTGTGGGAACAAACTGAACATTCAGAACCTTTTCGGTCTCGGCATTTTCGGCCTTTGAACCGCAGGCTGCCAGGGGGAAAATACACATGATAAGTGCAAGCGTACAGATTAAGATTTTTTTCATTTTTGCTACCTCCATTTTCTTATGCCATAAGTGTTTGAATTTTAGGCATCTGCAAAAATTATACCAGTTAGCAGCAGCATATTAAATGACATATGTCATTTGTTTTATACTTTTAGAGTAAAAAATAAGTAAAATCAGGATGCAGACAGTGGCATATGTCATTGATTAAAGAAATTATTAACTTTATGTATATTTACCTGAGGCTTATTGCAGATAAATAAAATTTTTATTATAATGCTGATATAGGGAGGGACGCAGAGAAAATGAGAAAGCTTACGAATGAGCAAAAACTTGAATTTTATATTACCCAAAACCATTTGGACACATATATGAATGCGGATATACACTCTATAGCAGAGCTGCTGAGTTTTGAGAAGAACGAGTTTCTCGTTCAGAGCGGGTATCCTTCCGACTATATTTATTTTCTTGTGTCTGGCAATGTGATTGTTTTTGAACAGTCGCCAAATGATAAGCACACCTGTATTAGCTATTGTCGTTCTCTTACGGTAATAGGGGAGGCAGCCTCGCTTTGGAATATGGCGCCTATAAAAAATGTGAAGGCGTTGAGCCATTGCACCTGTGTGGGCATAAATTTAAACAAATATCGCAAGTTGCTTTTGAACGATCTTCTTTTTATGCAGAATATATGCCAGATTTTGTCCTGCAAGCTTAATTCAGAAAACGAACTGTCAAAAACTTTTCAGGAATCTCTGGAAATGAGACTTTCAAAGTTTATTTTGAATTATTCAAATAACAGGGTTTTCGACTTTCAGCTGATCAACTGCGCTGATATTCTCAATTCAAGCTACCGTCATCTTCTGCGAGTTTTGAAGCTTTTCTGTTCTTTGAATATTCTGAATAAATCTAAAACAGGCTATGAAATAGTTGACAGGGAGAAACTGGAAATGATTGCAAACGGCACGTTGTGTGTGGAACGAAGAACTGAGAACTGATGTTTATAACAAAGCTGTCGGTGAAGACAGCTCGCAATTGACAGTGCGTATGTATGTGATTTAATATGAGAACCAGCGAATTCGAAACTAATGGAATTGAGTCGGCAGGAGATGAAAATATGGAAGATAAGTATACCATAGGTGTGGATTTTGGAACACTATCAGCCAGAGCGGTTCTTACAAATACAAAAAACGGAGAGATTGTTGCAGAGAATGTACAAATATACGAGCATGGGGTAATGGAGAGACAACTCCCCGATGGTACTAAACTTGGCAAGGACTGGGCTTTACAGGACCCATCAGATTATTTAAATGCTCTTAAAAATGTCACAAATGGTGTTATACAAAAATCTGCTGTTAAAACTGAAAAGAGCGTATAATTACGTATGCAAAGGTGAATAAGAATAGGAAAAGTCTCTATGGCTTCTATAAAATGATAGTTACCACACCATCATGCAAAGGAGAGACCCTGATGGTTCACAAGAGACATACCACAGCTCTAACAGAATTGTTACTGCAACATGCTACAAAGCCAGATCTATGCTGAGCATTCAGGAATGGCTTTGCACACAGTTATGGAAGCTTAGGAGGACCATCTCGGGAAGAGAAAAAGTCAGTACACGAACGGAAGGAGCGGCTACCGCAGTGGATACCGCC
>JARHZW010000095.1 GCA_029264685.1 Candidatus Limivicinus sp.
TTCCTGACGAAGAAACCGAGGATAAGGAAGAAGTGGTAGACACCGTTCAGCCCGAAGCCGATAAGAAGCCCGCCGCTGATAAGGATAAGAAGCCTGCAAAGGACGATACTGACAAGGATAAGAAGCCGGTAAAGCCCAGTGAAAAGCCTGATAAAGAAACCGATAAGAAACCCGAAGAAAGCAAAAAGCCTGAAAAAACTCCTGCACCTGATGTAAAACCTGACAAACCTTCTAAACCTACCACTCCTCCTGCTCCTAAACCTACCACTCCTCCCGCTCCCAAACCTACCACTCCCCCTGCTCCTAAGCCTACCACTCCCCCTGCTCCTAAACCTACTAACCCTCCTGCTCATGTCCATACTTGGGAAGATGTAACCGAGGTAAGAACTACTGGATATAATGAAGAACAGGTTCTTGTTGAAGAAGCTTATGACGAGCAGATTGCCATAGGATACCATGACGTTTGTAATGGATGTGGTATGTCTTTATCAGGTTTGAGTTGGGAAGAGTTTGGTGCACATTTAGCAACTTGTGGAGCAGGCTATCATAATGAACCTATCTACCAGACTATTCACCATGATGCAGTTTACGAAACTGTGAAAACTCCTATAACCGAAACGGTTGTAGTTGGACGTAGATGCACCTCTTGTGGAACTTATGAAGCTTACTAATTCAGTAAAAATCTCCACCAAGAAAACTTCGAAATTTTCGGATTTCGGAGTTTTCCTTTTTATATTGCTATCTAAATATTCCTTGTTTACACCGTTTTTTCGTATGTTCTAATTGTTTTTTAAGCTTTTTGACAGGTAAGCTACCGAATATATTTTAAGCAGGATTTTTACAAGGACACACAAAAAAACAGACATAAACTATTTTTCAGGTCGGCTTTGTTCATGTTGACTTCACAGGAAACAAAAAAGAGATTTATCCGTCATATATCTCAGAAATTTCAGAAAAAAACTCCCGTTTGAATCACATTATCGTGAAACAAACGGGAGTTTCATATTCACCCGAAATCCGTTAGCTGACAGCCGATAAGTAACTCAGTTGCTTATCGCTGTTAATGCAAAGCACATTACTTTTCAACTGTCACATTTTTTCCGCAAACCTGATACATTTTGTCGTTATCCACAGACACTGTGACTTTCAGGTCTCTTGAAAATATAACTTCAAGCTCTTCTGCCGACATAAGCTTTCGTGCTATTCCGTCTGCACAGTCCCTGTGGTGTAAATCCAAAACTCTCCTGCACATACTGTGGGCAACAGACAATACTCCACCTTCATTTAAAAGTCCGCTCAGGTGTGAAATAAGCTCTTCTGGGTTTATGAAGTGGGGAAAAGCATTAAATATCATTATCCTGTCAAACTTTCTGTCGGGTGAGAAATCTTCTGCTGCAACATTATAGAGCTGAATTTCTTTTTGCGGAAACTTATTCCCTGCTGCTTTAATCATTTCTCCGGAAATATCCACACCGCAGATATCCTTTACTCCCCTCTCCAAATAGTATGGGAACATTACTCCTGTACCGCAGGCTACATCGAGAACCGACTTATCTCTTTCAATGCAGGCATTATCCAGTATTGCATTCATAATGTCAGGATTTTTCTTCTCGCCCTTATCCCAGTCTGGAGCAAGTTTATCAAAATAATTCATAATTTCAAATTTGTCCATTTAACTATCTCCGTTTATAACATTTGGGGCAACTGTCTGAATAGGGTTTTATTGCATCAGATTTTCCATACAGCAGCATATACTTTTACTTTTCCACCTTGACGCTCCGCAGCTCAAGCCATGGATCCTCCGCACTTATTTCGTAGCCCTTAACATTGCTGCGGCATGCCACAACCTTCTCCTCATGTACTATATAGTAAGCAGGAAGCTTATGGAGAATCATCTGCATTATATCTCTGTACACCTCGGGCTTTTCCTCGTCCGGCACTCCCTCGCTTATCTTTATAAGCTCGTCATATTCAGGATCATTAAAATGGCTGGCATAATTCTTAGAGAAGTGGATTTTAACATGGTGTGGATATGGCCCCCATACAAAGAAGCCCGTTCTCAGCATACAGTCAAAATCGCCTGATTTGTTTCGCTCGCTGAATGCTGCGCCTTCCAGCTGATCGATCTGAACCTTAAATCCCGCCTGCTCCAGCTGAGACTGGCAAACCTGAGCTATTTTAATTTCTCTGGGACTCCACGATTGCCCTACCAAAATGTTAATGCTGAGTTCCTTACCGTTCTTTTCCCGAACTCCGTTCCCGTCTGCATCTGTCCAACCTGCTTCCTCCAGACAGGCTTTAGCCTTTTCCAGATCCTGCGAGTACAGGTCAAGCTCTTCATCCGGTGCGCAGTACATCATACATGGTGAATAAGCACGGCCTCTTGCTGCAATTCCGATGCCGTCCAGGACATTATCTACTATTGCCTCAGTATCAACTGCCCATGCAACCGCCTCTCTCACCTTCCGGTCATCAAAAGGTGCTCTTGCAGTGTTGAACTGGATAAAATCCGTAAAAGTACTTAGGGTACGGTTTACTACAATGTCCGGATCCTGCTCCAGAGAAACTACATCGCTCTCTGCTATCTTCAGGCACATATCTACATCTCCGGAGCGAAGCGCCAGAACTCTTGAGGCAGCATCAGGGATAATCTTAAAAACCACTTTTTCTGTTTCAGGTGCGCCGCCCCAGTAATCCTCGTTTCTTTCAACTACAATTTCCTGCCCCTTGGTCTGGCTTACAAATTTGAATGGTCCGGAGCCTATGGGAGCCTTGAATTCACCGTTTTCATCAAGACTTGTGGGGCTTACAACAGGCCAGGCAATATGAGTTAAATATGTAGGCAGAGGAACCGGCTTCTTGCAGATGAATTTAACTGTGTAGTCGTCAATTTTTTCCATACTTTCCAGAGGCAGAGTACCTGCCTGAATAACATTGGAACGCTCAGAATAGGAATATAGTACCGCATCGGCATTAAAGTCAGTACCGTCGTGGAACTTTACGCCTTCTCTCAGATGAAATACCCAGCTGAGCCCGTTATCTTCGCTTTCCCATGAGACTGCAAGCCCCGGAATAATATTGAGGTCCTTATCCAGTCTCACCAAGGTATCGTAAATCTGATTCCACACAAAACGATCATCCCCGCCGGGGAATACTACTATATCCCACTGGGACACATCTGAGCTGATTGCAACTCTAAGGGTGTCTGAATACTGTACTTCTTCCGGCACTTCTGCCGGAGCTTCCTCAGCAGGGTTTTCCTTTGCTTCTTCCTTAGGTGCTTCCTTGCTTGTGCAAGCGCTCAGAACCATGAGCATGGCGAGAAGCAGGCAAAGAAGAGCCGTGACTTTTTTCCTTTTCATTTTTTTCCTCCCTTTATTTTTTTACTGCGGAGATTATTTTCCATGAATAATCATCCTCCACAGTAAGAATATCCTCGATGACAAACCCTATTCCCTCAAGCATTCGGCAAGCCTGAGAAATACTCAGAAACTGCACTTCATCATTCCCTCGGCAAAGATTCAGCATAAAGCCCGCTGCGCCGCATGGACTGATCCTGTCCTCATTCAGATACATAAGCTTCCAGCAAAGATGCCCTCCGATATTAAGCGCCTCATAGACCTTTGTGAACACCAAAGTCTTTTTTTCTGTGGAAACAGGATACATAATATCGCAGCAGAGGATCATGTCATAGTTTTTCGGAAGCGGGTCGGAATAAAAGTTTCCAGACACAAATCCCACATTTTCTCCCCATAGTGCAGCATATTCTTTTTCTGTACCTTCATTCTGAGGCAGGTCAAAAACCTGTGCAGAAAGCTGAGGCAGAAGCTTTTTAAGGGCAATTGCAAAAAGGCCGTGTCCCCCGCCTAAATCCAACAGTGTTTTAATTCCAGTGAACCAAGGCAGTTCTGAAAGAAGCTCCGCAGTTTCATATACCGATCCGTCCAATACTACCTTTTGTGCCATGGCTTTTAAAAATGAGGCATCAAAAATTTTTTCAGGCTCATGGAGCTTTTTCTCGCTTATTCCATGAAGCCAGTTACTTAGACCTTGGGAGTTTTTTATTATGTCATCCGAAACTCGTCGGTTTAAGTTATCGCCGTAGTAAAAGCGGCTCTCACTTTTTAAAAAAACTGCACTTTTTTCGCTGAGCCTGTACTTATTCTCAGATTTTTCACAGAAGCCTGCTGCGCATAGAGCGTCAAGCAGAACTGCCAGTCTTTTGTTTATAAGTTTTTCAGTTATTCCTATTTCTTCAGCGCTGCGATATTCTCTGTCCAAAAGTTCAAATACGCCGGCAAGTCTGGTCTCTTGCATAAGCTTCAGGTCTGCTTCCGTATTTAACGCAAGCCTTATTTCATCTGCTTTCGGTCTCTTTTTAAATTCGTTTATTGCAGACAAATTCATAGCTCTACTCCCTTTTTACTTTTAACCGTATTCATGTTTTTGAAATATCCACGCCTTATTCTACAGCTTTCCGTCTGGTTTTTCGGATCTAAGATTTCCCGCAGCCCTTCACCCAGAGTGTTAAAAGCCAGAACAGACAGCATAATTGCAGCCCCCGGGAAAAGAGTCATGTAGATTGACCTATATATGTAATCCTTGCCGGCACTGAGCATTGAGCCCCATTCTGCCACAGGCTTTCTCACGCCTACACCCAGAAAGCTCAGACTTGCGGTTGCAAGAATATTTCTACCCACGCCCGTTCCCAGAAGTATGAGCACCGACGGCATAACTGCCGGAAGCAGATACCTGAATCTTATCCGCTTTTTCTTTACACCCATTGCCTTGGCAGCCTTTATGTATTCCTGCTCCCGCTCGGCCAGCACCTTGGAGCGCACAATCCTTGTGTAGCCCATCCAGCCTACACTTGAAAGTGCTGCAACTATGCTCACTATCCCCGGCCCCATTATGCCCGCAATCGCAAGGGCAATTATAAGCCCCGGAAAAGCAAGGAAAACATCGCATATATCCATAATCAGTCTATCGATTTTACCGCCTGCAAACCCCGCAATGAGCCCGAGAGGTACACCTATAAAGGCTGAAATAAGAGTTGTTGCTATACCTGCCGTAAGAGAAATTCTTCCTCCCCATAAAACACGGCTGAAGGTACAGCGTCCAAAGTCATCCGTACCCATAGGGTATTCCGGACTTGGAGGCATAAAGGCGTTCACCAAACACTGTTCGTATGGATCATGAGGTGCAAGCCATGGTGCAAAGACCGCACCCGAAAGTAAAATCAGGGTCAGAACTGCGCCGGTCACTGCCCGAGGACAATGGAGGAATCTTTTAATCATTGCTTCCCCTCCTGCCGGTCTTAATTCTGGGGTCAATCAGTCCGTATATAATTTCCAGAACTATGTTTATGATCACCACTACAAAAGCAAAGCTCAAAACACAGCCCTGAATCAGCTGGTAGTCTCTTGCAAAAATTGCATCTACCAGAAGTTTTCCCATACCAGGCAAGCCGAAAATGGACTCCACTACCACTGTCCCCTCCATAAGGTGTGCAAACTGAAGCCCAAGCATGGTAACAACAGGAATAAGTGCATTTTTCAGCGCATGGCACATAACTATTGAGCTTTTTCGCAGTCCCTTGCCTTTTGCGGTTTTTATATAATCCTGACTTAAAGTCTCAAGCATATTGGCTCTTGTAAGGCGCATAGTTATCGCAGTCATTCCTATTCCCAGACTCAGCGCAGGAAGTATCATGTGCTTTACGCTTCCGCCGCCGAAGGCCGGCAGCCAGTGCAGCTTCACCGCAAAACAAATTATTAAAATCAGCGCCAGCCAGAAGCAGGGTATGCTTTCGCAGAGCATAGAACCGAATGTTATAATCCTGTCTGTCGGTTTTCCGTAATATGCTGCTGTGGCAGCCCCCAAAGGGATTGCAAGGAGCAGGGATACAAGCATTGCGCATATACTCAGTTTAATTGTCGTGGGAAGGCTGGATTTAATCTCGTAGGCCACACTTTTTCCTGTTAAAATTGATTCTCCCATATCTCCGTGTATAAGGGCCTTGAGCCAGCTAAAATACTGTTCATATATAGGTTTATAAAGCTTTTCCTCTACCCTGACCTTTTCTACAAGCTCGTCCGTAAGGTTTTCGTCTCCGTAACGGGCTTGGGCAATCATATGTGCAGGCTCTCCCGGTGCAACACGAATAAGCAGAAAGCTTAAAACAGTTACTCCCAGTGCCACCATGAGCATACTTAAAATCCGTCTGGCAGAATGCTTTACAAGCTCCATTTTCATTTCCCCCGATAGGACTTTTTGCAAGTCCGTTTTATATATTCTGGCAGTTATTAGAATTTTACACAACCCGTAGGGGGGGATAAATAGTGTACAATAAAAGCAGGCCGAATTTGTTGTTTTGGTAGATTTATCAATGTGTTATAAGTTTTAAACCTTTTGTATCCCCCACCGGGGCTTGTGGCAGATAGAAATATATGCGTTAATGGTGAGATGTGCACAAGTCCTTATACAGGTCATTAAAATGCTAAAAGTCCCTGATAATAAATATCAGGGACTTTTCATTGGTTTTATGGTCTAATATCGTCTCTGAGGAACTTTTTCTCCTCCTCGGGAAGATCAAGGCCCAGAGTACCGCC
>JARHZW010000098.1 GCA_029264685.1 Candidatus Limivicinus sp.
ACGGATATATTATCATAGAACGGGACAGGGAAGGTCTGCCGGCAGGTTCAGAGGTTCAGGTTTATTTGAATTAGGAGGAAAAATGGCTTTTCAATATCTGAGCAACAGTGCTTTGGGGCAGGCCAGAGAAAATTATACAGCCCGACTGGTGCAATGCGGATTTTCCGAAGAAACGGAGACGGTGAAAGTTCAGGATGCCTGCGGACGGATAACAGCCGCTCCCGTTTATGCCCGAATCTGCGCTCCTCACTATGCGGCATCTGCCATGGACGGAGTTGCCATTGCGGCTGAGGACAGCTTCGGGGCCTGTGAGACAGCTCCCGTGGTTCTCGGAGAGGATAAGTTTACCGTAGTGGATACCGGAGACCCTGTGCCTGAGGGCTGCAGCGCAGTGGTAATGATAGAGGATGTGGTAAAAAATACCGACGGCTCAATCAAACTTTACGGGCCTGCGGTGCCTTGGCAGCATATACGCCAGATAGGGGAGGATATATGCGCAGGTGAGATGATTTTACCAAGCTTTGAAGAGGTCTCACCCTCTGCAATCGGAGCCTTGATTGCAGGCGGAGTTCCGGAAATACAGGTTATTAAAAAGCCCGTTGTTGGCATTATCCCTACGGGAGATGAGCTGGTTGAACCCTGCACAAAGCCTGAAGAGGGGGAGATACCGGAGTTTAACTCTTCCATATTTGCCTCTATGGTAAGGGAATGGGGAGCGGAAGCAAAAGTTTTTCCCATAGTCAGAGATGATTTCACAGAAATAAAAAACAGCCTCATTAAAGCACTTGAGGAGTGCAGCATGGTGATTTTAAATGCCGGTTCCTCTGCCGGACGGGATGACTGCTCGGCGGCGGTAATAGAGTCTGTGGGTGAAATTGTCTGCCATGGTCTTGCCATAAAACCGGGTAAGCCTGCGATTTTGGGGCTGCGGGGCAAAAAGGCCATTGTAGGCGTACCAGGGTATCCTGTTTCGGGAATAATCGTTATAGAGGAAATTTTAAAGCCGCTGATAGAAAAATGGTTTCACAGGGAAAGAGAAAGAAAAAAATATGCTCAGGCAGTGCTGACAAAATCTCTGGTCTCCGGCTTTAAATACCAGGAATTTATCAGAACCCGTCTGGGATACGTGGGGGACAGGCTGATGGCAGCCCCTCTGAACCGTGGCAGCGGCGTTGTCAGCTCTTTTATGAAGGCTGACGGAATATTGGAGGTGCCGCAGGGCACTGAGGGCTATGAGGCAGGAGAGCGGGTAAGCGTGCGGCTGCTGAAGCCTGAGGAGAGGCTGAAAAACACTATTGTGGTTACAGGCAGCCATGACCCGCTTATAGATGAGCTGGCTGAAATTATCCACAGGCAGAATGAAAAAATCTATCTCAGCTCCTCTCACGCAGGCTCTATGGGCGGCATTATGGCTATACGCAGGGGAGAGGCTCATCTGGGAGGCTGTCATCTTCTGGATACGGAAACGGGGCTGTACAATCTGAGCTATATGCGCCGGTATTTTCCCGACCGTGATGTGAAGCTTGTCCGCTGTGTGGGAAGACAGCAGGGGCTGATGACAGGCAGGGGGAATCCGCTTAAAATCAAGGGCTTTGAGGATATTGTGAAAGGCCGATATGTTAACCGCCAGAAAGGCTCAGGCACAAGAATCCTTGCCGATTACCTGAGAGAAAAGGCCGGGCTTGCGGCAGAAAACATAAAAGGCTGGGAAAGAGAGGAACTGACCCACACCTCGGTTGCAGCCCAGATAGCAGGCGGTTCCGCCGATTTCGGCCTTGGAATATATTCTGCCGCAAAGTTATATGATTTGGACTTTTTGCCCATATGCACAGAGGAATACGACTTAATCATACCGGATTACGCATGGAACACGGAAATTGTGCAAAGCCTTATAGCGGCGCTCAAAAGCGACAGCTTCCGTGACAGAATTACCCGAATGGGCGGCTATACACTGGAAAATCCGGGAGAGATAATCCCCTATTAAAGTGTAAACAGTTTATATATTTTTCCTAAATGACTGTGAATTTTGAACAATAGGGGTTATAATGGGAAAAAACAGCGACAGAAGGTAAAAAATGGAAATTTATAAAAAAGAAATTCAGCTCACGGAGGAGCTTTCAACAAGAGGACTTTTTCAGATATTGCAGGATGTTTCAGCTGACCACTGCAATATGCTGGGCTACGGAATGGATAAGCTGGGCCGTGAGGGACTTATCTGGGTAGTGGCAAGACATTATGTTAAAGCCGAAAGATGGCCTGAAAAGGGAGAAAAACTTCAGATAAGCACATGGCCGGGGAAAACAAAGCATGTGATGTTTCCCAGATTTTTTGTTGTCAGAGATTGCAGGGGGGAAAAAATAATAGAGGCCAGCGCAATCTGGACCCTTGTGAATATGGAGACCCGCAAACTGGTTCTTCCCAATGAATTCCATATAGATCTGGATGGCATGGTTACGGGAGATGAATGCCGTCTGCCCGGTACGGCCAGAAAAATCCCCACTACGGAAAGCACTGCTTTTGTGGTTCCACAGGAATATATGGATACCAACCTGCACATGAATAACACAAGATATTACGAAATGAGCGAAAAATGCTTTGGCTCCCGTATAGAGGGCAGACACCTGTATGAAGTTACTACCGATTATGTTTCAGAAGCTCTGGCCGGAGAGGAGATAAAGCTGTTCTGGGGCGAGGAAAATGGACGAATCTACATAACGGGAGAAAATAACGGCACGGTCTTTAAAATGAATATTGAATACAGATAATAAAACCCCGTAAGAACTAAAATTCTTACGGGGTTTTAACTTAAATGCGTTTAAATTCTTCTGTAATTTCTTCGTCGGGCTTTGCAGTAGCAAGACTTACGACAACGATGAACAGTGAGCTTATAATGAATGCGGGGAGAAGCTCGTAAATGTCCCATGAGCCGCCCAAAGGACGGACAAGGTACTTCCAAAGGAAAACACTTATTCCTCCCGAAAGCATACCCGCCAGTGCGCCGTATTTATTGGTGCGCTTCCAGAAAAGGGAGAACAGCATAAGCGCTCCGAAAGCGGCGCCGAAGCCTGCCCATGCAAAAGACACTATGCCGAACACGGAGCTTTCCGGATTTACGGCAAGCACTGCACCCAGAACTGCAACTGCAAATACAGTTATACGGGCAATCCTCATTTCCTGCCTGTTGGTGAGCTGAATGTGGAAAACGCCACGCAAAATATTGTGAGAAATACCGGAAGCAGAAGCCAGAAGTTGTGCGTCGGCGGTGGACATGGTAGAAGAGAGGATTCCGGCCAGCACCAGACCTGCCAAAACTGCGGGAACAATGCCGGATTTGCTTAAAAGAGCGGAGATACGGACCAGAATAGCTTCCGCCTCTGAAGCGGAGTTAAAGGGGGCAATAGCGCCGGCGTTACTCATGGCGTAGCCTACAATGCCTACGATTATTGCCACCGCCATGGAAATCACTACCCAGACGGTACCTATTCGGCGTGACACTTTCAGCTTTTCTCCGTCCTCGATAGCCATGAAGTGGTTTAAAATGTGGGGCATACCGAAGTAACCCAGACCCCATGCAAGAGTGGAGACCACGGATAAAAAGCCATAACTTGAAACCTGCTTTGAGACTACATCCGTGCTGTGGCTTAAATCCAGATAACCGGGCAGAGCCCTTGCATTTTCGACCACTGCGCTCCAGCCACCTGCTGTATGTATTCCGAAAACGAGAATTACGATCAGTGCTGCGGTCATAACAATGCTTTGAATAAGGCTGGTAACGGAGGCCGCCGTAAATCCCCCTGCCGCACAGTAGGCAACGATCACGGCTGCGCTAATAATCATTGCAGGCAGGTACTCCACATTAAAAATGTTGGTAAAAAGCTTTCCGCAGGCGGCAAAGCCTGAGGCGGTATAGGGTACAAAGAAAATAATTATGATTACAGCGGCTATGCCCTCGATAAGTCCGCTTTTATCTCTGTAACGGAGAGCGAAAAAGTCCGGAATAGTGATTGCACCAAGCTGGGCCGAGTAGCGGCGAAGTCTTTTTGCAACAATCAGCCAGTTTAAATATGTGCCAAGGGCAAGACCGATAACCGTCCACGCTGCATTCGCAATGCCGAAAAAATATGCAAGACCCGGAACGCCCATCAAAAGCCAGCTTGACATATCCGAAGCCTCTGTACTGAGCGCAACCACCACAGGCCCCAGCTTTCTTCCGCCAAGGTAAAAGTCTCCTGCACTTGTATTGCGTTTGCAGTAGAAAAAGCCTATGAAAAGCATACCCAGAAGATATACCGCAATGGCAATTATTATACATAATTCTGCACTTGTCATCTTAATCTCTCCTTATTTGTGGTGTAACTGATTATACATGATTGTTGCGACTATACAGGGAGAAAAAAGGGCTGAGACCCTTGAAAAAAGTATTTTTTTGCTTATAATATGAATATGCTTAATGTATATAGACTAAAGATGAAAAATATTCATGCAAGGGGGCTGCTATGAATAAGATTAACATTGGAAAATATGAGTGCCTTATGACTGTAGTGGAGCTGGGCAGCATGACAAGAGCAGCAGAAAAACTGAAGCTTACCCAGTCAGCTGTCAGCCACAGTATTCTCAGCCTTGAAGAGGAGCTGGGCTTTGCAATCCTAAAAAGAAGCAGAGGGGGAGTGTGGCTGACGGAAGAGGGGGAAAGACTGTTACCGGCAGTAAGAGGACTGCTGAATTCTGCCGAGCGGCTGAACCAGCTTGCAAATTCCATAAAGGGTCTGGAGACGGGGCTTGTGCGTATCGGCGCCTTTACCTCCGTTGCAGTACACTGGCTTCCGCCGGTCCTGAAAGAATTTCAGAGCGATTATCCCAATGTTGAATTCAAGCTTTTGAACGGGGACTATCACGATGTGGAGCAGTGGCTTTCGGACGGAAGCGTTGACATAGGTTTCGTCAGTATGCCCTGCGGAGTGGACTGCCCTTGCACTGCACTGATGGAGGACAGGCTTTTTGCAATACTGCCCGAAAACAGCCGTTTCAGAAATTATCCGAAATTTCCTCTTGTGGAGTGTGAAACAGAGCCGTTCATAAGCCTGCTGGAAAGCTCGGACCATGATGCGAGGCGGGCGCTTGAAGCGGCTGGTGTCAAGCCGAACGTCCGCTTTTACACCAAGGATGACTATGCGATCATTGCAATGGTAGAGCAGGGACTCGGCATAAGCATTATGCCGGAGCTGCTGCTGAAGGGAAGGCGTGACAAGGTACAGATCCTGCCCCTCATACCGGAGGCAAAACGCACTATCGGTATGGCTGTTGCGGCAGGCGAAAAGGCACCGCCCGTGGCAAAAAGATTTGTCGATTATGTGATGCGTTATCTTAAAAATGATTCCTGACAAAAAACCCTAAAAAAGTAATTTTAAGTACGCTGAGTAAAAGCTATTTACTGTATATGTTTTTACGCATAATTTACATTATAATATTCCATTTGACATTGGCATACGGCTAATGTAAAATGAATTTAGCAAAGCCAATCATAATACTAAGACAGAGGTGTTAAAATGTATAAGGTAGTTACGAAAAGATTTTTGAACGAGGCCAAGAGTATTTGCCTGTTTGAGATAGAGGCTCCTCTTATCGCAAGACACGCTCAGGCCGGTCAGTTTGTTATCTTCCGTTTGGATGAGCAGGGCGAGCGTGTTCCTGTTTCCGTGGCTGGCTGGGACAGAGAGAAGGGCACTGTTACCGTCATGGTACAGGCTGCCGGACGCACCACCAGAATGCTCCACACTGTTGAAGAGGGTGACTATATCACTGATATTGTCGGACCTCTGGGTCACGCAACAGAGATGGAAGGCCTGAAAAAGGTCGCCGTTGTCGGCGGCGGCGTTGGCTGCGCCATTGCATACCCCATTGCAAAGGAAATGCACGCCAGAGGCATTGATGTTACCATGATTGCAGGCTTCAGAAGCAAGGATATTGTTATCCTTGAGGACGAGATGAAGGCTGCTTCCAATAAGCTTATAATCTGCACTGATGACGGCTCTTTCGGTGAAAAGGGCTTTACCACTCAGTTCCTGAAAAACGAAATCGAGGCAGGCGAGCAGTTTGACAGAGTTATTGCAATAGGCCCCGATATTATGATGAAGTTCATTGCTGAAACCACCAGACCCTACGGTATCAAAACCATTATTTCTCTTGACCCCATTATGGTTGACGGTACCGGTATGTGCGGCGGCTGCCGTGTTATTGTGGGCGGTGAAGTTAAGTTCGCCTGCGTAGACGGCCCTGACTTTGACGCTCATCAGGTGGACTTTGACTCCCTTATTAAACGCTCCGCTTTCTACAATACCGAAGAAACCGAGCAGAGCAAGCATATCTGCAGAATGACTGGAGGTAAACGCAGCAATGGCTAATATGAAAATGACAAAAAATCCCATGCCTGAGCAGGATCCTCAGGTTCGCAACCACAACTTTGAAGAGGTTGCTCTGGGATACACCCCCGAAATGGCAATAGACGAGGCAAAGCGCTGCCTCAACTGCCGCAATCCCCTCTGCCGTACCGGCTGCCCCGTTTCCGTCCGCATACCTGAGTTTATTGCAAAGGTTGCAGAGGGTGACTTTGACGGAGCCTACGAGGTCATCACCTCCACCAACTCCCTGCCTGCTGTCTGCGGCCGTGTATGCCCTCAGGAAAAGCAGTGCGAGAGCAAGTGCGTCCGTGGCATTAAGGGAGAGAGCGTTGGCATAGGCAGACTTGAGCGCTTCGTGGCAGACTACCATATGAATAAGGCCAACAAGCCCGCTGTGGTTGCTCCTCAGTCCAACGGACACAAAGTTGCCGTTGTTGGCTCCGGTCCTGCCGGTCTTACCTGTGCAGGCGACCTTCGCAAAATGGGTTACGATGTTGATATATACGAGGCATTCCACAAGGCCGGCGGCGTTCTGGTTTACGGTATTCCTCAGTTCCGTCTGCCCAAGGAGATCGTTGCAGCGGAAATTGAGAACCTGAAGGCTATGGGCGTTAATGTTATCACCAACGCTGTTATCGGCCGCTCTCTCACTGTAGACGAGCTTTTTGAGGACGGCTATGAAGCCGTGTTCATAGGCTCCGGTGCAGGTCTGCCCCAGTTCCTCCACATTCCCGGAGAAAATATGCTGGGTGTTTACTCTGCAAACGAATTCCTTACCCGTGTAAACCTGATGAAGGCCTACAAGGACGACTACGATACACCTATCAAGAAGTTCAAGAATGTAGCCATCGTGGGCGGCGGCAACGTGGCCATGGACGCTGCAAGAGTTGCAAAGCGTCTTGGCGCAGAAAATGTTTACATTACCTACCGCCGTGGCAAGGAGGAGCTGCCTGCCCGTAAGGAAGAGGTTGAGCACGCCGAGGCAGAGGGCATTGAGTTTACCCTGCTTAATAACCCTGCTCAGATCGTGGGCGACGAAGAGGGCAGAGTTACCGGCATTGAGCTTATCCGTCAGGAGCTGGGCGCACCCGACGCAAAGGGACGCCGCCGTCCTGAGCCTGTAGAGGGCAGCAACTGGGTACTTCCCTGCGATGCAGTTGTTATCGCTATCGGA
Organism: Candidatus Limivicinus sp.; assembly: GCA_029264685.1. GTDB lineage: Bacteria > Bacillota > Clostridia > Oscillospirales > Oscillospiraceae > Limivicinus. The sequence goes on from JARHZW010000098.1 coordinate 7,573, forward strand.
ACCAGCCCCAACCCCCTGATAAAGTCTACCACCAAGAACCTTGCTACCACTCCCAAGGGCGGTATCGAGGCAGACGATAAGGGCCAGACCTCCCGTGAGGGCGTTTTCGCAGGCGGTGACGCCGTTACAGGTGCCGCAACCGTTATTCTCGCCATGGGCGCAGGAAAGACCGGTGCAAAGAGCATTGACGCATACATAAAGCGTAAATCTCAGAAGTGAGAAAAAGCAGAAGCTTTTCTGCTATATAAGTGAAATAAACCCCAACTGTCAGAAAATCCGGCAGTTGGGGTTTTTGGTAAAGTATTGCGATAAGGCAGAGCATAAGTTTTTCTGCTTTTAGCGAGCAAATTCAACATTTTCAGACTGAAAAGTTTTCTCAGTATGCAGACAGTTGGAAAAATTATGGATTCCTGCTTTCCGAGTAAACAATAATGCTGCTGTCTTTGAAGTCTCTGAAAGCATCACCGCTCGCAGAGTTTTTCTGTGCCTCCTCCGGTCTCCGCATAGCGGCGGAGCCTGACGGGGATTTTGAATTTTCATACAGTTCAAGATTAGGGCTTTCGCAGAAATAAGTAAAACCTAAAACACGGTCTCCGTATGCAGAATATACATTGCCCAGTCTTATGCCGGACTGAAAGACCACATAGCTTTCCATAAGCCGTTCTCCCTGTAAAAGCCGAACGGCAGCGTTGACACATTTTTCCGTTGGTACAAGAGTCTTAAATTGCCTTGAATTTACACCCTCGTACTGGCCCGGCTCAAAAATAACCTCGCTGATCGTATTGGGAAATTCCGGCGATGCAACACGGTTCATTATAACTTCTCCTACGCACACAAGAAAATCATCCTTGAGCCGGTAATTTCCGGCTTTAAAACAGATGAATTTTGAAAGCAGGTACAGGTCGTCAAAGGAAAATGCCTTTTGGTCAGAGCCGCTGTCGGATAAGCAACGGTTCCAGTTCTCTTCTGCCATGTGGCCTGCCAGTATGTTCCCGTCTGCCGCAGCTTCAGCCATTACTTTTATGTAATCAGGCTCAGGCAGGCTTTCTCTCAAAGCACAGGTACTGAGAGCCAATGAAACTATAACTGTCATAAAAAGAGCGAGAAATTTTTTCATGTTTTTCACCTCCCATACATTGAGTATAGCTCAGACGGGGAGAGAAAAATGTCAAATGCTGTAGGGAAATAATATACAGACAGAAAAAATAACTCTAAAAGCAGAGATTTGTAATCCGGTAAAGTTCTAAGAAACAAAGGCACTGAACAATGAAAAAGCCCATAAAAGACTTCATTTCTGCCTGCTTTGTGCTAAAATAAAAGAAAAAATAAGGGAGGTAAAAACATGAACAAGGACGCCAAGGGTGTGGATAGATTTCTGAGTCCAAACCTGCGTGATTTTCCAACTGCACTGGCCGAAATTCGAAGCGGCAGAAAGCGCAGCCATTGGATATGGTATATTTTCCCACAGATAAAGGGGCTGGGAAGCAGCTCCACCGCTCAGTACTATTCGGTGAATGATATTGAAGAGGCAAGAGAGTTTCTGGCACACCCCGTTCTGGGCGTGCATTTAAAGGAAATATCAAATGCGCTGCTGGAGCTTGATACCTGCGATGCCGACAGTGTCATGGGCTGGCCAGATAATCTGAAGCTGTGCTCCTCTATGACACTTTTTGAGGCTGCAGATCCTACGGAGGAGGTGTTCGGAAAGGTACTGGACAAATTCTATTGCGGACAGCGGGATAAGCGTACTCTGCAAATCCTTGGACTTTAAGGGCGAAGTGCTTTCATAGAAACTGCATAAACTAAAAAATGGTGCGCTGCTAAAACAGCGCACCATTTATATTTTATTTTGCGTAATCCACAGCCTTGGTTTCTCTAAGGAGATGAACCTTTATCTGACCGGGATATGTGAGCTCTTCTTCAATCTTCTTTGCGATGTCACGGGCAAGAAGAATCATCTGATCCTCACTGACTTCCTCGGGCTTGACCATAATACGAATTTCACGGCCTGCCTGAATGGCGTAGGAGCTGGCAATACCGGGGAAGCTCTTTGCCACTTCTTCGAGACGCTCAAGACGCTTTACATAGTTTTCAATGTTTTCACGTCTTGCACCGGGACGGGAAGCGGAAATGGCATCGGCAGCCTGAACAATGCAGGCTACAACGGTGCGGGGCTCAACATCACCGTGATGAGCCTCGATTGCGTGGATGACAGCTTCGGACTCACGGTATTTTCTGGCAAGGTCTACACCGATGGTAACATGGCTGCCCTCCACCTCGTGGTCAATGGCTTTACCAAGGTCGTGCAGCAGACCTGCACGCTTTGCGGTGGCAACATCCACTCCCAGCTCTGCGGCCATAAGACCTGCAATGTGGGAAACCTCGATGGAGTGGTTCAAAACATTCTGTCCGTAGCTTGTACGATACTTCATACGGCCCAGAAGCTTGATGATTTCGGGGTTCAGACCGTGAACATTGGTTTCAAACACGGCTCTTTCGCCCTCTGCTTTGATGACTGCGTTGACCTCACGCTGGGCTTTGGCAACCATTTCTTCAATGCGTGCCGGGTGAATTCTGCCGTCCTGAATAAGCTTTTCAAGGGCAAGCCTTGCAACTTCACGGCGGACGGGGTCAAAGCTGGAGACTGTAATGGTCTCGGGGGTATCGTCAATAATAAGGTCACAGCCGGTGAGGGTTTCAATGCTGCGGATGTTGCGGCCTTCACGACCGATGATGCGACCCTTCATTTCGTCGTTGGGGAGGGGAACGACGGAAACGGTTATCTCACTTGCATGGTCTGCGGCACAACGCTGAATGGCAGTGGCGATTATCTCTCTTGCCTTTTCGTCGGCCTCTTCCTTGTACTGAGTCTCAATCTCCTTGACTTTCATGGCCATCTCATGGGTAACATCGTTTTTGACGTTGTCAATAAGATAGTTCTTTGCGTCCTCAACGGTAAGACCGGAGATCTTTTCCAGCATTTCAAGCTGACTCTTCTTTACAAGGGAAACTTCCTTCTGCTGGGCTTCCACAGCGGCAATCTTGCTGTTAAGATTCTCGTTTTTCTTCTCTATGGAGTCCAACTTTCTGTCAAGGTTTTCTTCCTTCTGCTGCAGACGGCGTTCCTGTTTCTGGAGCTCGCCGCGACGCTCCCTCATTTCACGCTCGTGTTCAGAGCGACTTTTGTGTATTTCTTCCTTTGCCTCTACGAGAGCTTCTCTCTTTTTGCTCTCGGCACTTTTTATAGATTCGTTTATTATACGCTTTGCTTCTTCCTCTGCGCTTGTAATTTCACGCTCAGCAACCTTTTTACGGTAGGTAATACCGAGAAAAAAGAACGCAACAGCCATAACGACTGCCACGGCTACAATAGCAATCCAATAATAAAAGGGCATAGTAAGTAAACACACCTCCATTCTTTAAGAATTATGCGGTGGGTTTAAACAGATAAATTTTAAAATTTTAAATTTTATCTAAAGCAAGACGAGCAGCGAAATGCCCGTCGAAATTGAAAAGAAATATTTTAACGGAGTCTCCCCCAACTCCACAAATATTGCCTGTATCATTTTAGCCTGCCTTTAGTGTTATGTCAAGCGAAATACTTAAATAAATTTGCAGTCAGGTAAAATAATGGTAATATTATTTAAGCCCTTCCCTGACATACTGCGTCAAGGACAGGGAACAGGGGCGAAAAATGAGAAAAAATTTACAAAAAATAGGAGAAGCTTTTACCTGCAAATTATATTATTGTTATAATATGAACAAGATTTTCAAATAAAATGCTGCCAGAAAATGTTAATAAACTGAAAACAAATGGAAAATAATTCCTGTTCTCAAAACATTCTTGAATAGGCCTAAATACCGCATTTTTGCAGTAAAAATCATGCTAAAAATGAATTTATTAAAGAATTCTGCATCCAATGAAAATTGTTTACAAAATTTTTCATTTTAGATATTGACTTTTAAACAGCTTTACAGTAGCATAACACTGTTAAAAAAAGTACTATACAACAGGACTTGATTTTAATTATTATTTTTGTGTAATAGAGGAAAGGGGTTTGCGTAATGTATTTAACAAAAAACGAACTCGAAATTATGGATGTTATGTGGGCGGCCGAGAAACCGCTTTCACGAGGAGAACTTATGGAACGCTCTGTGGATAAAAGCTGGAAGAGCAGTTCTGTCCATATACTTCTGAACAGTATGCTGGGCAAGGGAGCAATCTGCGAAGCGGGATTTACCAGATGCGGCAAAACCTGCGGCAGAACTTACGCCGCCGCAGTTACCGTTGAGGAGTACTATGCCAGCACTCTGGAATCCACCAAGACCCAGCCCGATCCCGGCAAGCTTTTTGTTGCTACTGCAAAAGCCTTGAAGCTCACCGGGGAGCAGATCGCAGAAGGTATAGAGGCTTTGAAAAATTGCTGACATATTGTGTCCGTCAATTAACTAAACCGCCACGGAGAGCTTCAGCCTGCCGTCACTGACAATGGCAGAGATGCTGTCTCCGGTGGCGGCTTTGCCGTCTAATAGGAGTTCAGCCGCCGCATCCTCTATGCTGCGCTGCAAAGTCCGCCTAAGGGGACGAGCGCCGTATTTTTCATCCTGTCCGTTTTGAGACAGCCACAAGGCGGTTTCTTCGGGCACTATAAGGTTCAGACCAAGTTCCTCAAACCTCTTTTCTATTCCGCACAAAAGACTGTGGGTGATCTCAAGCAGATTATCCTGACTTAACCTGTTGAACACTATTGTTTCATCTATTCTGTTTAAAAATTCGGGCCTGAAGGTCTGCCTCAGCTCTTCCATAACCGCATTTTTCATTTCTGCCGCTGTTCGTACTCCGCCGCTTTCAAAGCCGAGAGAACAGCGGTTTTCTGTTATTGTTTTCGCACCAACATTTGAGGTCATTACTATAAGGGAGTTTCTGAAATCAACCCTGCGGCCTGCCGAATCTGTCAGATGACCGTCGTCCATTATTTGCAGAAGTATGCTCCATATATCTTCGTGGGCTTTTTCTATTTCGTCAAACAGTACCACCGACCATGGATGACGGCGAATCTTTTCCGTGAGCTGACCGCCTTCCTCGTAGCCTACATATCCGGGAGGAGAGCCGATAAGACGGCTGACGCTGTGCTTTTCCATATACTCTGACATATCAAGGCGAATCATGGCCTTTTCGTCTCCGTATACGGTTTCCGCAAGCGCACGGCAAAGCTCCGTTTTTCCAACTCCTGTGGGACCTAAAAAGAGAAAGCTGCCTACGGGACGTTCGGGATCTCTCAGCCCTACCCGTGAGCGGCGTATGGCTCGGGAAACGGCTGACACAGCCTCGTCCTGACCGATAATTCGTTTTTTCAACCGCTGTTCAAGGTTTACAAGCTTGCTTTTCTCATCTCCCGACAGTCCTGTTACGGGGATGCCTGTCCACATGGATACCACCTGGGCAATATCCTGTGCCTTTACTGTTTTTATGTCTCTTAATTTGCTTTTTCTCAGCCGTACTGCGGCACAGGCTTCATCTATAAGGTCGATTGCCTTGTCGGGAAGAAATCTGTCCGGAATATAGCGAATGGAAAGGTCACAGGCGGAGAACACGGCTTCGTCACTTATTCTGACACCGTGGTGCTTTTCCAGTCCCGTTTTAAGACTCATGAGCATATCGACTGTCTGCTCCCTGTCGGGCTCAGAAACCTGTACCGGCTGAAAACGCCGCTCCAGCGCAGGGTCCTTTTCTATATGTCTGCGGTATTCCTCGGGTGTGGTGGCACCTATTATTTGTATCTCTCCTCTGCCCAAAGCGGGTTTTAAGATGTTTGCCGCATCAATGGAGCCTTCTGCGCTGCCGGCACCTATTATGGTGTGAAGCTCATCTATAAATAGTATCACATCACCGGCTCGCTTAACATCTCGTAATACAGATTTCACTCTTTCTTCAAAGTCACCCCGATATTTCGTGCCGGCCAGCATCGCCGGTATGTCCAGACTGACGATCCTCTTTCGCCTCAGCTCATCGGGAGCATCGCCCTTGGAGACGGAAAGGGCAAGCCCTTCTGCTACCGCCGTTTTGCCAACGCCGGGTTCGCCTACAAGAACAGGGTTGTTTTTTGTCTTTCGTGAAAGAATCTGCACGGCACGCTGTATTTCATTGCCTCTGCATACAACGGGAGAAATGCGCCCCATTGCTGCAAGCTCAGTTAAATCTCTGCTGTATTGATCCAGAATTCTTGTTTCCGTGCGGCGTACAGTACTCCGCACCGTTCCCGTCTGGGCTTTTCCCGAGGAGGGGCTTCCGAAGAGCGCCAGAACATCGGTATAAATATCGTTTAGGTCTACGCCGAGATTCTGAATTACCCTGCTGCCGCAGCATTCGGGCTGCCGGAGAATACCTATGAGCAGATGCTCGGTACCTATATAGCCGTGCCGCAGCACATTTGCCTCTGCGGAGGCCCGTTCAACAGCTGCCTGCGCTCGCACGCTCAGACCCTGCGCCGGTATACCCGGTGCTCCCGCTCCGTCAAGCTCCAGAATTGCCCGCCGCATTTCACGCTCTCCGATTCCCCGTGAGGACAAAATATTTGAGCCTATTCCGCCGCTTTCTGTCAATATGCCCAGCAGCAGATGCTCCGTGCCAACATAGCTGTGGCCCATCTCGCCGGCGGCTTTTCTGGCGTTCTCAATGGCCTGCTCTGCTCTGAGACTGAATTTTTCATTGCTTTTCATAGTGTACCCCCTTAGTTCCCGTAGCCTTAATTATGACCCAAAGCTTCCGCCGAAAGCGGCGAAACTTATCATTGACTAAAAAATTATTGCCATCTTTTGATTTATTTATATACGGGATGAAATTTTCCATTTGATTTTTGCCGTAGTTGTGTTACAATAGGAGCGATATGGATGGACGGCCATTGAGCCGTCTGCCAAATTATACATATGGAGGTAGATTTTCATGGCATATGTTATCACCGACGAGTGCCTGTCCTGCGGTTCCTGCGCATCTCAGTGCCCTGCTGAGGCTATTGCTATGGGTGAGATGCACTACGAGATAGACGCTGAGAAGTGCCTTGAGTGCGGTTCTTGCGCAGCTCAGTGCCCCGCAGAAGCCATCGTAATGGAGTAAGTTGATTATGATTAAAGGGGCGATTTTATCGCCCCTTTAATCTATCTATGGAGAACTATATGAGCGAGTTTTTTGAACTCTGGCCCGAGGGTCCTCTTTTTGCTCAGGCGGAACATTTTAAGCTTGGCACGGACTGCGTGCTGCTGGCAGACTTTGTGAACACCGCCGGCAGAAAAAAGGGGATAGATCTGGGGTGTGCCTCCGGAGCTATCGGTCTGCTGCTAATGCAGAAATCAGAGCGAATCCATATGACAGGCCTTGAAATTAACGCAAAAGCAGCGGAAACGGCAGAGAAAAACATGAAAATAAATTCCCTATCCGAAAGGAGCGGGATAGTTACGGGAGATATACGGAAGTGTAGGGAGCTGTTCGAGTCAGGAAGCTTCGATCTTGTGGTTTCTAACCCGCCCTATTTCCCTGTTGGAAGCGGAAAGCTCTCTCCGGATAGGGAACGGGCAGCCGCAAGAGGGGAGACGGAGTGCAGTTTAAAGGATATCTGCGCTGCGGCATCCTATCTTCTGCATACCGGCGGCAGCTTTTGCCTTGTGCATAAGCCTGAAAGGCTGGCGGAGGTGTGCTGTGCCATGAGTCAGGCAGGGATAGAGCCTAAACGGCTGAGATTGGTGTGCAATAAGGCGCAAAGCGCTCCCAGTCTTATACTGATTGAGGGAAGGCGTGGCGGAAAGCCGGGCCTTAAACTTGAAGCCTCATTGATACTCAGCAATTCTGACGGAAGCGAGAGCGAGGAATTCAAAAGGATTTATCACAAATAAAAAGTGCTGCAAAACCGGACGTGAATCATTTCGATTCCGCTGTGGCTTTGCAGCACTTCTTTTTCCCGAACTTTGAAACAGCTTTCAGAACTGGTCTTTCAGCTTTTCTATGCAGTTGGAGCACACGTTCTTTCCTTTGAATTCCCGAGTGCCTCTGACACTGCCGCAAAAAACACATGCGGCCTGATACTTGCGAAGGATTATGCTGTCGCCTTCCACATAAATCTCCAAGGCATCCTTTTCGGAAATATCCAGAGTGCGGCGCATTTCGATAGGCAGAACCACTCGACCCAGTTCGTCCACTTTGCGTACAATTCCTGTAGATTTCATTTTTTCACCTCTGTTTCTTGTTGTTTGATTTTAGTACCGTATACAAAATAATTGTTTATAATTTGATTATAACAGAAAATTACAAAGGGTCAACCAGATTTTTAGAAAAATTTACCTTAATATTGAAAAAATTGACAGATGCAGATTATTGTCTATAAATTTTGTTTATGCCTGTATTGGCAAGAGTGAAAAATAATGTTACTATATGGGCATATGCAAAATCAGGAGGACAAAATGAATAAATTAAGGGACAAAGAAAAATGGAAAAATGTGGGGATTGATCTGCTGTTCTCGGTCGTGGGAAGCGCATTGGTAGCACTGGCTACAGCCGTGTTCAATGTACCTAATGATATTGCTCCCGGCGGCGCTACAGGCCTTTCCACCGCCCTTGCCCATATCACCCCTATAAGGGTAAGCGTATGGTCTATAATTATAAATGTACCTCTTCTGATATGTGCATGGCATATGCTGGGACTGTATTCCCTGACGATGACTCTTATTTCTACTGTCCTGCTGTCAGGCTTTATAGAGATATGCGAGCTTATACCTAAGTATACGAGCAATGTGCTTTTTGCGGCGGTGTTCGGGGGAGTGATTACAGGAATCGGCGTCGGAATTTTGTTTTTGCGGGGAATCAGCACCGGAGGAACGGACTTGCTGGCACTTATTCTGAAAAAGATTTTTCCAAATGTTGGAAACGGCACGCTGCTTATGATTCTTGATGTGGCGGTTGTGGCAATAGCGGTGCTGGTGTTCAGGGATTTGGAGGTTGCGCTGTATTCCGCAGTTTCTATCGTGGTTGGTACGAAAGTCATAGACGCTATAGCAGAGGGTGTTGACTACGCAAAGGTCATATATGTAATTACAAATAAAGGACAGGAAGTGTCAGCGGCTCTTAATACCTACACTGACCGTGGAACTACCATAGTTCCCGCCACAGGCGGATACACGGGAGAGGGGAAACAGATGATTATTACCGTCACAAGACGAAACATGCTGTCCCAGACATTGAAAATTATTAAAATGACGGATCCTGATGCCTTTAGCTTTGTGATGGATTCAACAGAGGTCCACGGCGAGGGCTTTAAACAGGACAAGCTGTAAATCAAAAAATGCAGTATCGGAGTAAAACTCCGGTACTGCATTTTTTAACTGAGTTATACCTGTACCTCTTCTGAGGATACGCTTTCTTCGCTTTCGCTGCCGTACTGATTTGCATAATTGGGGTTGGGACGAAGGGTGCTTAATACGGCTTCGGAAGACTTTATTTCGGATGAGCCGGTGCGGCCGATATACTGCCATGACAATAAAAGACCGACAAGCATGAATAAAAATTCGGTAAGACTCTCGGAGGCTATCATTACCAGGCCTTCAATATTAAAGAATATCTCAAACACAGCCAGAATAGCTTCGCCGTAGCTCAGTCCGTATTCATCCATTACGGCAGAACCCAAAATCATAAACTGGAGTGCAAAAACACTGAGCAGGGACAATATTACCACAATAACGATTGCGCCCTTGTTGGATTTTCCGTTAAGCTTTTTATAGCCCCACATGGCTGCCATAGGTACAAGTGCAAACAGCAGGGCGTAAATGGTATCCATTGAAAGTGCGGTAAAAATACTGGGCAGAAGACCTGCAACCGTACCCAGAAGAGCACCGAAAAAGCCGGTTAAATAACTGCCGTTTTGCAGGTTACGCTCTACGGAATCCTTTGTATCCTCGTGCATACGCTTCATGCAGGCACTGTGTACCGGCTGGTAGCTTGACACGCAGCACAGTGAATCCGGAGATCCGCCGCCGCAGACGGCGCAGGTATCGGCAGGGGCTATGCCAACGCTGCGCAGGATGCTCACAACACCGTCCAGATATGCGTGAGCCTGCTCCTCGTAAGGGGATTTTCTGTTAAAGCGGAGCATGAAGCGGAGATGCGAGCCTTGGTTTGCGTAAAAGCTCATTTGCAGCCCGCTTTCACGGACGGCGCTTTTAAGGGTTGCTTTAAGCTCTTTGTTTTTGGCCTTTGTTCTGGCGGCAACATCAAGATAGTAATAGCCCTGATTTTGACTTATACATACGGCGTAAGCTTTGTGTACGCCGTAGCATAAACCGCCGGTTGTTTCAAGACCGCAGGCATTAAATGCACTGAATATGCTGTTCTCTTTTCCCATAAATTTTCCTCCAAAGAATTGTTTGCCATATTTTAGCAAATTATCAGGATAAAGGCAATAAAATTTTGAAAAAACATAAGGAGAAGATGCTTTATTGGATGAGAAAGCTTCCTGACTCAGACAGGCGGAAAAATTGAAAGGAAAAGAGCAGCAGCCGTTATAAAAACCTTATTTCAGAGGCAATGCCGCCGTTAGGAAATACCTCTACAAAAGCGTAGGTAGGCTTGAGACCACGGCCTGCCGAACCGGGGTTAATGACCTTGACGCCGCCGGCTTCGGAATTGTCAGGCAAATGGGTGTGACCGTACATTACAATCTGAGCCTGCCGTTCCTGAGCGGCATATATAAGTCTGTCGGTGCTGTATTTTACATCGTACATATGTCCGTGGGTTATAAGGGCCTTAACAGGACCCATGGGGACTATGTCATCAAGAAGCCCTGTAGAAGCAAAATCGCAGTTGCCTGCTACGCTGTACAGCGGAATATCGGGAAAATCCCTGCGTATACATTGGGTATCCCTCTCGCAGTCACCAAGGTGAATGATGATGTCAGGTCTTGTACGCCTTATTGCTTCCAGCATAAGGGCGGTATTGCCGTGAGTATCTGAAAAAACAGCAGCTTTCATATTCTTACCTCTTTTTTTATTTTTCTTATTATCAATCTCGAAACCTGTGAATATACTGAAGTGAACGGAGTGTGGTTTAATGCGGAATTTTGAAGAAGTAGGGAAGGAAATAGAGCGCCGTGGCAAGACGGAGCAGCTGAAAAAACTTGCCGAATCCAGCGACGGGGTACAGGTGGGTAAAATGGTTGACCCCGAAAAATTGGAAAAGGCTGCCAGAGAAGGGGACGGCGCAGCTATGCGTGGGATTTTAAACAGTGTTCTGAGCACCGACGAGGGAAAACGTCTGGCTCAAAACCTTATGAAGCTTATGGAAGATTAAGGAGGGGAACCTGCCGTGAGCGATTTTGAGGATAAGCTCAACAGCATTTTGAATGATCCTGCTCAGATGGATAAAATAGCTGGTCTTGCGAAAACGCTCATGGGAGGCGGCACGGAAAAAGCTCCGCAGCAGGACACTGAAAAAGAGGGAAACAATAATTTCCTCAGTTCTATTTTGGGAGAAACTGACGGAGAGACCATGGGTCGGATAGGCCGGATTTTAAGTGCCGCAAACTCCGAAGACGACAACCGGACGGCTCTGCTGAAGGCAATGGAACCCTATCTGTCGGAAAAGCGACGGAACAAAATGGATAAGGCAATAAAAATTGCCAGAATTGCCAAGGTGGCAAGGATGGCCTTGGGAGAAATGGGGGATGATGGCAGTGTATAACCGTTACGAGGGGAACACAGGCCGATTCCGCCGTGTGGACGACAGCTATCCGAGAGAAAACCGCAGCAGAGACGATTACCGAAGGGATAGCCGAAACGGCAGCACAGAGAGCGGCGGCAACGGGGGAGGAAACTGCGGCAGCACAGGCAGCAGTAATAACGGTAGTTGGAATAAAGGAGATAATAACTACAGCAACAGCCGAAGCGGTATGAATTCTGCCCGACCACGGCGCAAACCGGGGCTTATAAAAGACCTTCAAAACCTGCTTCCCAACAGTATAGGAGACCTTGAGACGGAGGATTTGATCCTGCTTCTCATACTTTATCTGATGTACAGGGAGAGCGGGGACAGCGAGCTGCTGATAATTATGGGAGCTATGTTTCTGCTGTGAATATCGTTATAAAAGCATGGAGCAATGTTATAAAACATTGCTCCGTAATTTTTTACCGTTTATTGCTGAAATCTTTCTCAGAACTGCTGCATTTGCTTTCTCCGCTGCGAGACGGGGGCTGAATGTTGGGATTCTTGCGGAAAACAGAAAGCCATATAAATATGGAAATCACCAGTGCGGTTACAAGGCAAATTGAACGAACCAGAATTCCGGTTCCGGCAAGAAGAACAGCCAGCAGCCCCAGAACTGCGGAAATACCGTACAGCACTGCAACTGCCTGCTTCTGGTTAAGTCCCATTGCAAGCAGACGGTGGTGGAAATGACCTTTATCTGCGTGGAAAGGGCTCTGACCGTGAAGAATGCGGCGGAAAAAGGCAAAAATCGTATCCGCCAGAGGAACAGCAAGAGCAAGCAGGGGCACCAGAAAAGATATTATTGCGTGAAATTTAAACAGACCCAGAATAGAGACTGTCGAAAGGACGAAGCCCAAAAACTGAGAGCCAACATCGCCCATAAATATTTTTGCAGGGTTCATATTGTAGGGCATAAAGCCTACGCAGGCGCCTGTGAGAGCTGCCAGAATAATGGACACGCCGGGATCGGACACAAAAAGCGCCACAAGCAGCATGGTCAAGGAACTGATTGCGGACACGCCCACAGCCAGTCCGTCCAGACCGTCTATAAGATTTACGGCGTTTGTACAGGCCACTATCCAGAAAATCGTCAAAGGAACAGACCAGAAGCCGATATTTACAGAGGCGGCGGTAAAGGGATTTGTAACGGTTTTAAAAATTACACCGCATCGGATCGCAACAACGGCTGCAATTACCTGTCCTGCCAGCTTTACCCATGCGTTTAAATTCACTATATCGTCCACGGCACCCATGACGGCGATAATAACAGAACCAAGTATCATGCCCATAACAGGTGTGGACATGGGGACGAACAGCAGTATGGAAAGCAGAAATGCCAGCACGATGGCAAGACCGCCCATTCTGGGGATGGGGTGATTATGCACTCGCCTCTCATCCTTGGGCACATCGATGGCTCCTACTTTTTCGGCAAAAAGCTTTACAGGCGGAGTTGCCAGCAGAGAAACTCCGAAAGCTACTGCCGCTGAAAGCAGAAGCTTCAACCACAAAGCCATATTAGGAAACATCAGTATCTATCTCCAAATTATATAAAATATTTTGAATCAGAAGGGCTTTTCGACAAAGCCTACACGCTTGTAGACCTTACGAAGAGTCCTGCGGGCCATGGCGCTTGCCTTCTGAGCACCCTGAGTGTAGACATCTTTAAGATATGCCTTGTCTGCAAGCATTCTCTCAGACTCTTCTCTTATGGGGCGCAGCATTTCTATGACGGCATCGCCTACTGCGGGCTTGAAAACACCGTATCCCTGACCGTCAAACTCCTTTTCAATTTCATCGAAGGTTTTTCCGGTCACGGAGGAGTAAATGCTCATGAGGTTTGAAACGCCGGGCTTGTTCACCGCATCGTAGCGGACGCAGTTTTCCGTGTCGGAGTCTGTAATTGCACGCTTAAATTTCCGTGCGATTTCCTCAGGCTTATCCATGAGAAATACACAGCCGTTAGGATCGGATTTGGACATCTTTGAGGTGGGGGTTCCAAGGCTCATTATTCTTGCGCCCACCTTGGGGATGTAGGGTTCGGGAACCTTGAAGGTCTCTCCGTATATGTTGTTGAACCTTACGGCAATGTCACGGGTAAGCTCGCAGTGCTGCTTCTGGTCCTCACCTACGGGGATGAAGTCAGCCTGATAGAGCAGAATGTCAGCAGCCATAAGGGAGGGATAAGTGAAAAGGCCGCCGTTTATGTTTTCGGCGTTCTTTGCGCTCTTATCCTTAAACTGGGTCATACGGCTCAGTTCGCCGAACATGGTGTAGCAGTTTAGTATCCAGCCGAGCTCTGCGTGCTCATGGACATGGCTTTGAATAAACAGGGTGTTTTTCTCAGGGTCAATGCCGCAGGCTATATACTGGGCGAGCTGGTTGACGGTGCGGCGGCGAAGCTCTGCGGGATTCTGCCTTACGGTTATGCTGTGCAGATCCGCCATGAAGTAGTAGCAGTCAAATTCGTCTGTCAGCTCAGTCCAGTTTTTTACTGCACCCAAATAGTTTCCCAAATGAAGGTCTCCGGAGGGCTGAATGCCGGAGAGCATTATCTTTTTAGCAGGTGCAGACTGTGTATTATCCATAGGTGATTCCTCACTTTCCTATATCCGAAAGTATAACTTTTCATAATTCATGCGTCTTAACATTGTATCAAATAAAGTTCGGCTTGACAACAGGGAAAATGTAAAATAATATAGGTATGTTCAGATAAATGCTTTAAGGAGGCAGTTATGAAAGATTTAAAGTGGTTTGAGGAAATGGAGAAGCATATTCCCCAAAACGAAGTGCGTACCCGTTTCGCTCCCTCTCCTACCGGATATATGCACGTGGGAAATCTCCGCACGGCTCTTTATACCTATCTTATCGCCCGTCATAATCACGGAAAATTTATTCTCCGTATTGAGGACACCGACCAGGGCAGACTGGTTGACGGCGCTGTTGATGTAATATACAAGACTATGGCTCAGTGCCATCTGGAGCACGACGAAGGTCCTGATGTGGGCGGCCCTGTTGCACCCTATATACAGACCGAGCGCAGACCCTTCTATAAGGAATATGCAGAGCTTTTGATGGAACGTGGTCATGCCTACCGCTGCTTCTGCGAGAAAGCGGAGAGCGAGGAGGACAGCGGCGAATTTGACAGGGGTGACGATCCCTGCCGCTGCCTGAGCAGGGAAGAGAGCGACAGAAGAGCTGCCGCTGGCGAGGCTTATGTTATAAGACAGCTTATTCCCCATGAGGGAACTACCACCTTCCACGATGAAATTTTCGGAGACATCACCGTTGAAAACAGCACTCTGGACGACCAGGTGCTTATTAAGCGTGACGGTCTGCCTACCTATAACTTTGCTAATGTTGTTGACGACCATCTTATGGGCATTACCCATGTGGTGAGAGGCAGCGAGTATCTGTCCTCTGCTCCCAAGTATGACCTGCTCTATAAGGGCTTCGGCTGGAATATTCCCAAGTATGTCCACTGCTCACCGGTTATGCGTGATGCTCACAACAAGATGTCCAAGCGGCACGGCGACCCTTCATATGAGGATCTGATCGCTCAGGGCTATCTGACAGATGCGGTTTTGAACTATGTTGCCCTTCTTGGCTGGAGCCCCAGAGGCGAGCAGGAGATTTTCTCTCTGGACGAGCTGATAGAAGTATTCGATATGGCAGGAATTTCCAAATCTCCCGCTATATTTGATATTGAAAAGCTGCGCTACTTTAACTCTGAATATATAAGAGCCATGAGCCCTGAGGACTTTGCAAAGATTGCCGAGCCCTTTATAAGACAGAGTGTCAAGAACGAAAAGTACGATGCTGCCGCTATCGCTTCTCTTCTCCAGCAGCGGACGGAGGTGCTGACCGAGATACCCGAGAAGGTGGATTTCTTCGACAGCCTGCCTGAGTATGATGTTGAACTTTTCACTCACAAAAAATCCAAGTCCGACAGTGAATCCTCCCTTGAGGTTCTTAAAAAGATGGTGCCTGTATTTGAAGCGCTTCCTCAGTGGAACGACGAGGAGATACTTGAGAGCATGAAAAAGCTTGCAGAGGATATGGAAGTTAAAAACGCAAAGGTTATGTGGCCTGTCCGCATTGCGGCCGCCGGCAAAGCGGTCACTCCCGGCGGAGCGGTGGAAATATGCCGTATTTTGGGCCGTGAGGAAACTCTTTCCCGCATGAACATAGCAATCCAAAAACTAAGCTGACTAATAAATCACCCTTTTCAGGAAATAATAGCCTGAAAGGGGTGTTTTTTATGCGCAAAAAATATAAAATAGTATTAGGTACCTATATAACGGTGGGAGTTCTGGTTTCGGGGCTTTATATATGGCATAATCAGAAAACTCTTGCAGATTACCGCCTTGCTGCAAATTACAGCGCAGCCATGGCCTTTGAAGAGACCGTATCGGCAGCGAGAGGTTTGAGCGATGCCCTTGAAAAAAGCGTGTATGCGGTGGGCGGCTCAATGAGCGGAAAGGTGTGTTCCGAGATATACGCAAATGCTCTGGCGGCGGAAGCAGCGCTTTCCACTCTGCCTTTTTCCACTCTTGAGCTGGAGCAGGTGTCTGCTTTTTTGAACCGAACGGGTGATTATGCGTATACCGTGAATTTCGGAGCCGTTGAGGATGGCTTTACAGATGAGCAGCGGACGGAATTTGCGGAAATGTCAGTGATTGCAGACAGCTTAACAGATTATCTGGAGGAACTGAGAAGCGGGGTTAATTCCGGAATTATCACAATGGATAGCAGAGAGGAGGACCGCAGAAATGTTTTTCCCGATGATGAAACGGAAAAACTCAGCGCAAGGCTTTACAGATATGAAAAAGAATTTCAGCCTATGGCGGAGCTTATTTATGACGGCAAACACGGAAAAACTCAGGATAAGGCCGTAAACGGAAATCTCAGCCGTGAGGAAATGATTGCGTTGGCCGCTCAATACGCAGGGGTAAAGCAGGAGGAGCTTCAGAAGGAATACGATTATCAGGGGACGGAGGGGCGCTGCTGCTACAGCGCAGGAGACATGAGCATATGCGTAAGTCCGGCGGGGGTTGAGAGTATGCAGAACAGAAGGCTGGTAGGGGAAATCAAAATAAGCAGGGAGCAGGCAGAAGCAATCGCTGAAGATTTTCTGGAAAAACAGGGCTTTGAAAATATGGAGCTTGTGGACGGAGAACCGGACGGGGCTGTGTACAATATGCGTTTCTGCAAACTGGAGCAGGATGCTCTGTGCCTTAATAATGAAATAAAGATTTCCGTAGCTATGGATAACGGAGCCGTTCACGGGCTGAACACGCTTTCCTATTCGGCCGGTGACACCGATGCCCAATGGAAAATCAGTCAGGAGGAGGCAATGAAAAGTATTCCGGACAGTCTTAAATGCGCCGCAGGTCGGAGGATAATAAAGCAAAGTCCGGCAGGGAGAGACTACGGCTGCTACGAGTTTTCATGCGCTGATGCAAGGGGCATGGGGGTTAGAATTTATGTCGATGCCGACAGCGGAAAGCAATGCGACATAGTCTTTGAGAAAAAATAAACAGATAAATTTTTATATTTCTATTTTTTGAAAAATAACAAAGTGAGCATTGCAAAGCGTCCGAAGCTGTTTTTTAGTTTCTTCGGACGCTTTTGTTATATATGCAAAAAAACGATTAAATTAGTAATTTGCAATAAAAATGTTGTTTAAAAGTGATAAAACTATATGGCGGTGCATTTATGTACCTAAAAAATTAAAATTTAACAATAAAAAAGCCTCAACTCAGAAAAATCTGGTCAATATGTGGTAATATGTAGTAATTTTGTCAAATGAAATGGTTAACTTTGCCTTGAAAGAGACGACTTTTTGCGGTATCATAAGATAGTTGATAAAACGGTGTTTTCTGAAATGAAGACTGCCGTAAGCAAAAGCAAATTAAAATAATTTTAGAGGGGGTGTGCCAATGTCATTTGAAGCGATTACGAGTATTGCCGGTGCCGAGGCTCAGGCCAAGGCCTCAGCGGCTGCGGCTGAACTTAAATCCAAGCAAATGCTCTCAGATGCCGAAACAGCGGGCAAAGCTGCCGTTGAGGCGGCTGCGGCAAAGGCTGAACTTGAATTATCAGAGCTCAGCAAAAAAGCAAACGAGAAAGCCAAAAACGACGCAGGCGGTCTTTCCGGTGAGCTTGAAAACAAGAAAGCCGTGCTCCGTGCCAAGGCAGAAGCAAAACTTGAGCAAGCAGCAGCTCTCGTAGTGGAAAGGATAGTGAACAACTGACATGGCCATTTTAAAAATGAAGAGACTCCGGCTGGTGAGTGTTCGCTCTCGCAAAGATGAGCTACTGCGTGAACTTCAAAAGCACGGCTGTGTTGAGTTCTCCGAGATAGGGGATGAAATTCAGGGTTCGGAAGTGGAAAGCATCCTGACCCGTGAGGAAAGCAAGGTTATGGCTGTAAGAGCAAAGCACAACACCCTGACCAATGCTATCTCCCTTCTCAACAAATACGCACCGGCCAAAAGCAAGCTCCTGTCCGCAGCACCTGAGGTTGACGCCGAAGAACTTCTTTCGGAAAGCGGCCTTAATGCGGCTCTTGCCGTTGCAGAGCGGATCGCTGACGCTGACGATAAAATCAAGCGCCTGAGCGCTGAGGAAAGCCGTCAGCGGGGAATAATTGAGTCCCTTGAACCATGGCTCAATCTGGAGCTCTCTCTTGACACCGAGGGAACGGAACGTACAAGTATTATAATGGGTTCCATTCCCGCAAAAGCAAAGCTTTCCGATGTGGAGAGCGCCCTGAGCGAAGCTTCCGAGGAAGCGGAACTCTTTACGGTCTCCAAAGACAAAAACCAGAATTATGTACTCGTTGTCTGTATAAAAGAAGCCCTTACAGCAGTTCAGGAATGCCTCAGAGGCTTTAACTTCAATGCCGTATCATTCAGCGGTATGCAGGGAAGCGCCAGAGAATGCATTCTTCGTGCCAATGAGGCTCTCAAAGAGCTGGCAGGCGAAAAAGCTGCCTGTGCAGAGCAGATAAGGAGCGAAACAGTCCACCGTGAAGCCCTTAAAATGGCCGCCGACAGAATGAGCACTCTGACGGCTCTTGCAGAAGCCGAGGATAAGCTCTACGGCACTGAGACAGTGGTCATGATGGAGGGCTGGGTACCGGAGGAGAAGGAAAAAGAGGTTGTGGAAATATTCGACAGCTATGACTGTGCATGGGAAACCAGAGAACCCCGTGAGGACGAATATCCCACGGTTCCTGTCAAGCTGAAGAATAATGCCGTTACAAACTCTCTTAACATGGTTACCAATATGTATTCCCTTCCGGCATACGGCACCGTGGACGCAAACCCGCTTATGGCTCCGTTCTTTATCCTGTTCTACGGTCTTATGATGGCTGATATGGGCTACGGTATTATTATGATTGCGGCGGCGCTTGTTGCCATGGCTAAAATAAAGCCGAGAGGCGGCACTCAGGCCTTCTGCCAGCTGCTGCTGTACTCAGGTATTGCCACCTTCGTAATGGGCGCACTTACGGGCGGTTTGTTCGGTGATGCTCCCTACCGTATAGTACATATGATAAATCCCCAAAGCACATGGGAAGGTCTGCCCTATCTCTTCAGCCCTGTTAACGACAGCGAACTGGTGCTTTACGGTGCCATGGTACTTGGCGTTATTCACCTGAACTTCGGTATGATCATTTCTTTCGTGCAAAAGAAAAAGAACGGAAATCTTATGGACGGTATTTTTGAGGAAGGCCCTCTGTGGGTTATCCTTGTGGGCGGTGTGCTGCTTGCCCTTGGCATGATGGAGATAGTTCCTGCTTTGGCACTTCCCGGTAAAATCGTCCTTATCGTCGGTCTTGTTCTGCTGCTCTTCGGTGCCGGCCGGCATTCAAAGGGTATCTTCGGCAAGATAGGCGCAGCCTTCGGATGCATCTACAACACTGCTACAGGCTGGTTCGGTGATATTCTGAGCTACTCCCGTATTATGGCCCTTATGCTGGCCGGCGGAGTGGTGGCTCAGGTCTTTAATACCATCGCAGTTATGCCTGCGGAAAGCAGCGGACTTAATGTAGGCACCGTGCTGGCGTTCCTTTTCATCTTCCTTGTAGGTCACGCCCTTAACTTCGGTCTTAACCTTCTGGGCTGCTTCGTCCATGACCTGAGACTTCAGTGTCTGGAGTTCTTCGGAAAGTTCTATACCGACGGCGGCAAACCCTTTAAACCTCTGGAAGTCAGAAGCAAATATGTCAGAGCTAAAGAGAACTGACATTAAAATAGTAATTTAAAAACCTATATAATAATTAGGAGGAAATTAAACATGGATTTTCTTAGCAACATAGGCGGTTTTGCACTGGGCCTTCTGGGCGCAGGTCTCGCAGCAGTTCTGGCAGGTATTGGTTCTGCTAAAGGTACCGGCATCGCCGGTGAAGCAGGCGCAGGTCTGGTTTCCGAAGACCCCAGCAAGTTCGGTAAGGCAATGATCCTGCAGGTTATCCCCGGTACTCAGGGTCTGTACGGCTTCGTTATCTGGTTCCTTGCTTTCGGCAAGCTCTCCGTTGATATGACTGTGGCTCAGGGTATGCAGATCCTCTGTGCCTGCCTCCCCATTGCTCTGGGCGGTCTGCTCTCCGGTATTGCACAGGGTAAGGTTGCAGCTGCTTCCGTCAACATTCTTGCTAAAAAGCCCGATGACTGGTCCAAGGGCATGATCCTTTGTATCACCGTTGAGTTCTACGCAATTCTTTCTCTGCTCGCTTCCTTCATGATGCTGGGCAAAGTCGTTATCTGATTTAAAAAACTTTTTTGACAGGAGATACTATGAAAGGCACTGAAAAAATAGTTGCGCATATCCAGGCCGATGCAAAGGCAAAGGCCGATGCAATACTCGCTCAGGCTGAGCAGCAGTGCGCGAGTATCCGCGAGGATTATGACAAGAAGGCCAAAGACGTTTACAGCGAAAAAATTCGTGTAGGCGTAAAGGATTGTCAGGACAAGGTTGACAGCATGGAGCGTATTGCCCGCATGGAAGCCAAAAAGAGTATTCTGGCTTTAAAGCAGGAGATGGTCTCCAGAAGCTTTGATCTGGCTGTGCAGAAAATCGCTGCACTTCCCGAGGAACGCTATGTAGCTTTTCTTGCAAAGCTTGCAAAGGACGCCTCCGTCACAGGTGACGAGGAAATAGTTCTCAACGCCAGAGACAGAGCGGCCATAGGCGAGAAGCTTGTTGACGCTTTAGGCGGAAAGCTTCGTCTTGCCGACAGCACCGGCGATTTTGCCGGCGGCCTTATCCTCCGCAGAGGCAGCATTGAAGTCAACTGCACCGTTGAGCTTCTGGTTGAACTTTGCAGAAGCGAGATGTCCTCTGAAATCGCGGGCGTTCTCTTTGAATAAGCGCACAAATTATCCCGAGACAGGGAGGGAAAAAATTGTCTAATAAAAAAGAAGCTTATCTGTGCCTGTCCGCAATGCTGCGGGCGAGGGAGCCTAAACTTCTCAATAACGACAGAGCCCAGCGTATGCTGGATGCCGGTAGTTTTGAGGAAGCCGCAAAGCTCCTTACCGACTGCGGCTATGCAGATATGTCCCAGATGAGTGCAAAGGAAATTGAAGCAGAGTTGGCGGGCCACCGCCGGAGCGTTTTCAATGAGCTTTTGGAGCTCTCTCCCGACAGAGAACTGGTGGACGTTTTCAGAATGAAATATGACTACCACAATCTGAAAGCTATTATAAAGGCAGAGGCCATGGGGCTTTCGGCAGAGTCCATTTTGAGCGATTCCGGCAGGTTTGAGCCTGACGAACTCCTTGGTATTTATAATGAAGAGCGGTTTACGGAGCTTCCTCAGATCCCTGCTCAGGCTGTGCAGGAGGCAAAAAGCACCCTTGCACGCACAGGAAATCCACAGCTTGCGGATTTTGTCCTGGACAAGGCCTACTTTGCAGAGCTGAAGGCAACTGCGAAGTCTGTCGGCAGTTCTTTCCTTGAGGGTTATGCCGAGATTCTGATCGACAGCGCAAACCTCAAGAGCGCCGTCAGAACCATCCGCATGGGTAAGGATGCAGACTTCCTGAGAGAGGTACTCATACCCGGCGGAAGAGTGGGAGTTGACAGAATTGTGGCAGCAGGTGACGGTGACGGAATTGCCGCATTGTTTGCCCATTCCGGCCTTGATAAGGCCGCAGCTCTGGGCGCTGAAGCTGCAAACGGCGGGTCTATGACAGAATTCGAGCTTTGCTGCGACAACGCCGTAAACACTTATCTCAAGGGTGCAAAGCTTATAAGCTACGGTGCGGAGACTGTTGTCTCCTACCTTGCCGCAGTTGAGAGCGAGATCACCGCTGTGAGAATGATCCTTACGGGCAGACTTTCCGGCATAGAGCCGAAAGTTATCCGTGAAAGGCTGCGTGATCTGTATGCTTAAAATTGCTGTTATAGGCGGAAGAGAAACCGTTATGGGCTTTAAAGCTCTGGGACTTGAGACTTATCCCGTGGTGGATGCAGGTGAGGCTTCCCGCACTCTCCGCAGGCTTACCCATGACAATGACGATTATGCAATAATCTACATTGAGGAAAACCTTGCGGTGCAGCTCCAGCACGAGATTGACAAATTTAAGGACAGACCCACTCCGGCTATAATCCTTATTCCCGGACGAGAGGGTTCCATAGGACTTGGACAGTCGGCATTGAAGGCCGCTGTCGAGCGTGCCGTTGGCACGAACATACTGGGCGACTGAGAATAACTTTCTTTAGCCCCCCAGTTCCTTCAATTACAAATAAGGAAGGTATGTAAATGAGCGGAACTATAACCAAAGTATCCGGACCGCTTGTAGTCGCAGAGGGACTTGCAGACGCCAACGTTTCCGACGTTGTCCGTGTGGGTTCCCAGAGACTTATAGGCGAGATCCTTAATATGACCGGCGACAAGGCTTCAATTCAGGTCTATGAAGAGACCTCCGGCCTTGGCCCCGGCGCAAATGTTGAAACCACCGGTATGCCCATGAGCGTTGAGCTGGGACCCGGTATGCTGGACAATATCTATGATGGTATTCAGCGTCCTCTGCCCGAGATGCGTGCCCTTTCCGGCGACTGCATTACCAGAGGCACAGATGTACCTGCCCTTAACAGAGAAAAGAAATGGGACTTCGTTCCCGTTGCAAAGCCCGGCGACAAGGTAGTTCCCGGCGATGTTCTGGGTACAGTTCAGGAGACCAGCGCAATCCTCCACAAGATCATGGTTCCCCGTGGAGTTTCCGGCGAGGTGGTGAGCGTGGAGAGCGGCGAGCATGTTGTTACTGACACTATCGCTGTTATCAGAGACGAAAAAGGCGTGGAAAGAAAGCTGGACATGATTCAGCGCTGGCCCGTCCGTATTGCAAGACCTTATGCAAGAAAGTACGTTCCTGCCCGCCCCATGAACTCCGGACAGCGTATCATTGATACAATGTTCCCCATCGCAAAGGGCGGCACTGCTGCCGTTCCCGGTCCTTTCGGCTCCGGTAAGACCGTTGTTCAGCACCAGCTGGCCAAGTGGTCCGACGTGGATATTGTTATTTACATCGGCTGCGGCGAGCGTGGAAACGAAATGACCGACGTTCTGATGGAGTTCCCCGAACTGAAGGACCCCCGCAACGGCGAGCCTCTTATGAAGCGTACCGTGCTTATCGCCAACACTTCCGATATGCCTGTTGCAGCTCGTGAAGCCTCTATATACACCGGTATCACAATAGCCGAGTACTTCCGTGATATGGGCTATGACGTGGCTGTTCTTGCAGACTCCACTTCCCGCTGGGCCGAGGCTCTGCGTGAAATGTCAGGTCGTCTGGAAGAAATGCCCGGTGAAGAGGGCTACCCTGCATATCTGGCATCCCGTCTGGCTCAGTTCTATGAAAGAGCCGGCGTTGTGGAATGCCTTGGCTCCGATGAGCGCCGTGGTTCTGTTACTGCAATCGGTGCCGTTTCCCCTCCGGGCGGTGATATTTCCGAGCCTGTTTCTCAGGCTACAATGCGTATAGTTAAGGTTTTCTGGGCTCTTGACTCCAGCCTTGCCTATGCCCGTCACTTCCCTGCAATCAACTGGCTGACCTCCTATTCACTTTATGTTGACACTCTTCGTCCCTGGTACACCGAGCATTTCGGCGAGAGATACATGAAGAACCGTGAAAAGGCCATGCACATTCTTCAGGAAGAGAATGAACTTCAGGAAATCGTCCGTCTGGTCGGACAGGATGCACTCAGCCCTGCCGACAGACTTACCATGGAGACTGCAAAGATGCTCCGTGAAGACTTCCTCCAGCAGAACGCATTTGTGGATGAGGACGCATATTCCTCCTACAAGAAGCAGTTCAGACTTCTCGACATGGTTCTGCAGTACGACGAGCTCTGCCGTGACGCTCTCCAGAAGGGCGCCAATATGAACGCTCTCTTCATCATAGACGCAAGAGAAAAGATAGGCCGTGCAAAGATGGCGGATCCTAACGGCTTTGACCCCGTTTACGACGAAATCGAGGCCCAGATGAAGAAGGAAATCGAGGCAGTCATTGCCGGAGGTGAAGACGAATGATTAAAGAGTATAAAACTATAAGAGAAATCGCCAGCCCTCTGATGGTCGTGGATAACGTTGAAGGCGTTACCTTCGATGAACTGGGCGAAATCGAGCTTCCCAACGGTGAAATCCGCCGCTGCAAAGTGCTTGAGGTTGAGGGCAATAAAGCGGTTGTTCAGCTGTTCGAGTCCGCACAGGGAATTAACCTTGCAGAATCCAAGGTCCGTTTCCTCGGCCATCCTCAGCAGCTGGCAGTGTCCGAGGATATGCTTGGCCGTGTCTTCAACGGTATGGGTCAGCCCATAGACGGCGGCCCCGATATTCTTGCCGAAGACCACAAGGATATTAACGGTCTGCCGATGAATCCGGCCGCCCGTGCCTATCCTGCTGAGTTTATTCAGACCGGTGTTTCCACTATCGACGGCCTGAACACTCTGGTTCGTGGACAGAAGCTGCCTATATTCTCCGGCTCCGGTTTGCCTCACGCCGCTCTTGCCGCTCAGATCGCAAGACAGGCAAAGGTTCTGGGTGATAACGAAACATTTGCGGTTGTATTTGCTGCAATCGGTATTACCTACGAGGAATCCGAGTACTTTATCAATGACTTCCGCCGTACCGGCGCCATTGACCGTACTGTGGTTTTCTCCAACCTTGCAAATGACCCTGCTGTTGAGCGTATAGCCACTCCCCGTATGGCTCTTACCGCTGCCGAGTATCTGGCATTCGAGAAGGATATGCAGGTTCTGGTTATCCTTACCGATATTACAAACTACGCCGAGGCTCTTCGTGAGGTCTCCGCAGCAAAGAAGGAAGTCCCCGGCCGCCGTGGCTATCCCGGCTACCTGTACACCGACCTTGCAACCATGTATGAGCGTGCAGGCCGCCGTCAGGGCAAGAAGGGTTCTATCACCATGATCCCCATTCTGACCATGCCTGAGGACGACAAGACTCATCCCATTCCCGACCTTACCGGCTATATCACCGAGGGTCAGATTATCCTGAGCCGTGAACTGTTCCGTAAGGGCATTGTTCCTCCCGTGGATGTTCTGCCTTCTCTGAGCCGTCTTAAAGATAAGGGTATAGGCGAAGGCAAGACCCGTGAGGACCATGCCGGAACCATGAACCAGCTGTTTGCAGCTTATTCCCGTGGTAAGGATGCCAAGGAACTGATGACAATTCTGGGTGAGGCTGCCCTTTCTGACGACGACAAGCTTTTTGCAAAGTTTGCAGATGAGTTTGAAAAGCGCTATGTAAGCCAGGGCAACGACACCAACCGCTCCATTGAGGAAACTCTGAATATCGGCTGGGAGCTTTTAAGCATACTGCCCAAGCGTGAACTCAAGCGTATCAAGCCCGAGTTCATCGAGAAGTACATGCCCAAGAAGTAAACCCTTTTATTACTAAATTACGGAGGTGATGCTTTTTGGCAGGTACTGCTATAACCCCAACCAGAATGGTTTTAAACCAGCTCAAGGGCAGACTGAAAACCGCCCGCAGAGGCCACAAGCTTTTAAAAGATAAGCGTGACGAGCTGATGCGCCAGTTTATGGATGTGGTAAAGCTGAATAAGCAGCTTCGTACCCGTGTTGAAGAGGGCCTTACCGGTGCGTTTGCTTCACTTCAGGTGGCAAGCGCCATTATGAGCCCCGAAATGCTGGAACAGGCGCTGCTGTACCCACGCCAGAGCGTGGAATTAGGGCTGACATATAAAAACATCATGAGCGTAAACGTACCTCAGTACAGTTTCCAGACCAAAAACAACGACCCTACGGAAATTTATCCTTACGGTTTTGCTCAGACTTCCGGTGAGCTTGATGACGCACTGGAAAAAATGGCAAAGGTTTTTGAGGATATGCTGGAGCTGGCTCAGGTGGAGAAAACCATGCAGTTGCTGGCGGAAGAGATCGAAAAGACCCGCCGCCGTGTTAACGCACTGGAGTATGTCATGATTCCTGAGCTTACAGAGAATATCAAGTATATCTCTATGAAGCTGGAAGAAAATGAAAATGCTACCAAGGTTCGTTTGCTGAAAGTCAAAGAAATGGTGCTTCAGGACGCCCACAATTATAAATAAGCCAATAAGCTAACAAAAATACCACCCAATCGGGTGGTATTTTTTCAGCTTTTAGCCCCCTGCTTTCCTTGAAAAAACAGGTGGCTTTGACGGACAGACACGGAGCATGTCAAAGCGATATGCTTCGAGATGTCATTTCATGAATATTTGGTTTTATCTGCCTGCCTTCAACCAAAGTCAAAATGGCTTAATCCTGAGTAATGAACCCTCCGCCCAGAACCTTGTCTCCCTCATAAAGTACGGCCGACTGACCGGCGGCAGGAGCTCTTACAGGCTCATCACAGATGATGGTCACGCTGTCCCCGTCAGGGTACACGGTGCAGGGAGGATTTTCCCACTTTGTATGCCGCACACGGACAGACGCCTTGACAGGCTCTGAGGGCTTATCCACAAGCCAGTTAAAGTCTCTGGCCTTGACTTCGGTCTTAAACAGCTCCTCCCAAAGGGCCAGCTGAATTTCATTCTTCTCAGGAACTATCTTTGAGATATAAACCTTACGCTCGTTCAACAGGCCGCTTCTGCGCTGGCCTACAGTGTAGCAGTGTATGCCGTTATGAGTGCCCACCTTTTCACCGTGAAAGGTAAAGTCACCGGCTGGGGGCAATTCTACACGGTTTTTTAACCAGGATATATAATCTTTATCCGGTATAAAGCAAATTTCCATGCTGTCAGGCTTGTTTGCAACGGGAATTCCCATTTCTTCAGCCATGGCTCTTGTTTGCTTTTTACTAAAACCGCCCAGTGGCAGAATGAGTCTGTCAAGCTGTTCACGCTTTAGACGGCATAGCATATAGCTCTGGTCATTATCAGGATGACCCTTATACAAAACGCCATTTTCACTCCGTGCGTAATGTCCTGTGGCGATATAATCTGCACCGATTTCATCTGCATAACTCAGAAGGGACTTGAATTTTACGGAAGGATTGCAGAGTATACAGGGGTTCGGGGTTTCTCCCCTCAAATAGCTGTCCGCAAAGGACGAACAGACTTTTTCCTCAAGCTCGGCTTTAACATTCAGAACTTTGAGCGGAACGCCCATATTTTCGGCGGTGGAAACAGCTTCGTTTTTTGCCTCGTCATCGGTATTGTCAAGATAAAGACCGTAAACCTGATAGCCTGACTGTTTCAGCAGCAGGGCGGAC
>JARHZW010000023.1 GCA_029264685.1 Candidatus Limivicinus sp.
GAACAACGATGGACTGGTTTACGATTGCAAAGCCGCCCATATCGAAGGTCAGGTTTTTAGAAATTGTAAGAACGCTTTCGTCCCCTGCATTGTCAAGGAACTTAACGGTGTCGCCGTCGTTAGCGGCAGCAAAAGCAGAAGCGAAGTCATTGTACTTGACGCCTTTAACTTCCAGAACGCCACTTTCTTCTTTGGTGCCGTCAAGCACAGTGCCCTTTCCGCCGAAAGCATCATACTGAGTTCCGCCAAACTTGGTTTTATCATAATCGAGTTTGACATTCTTATCGAACTTCAGAGTAACAGCCTCGGAAACCATTACAGGGCTCTGAGCCAGGAAAGACTCTTTCTCTGTTTCGGGAACGATCTTGACAGTACCGTTCTTGATCTCGGTGTTTCTCTGAATGTCAAGGCATACAGGATGGCCGGAGAAAACTTTTTCCTTTTCGGTACCCTTGCCCACAGTGAAGGTAATGGTGTGGTTATTAAGGTCTATAACCATGCCCTCGGTTTTAAGTGTGACAGAGCTTGCCGCAACATCCTTGTTTAACTTAATAGTGTCGCCGGCAACGGAAGCTTTGATAGCTGCGTCAAAGCTTTCGAACTCCTTATCGCCGATAACGGCAACGGTGCTTTCTTTAAGCTTGTTGTTTTCAGGCTTAACGGCAATGGCGCCGTCGATTTCGTCGGTACCTGCGTCCTGACCGATGATAATATCCGCCTGACCGTTTCCGCCTGCATTTACATCAGGTACTTCGGGCTCAGAGGGGGTCACTACCGTATCGGGAGTCTCGCCGTAACCATCGGGGTTAAAGTCTCCGATGTTAAAGCCGTTCCCGGAAGCGGAAGCAGAAACCGCCATGAAGCTTGAGCACATGGCAACCAGCAGAACAACTGCTAAGAATTTCTTCATTTTCATAATGCTTCTCCTTTTTCCTTTATTCTTAACTAAATTTGTTTATTCAGCGTATGCTGAAGCCTGCCTGCGGCAACGCCTCAGCAGGCAGCGTATCCGCTGTCCATGGTTAATGTACCACGAATGAAATCAAATTGCAAGAGTTCTTAAGACAATTTAATATATTTTTGTTAAAAATTTTTACCGCTTTGTAATTTTTCCGAGGTTTGATAGTAATTTTTGCCCGAATAAAGCAAAAAAATGGTTGCATTTACCATCTCAGTTCCGTTTTTCCTGTAACTTTCTCTTTCTATTTCGTATTTTTTAAGATTTCTTAATAATTGCCCCCTTACATTTAAGGGTCTGTTTTTTAAGAAAGGCCGTAATCGGCTTTAAATTTTCCTCCGCCGCTCAACTTTACGGAACTGTATCGCTTCTGCTTTTTCCGCCTGAGAACGCCGCCCTCTCCGTATTCCGCAAGCTTACTACCTATTATATATAGTACAGGCAGGTCTGATATAATACATAAAAGTCACACCCTCACCCCTTTCACAATGGCTGCGTTTTTATACAATGTGCGCCAAAGTGACTTGTTCTCTGTCTGCAATGCTTTTTTCCCTTTGTGCATATTGCCATTTTTAGGCAGTTTCTTTTAAGCAACTTGCATAAATTTGGTTATTATGCCTTAAAGTTTGTCTTTTTTCACTTGTTTTTAATAAGCTTATAGTGTAAACTACACAAAGCAAGGGAGAAAAAATATTAGTTAGGAGCGAAAAATTATGGATAAAATTTTATATCTCGCACCAATACTTGCAGTCGCAGCGTTGCTTTTTGCCTTGTATAAGGCTGTTTATGTCAAAAAGTCATCACCCGGTACGGAGCATATGCAGGAAATAGCAGGCGCAATCGCCGAGGGTGCAAGTGCGTTTTTGCAGTCAGAATATAAAATTCTGGCTATTTTCATTGTTGTGCTTTTTGTGCTGATAGGCTTTTTCATTGACTGGGGTACCTCCGTCTGCTTCCTTATCGGCGCAATTTTCTCAATGCTGGCAGGATTTTTCGGCATGAAGGTTGCAACCCGTGCCAATGTCCGCACCGCCAACGCCGCAAGAGAGCAGGGCATGAACAAGGCCCTTTCCGTCGCCTTTGCAGGCGGTTCCGTAATGGGAATGTGCGTTGTGGGTCTGGGTCTTCTGGGATGCAGTCTCATTTACATTATTACAGGAAATTACAACATTCTCTTCGGCTTCTCTCTGGGCGCCTCCTCCATTGCCCTTTTCGCCCGTGTGGGCGGCGGTATCTACACCAAGGCCGCTGATGTAGGCGCAGACCTTGTGGGCAAGGTCGAGGCCGGAATTCCCGAGGATGACCCCAGAAACCCCGCAGTTATCGCCGACAACGTAGGTGACAACGTGGGTGATGTTGCAGGCATGGGCGCTGACCTTTTTGAAAGCTATGTAGGCGCCATCGTCTCCGCCCTCACTCTGGGTGTTTCCGTGGTGGGACTTTTCACAGGGGCAGGAGCAATTTATCCTCTGGTCATTTCCGCTTTAGGCATTTTCGCCTCCATTATCGCCACCTTCTTTGTCCGTGGCAAGGAAAACTCCAACCCCCACACCGCTCTTAAAATGGGTTCCTACATTTCCGCCGCTCTGGTGGCTCTCGGCTCTCTGCCTCTGAGCTACTATATGCTGGGAAGCCTGACCTATTCAGTGCCCATTATCTCCGGCATAGTGGTTGGTCTGATTATCGGCTTTATGACCGAGGTCTACACCTCCGAGGACTACAATTCCGTAAAGCGTATTGCCAGCCAGTCCGAGACCGGCTCCGCAACCACCATTATAAGCGGTATTGCAGTGGGCATGAAGAGCACATGGGTTCCCATACTCCTTGTGTGCGTGGGCATTTACCTTTCCTATTCTGCAACAAACAATCTCTACGGCATCGCCCTTGCAGCCGTTGGTATGCTGTCCACCACCGGAATTACGGTTGCAGTTGACGCATACGGTCCCATAGCCGACAACTCCGGCGGCATCGCCGAGATGTGCGGTCTTGAGCCCAAGGTCAGAAACATAACCGATAAGCTGGACGCCGTTGGAAACACCACCGCCGCCATGGGCAAGGGCTTTGCAATCGGCTCTGCCGCTCTTACCGCTCTGGCCCTGTTCGTCTCTTACGCAACGGAAGTGAAGCTTGAAAGCATAGACATTTTAAGCCCCCGTGTGGTCATCGGCCTTCTCATCGGCGGTATGCTTCCCTTTGCTTTCTCCGCTCTCACCATGGAGTCGGTTTCCAAGGCCGCATACAAGATGATCGAGGAAGTGCGCCGTCAGTTCCGTGAAATCCCAGGAATCCTTCAGGGTACGGGCAAGCCGGATTACTCCTCCTGCGTCTCCATTTCCACCAAGGCCGCTCTCCACGAGATGATAGTCCCCGGCGTTATGGCCGTTGCCGCTCCCCTGCTTGTGGGAATTCTGTTCGGACCTGCCGCTCTGGGCGGACTTCTGGCAGGCTCTCTGGTCACAGGCGTTCTGCTTGCCATCTATATGTCCAACGCAGGCGGCGCATGGGATAACGCAAAGAAATACATAGAGAGCGGAAACAACGGCGGCAAAGGCTCCGACGCTCACAAGGCCGCCGTGGTAGGCGACACCGTAGGCGACCCCTTTAAGGACACCTCCGGCCCCTCTCTCAACATTCTCATAAAGCTTATGACCGTTGTAGCACTGGTCTTTGCACCTCTGTTTGTCAAAATCGGCGGTCTGCTCTGATTTAAAACCAATGCTGCGTAAAAGCAGCGTTCTCATCTCCTTCACACCCGTCATAATCGGCGGGTGTGTTTTTTTGCGCCCGTGGCAAATTCTCAGCCTATCCCCATTTTTCCGAAAAAACGGCTTTTACAAACAAAATCTTAAATTTTGCTAATAAACTTGAAATCTATCGGAAAATTTATTATTATGTATATCAGTATGAATATCAGAGGTCAAATGAAAAAATGAAAAAAACTTTAAAAATCATCTCTTTAGCCCTCTGCCTTGTGCTGTGTGCGGTAGTGCTCACGCTCAGGGTAAGAGCAGTTTCGGAAAGTCCCTCAGTAAGCGACGCTCCTCATGAGACTCCCGCCGATACCCCGGCTATAGAAACTCCCCCTGCCGATACCCCCGAGCCTACTCCTCCTGCCGAGCCTGAGTATTTCACCCTCTCTTTTGTGGGTGACAACACTTTGAACTCTGCTCCGAAGTTCCTGAAAAATCCCAACGGCTATGAAAAGACCATGAACGGCGATTACGCCTACCCCTATTCCAACACCGTTGATTATTTCCGTGACGACGACATGACATTCGCAAACCTTGAGTGCAACTTCTCTGACCAGAATTTGCAGTCTATCGAGTGGTTCTACTTCCGTGTGCCTACCGAGTGGGCAAACATTCTCATTGAGGGTGATGTGGATTTTGTCACCACCGCCAACAACCACATGATGGACTTCGGTCAGAAGGGCGCAGACAGTACATATGCAACCCTTGACGAATACGGTATTCCCTACGGCAAGGAGGGCGAGGGCAAGATTTTTGAGACTGAAAGCGGTCTTAAAATCGGTATCTACTGCGATTACAACAAATATAAGCCTGACAAAAACAAGTGCGCCGCAGAAATAAAGAAGCTCCGTGAGCAGGGTGCAGAGTATGTTATGTGTGCTTTCCACTGGGGCAAAGATGAGCTGTTCTACACTCCCACCGAGTTTATGGTAGAGCTTGCCCATGCCTGCGTTGACGCAGGGGCAAATCTGGTTTACGGAAGCCACACCCACTGTCTCCAGCCTATCGAGGAGTATAACGGCTCACTGATCCTGTACTCCATGGGCAACTGGTCCTTTGGCGGTCACACCGCTCCCTCCGACCCTGACACCGCAATAGTTCAGGTCAAGGTAAAGCGTGACCCTGACGGCACCATTTCAAATGACGGTTATGACATTATCCCCTGCTGCATCAGCTCCGACATTGAGGGCGCACAGAAGCTTTGGGAGGCAAAGCAGAAAGGCGGAAATCCCACCAGCTTCTATAATAATTACTGCCCCACGCCCTATCCCGAGGACAGCGAGGGTTACGCCCGTGTTATGGCAAAGCTGAACGGCACCTACGAAGGCCCCGACGGTAAAACCGACTACGGCTGGGTAGCCACAGGCGGTCAGGGCGGCTGATAATTTTTATAAAAAAGCAGTACCGGCAGAGCCTTCTGCCGGTACTTTTATTACTTGCTTTTGCACTTTGATATAATTATAATAGTAAAGTAATCACGATAAGAGGTAAATTTATGAACAAGAAACTGAAAATTGCGGAGCGCATAGTCCTGCCCCTTTTGCTGGTGGCCATGGTTTTCGTTTCCGCTCTGCGGCTGAAGCTGCCCGATACATTTCCCGAAAGTCCTGCCGTAACGGATGAACCGACTGCCGAAAGTCCTCAGCCTGAGGCTACGCCCACACCCACACCTACGCCTACACCCACGCCGACCCCCACACCAACACCTACACCTACCCCTACCCCTACGCCCGAGCCTGAGATTTTCACCCTTTCCGTAATAGGTGACTGTACTCTCACCTCCCACCAGAATTTAGGCCCTTCAAGCCCCTATTCCTACGCAGGCCGTATGGGCGATGATTATTCATATCCCTTTTCAAACACGGCTGAGTATTTTAAAAACGACGATTTTACCATTTCAAATCTGGAATGCAACTTTACCGACGAACAGCTTTACTCCCCCCAGACCTTCTATTTCCGCACCCCCACGGCCTACGCAAACATTCTCATTGAGGGTGGCGTGGATTTTGTCACCACCGCCAACAACCACATGATGGATTTCTACGAAAAAGGCCGTGACAGCACCTACGCAACCCTTGAAGAGTATCAGATACCCTACGGCAAGGAGGGCGAGGGTCAGCTTTTCACCACGGAAAGCGGTCTTGTGCTTGGAATTTACTGCGACTTTAACGGCTACATTCCCAAAACCGAAAAAAGCGTAGAGGCCATAACTTCCCTGAAAGAGCAGGGCGCCGAATATATAATCTGCGCTTTTCACTGGGGCGAGGAGCTGAAATATCGTCCCAACGACCACCAGATAAATCTGGCTCACGCCTGCATAGATGCGGGCGCCGACCTGATTTACGGCAGCCACACCCATTGTCTCCAGTCCATTGAAGAATACGGCGACGGTCTTATTCTTTACTCCATGGGTAACTGGTCCTTCGGCGGCAACACCACCCCCTCAGACCCTGACACCGCCATTGTTCAGGTTCGGGTAAAGCGTGATCTTGACGGAACGGTCACAAGAGACGGCTATGATATAATTCCCTGCTGTATAAGCTCCCTTATTGATGAGGCGGCGGTAAAAGCCCAGTCATACAACGACTACAGACCCACCCCATACCCCGAGGGCTCGGAGCTTTACGAGCGGGCAATGAGCAAATTAAAAGGCGAATATCAGGGACCTGACGGCAACGCCGATTATTCCCAGTGGCACCAGAGCTGGGGCTGACAAAAAGGAGGAACACATGAAAATAAGCTGGCTGGGTCATTCCTGCTTCACTCTGGAAAGTCAGGGTTACAGGATCATTCTTGACCCCTTTAAATGCGTCCGTGGCTTTAAGGACATAAGCGGAGAGGTAAACGGGGTTTACTGCTCCCATTTTCACTTTGACCACGCCTATACCGATGAGCTTACGCTGATTGAGGGCGGCAAAAATCCCTTTAATATCACGGAAATTCAGACAAAGCATGACCCCATGGGCGGCACATTGCGTGGAGGCAACACTGTAAGAGTATTTGAAGCAGAGGGTATCAGGGTCTGTCATCTTGGGGATTTGGGTCACGAGCTGACCGAAGAACAGAAAGCCGCCATCGGCTCTCCCCATGTTCTGCTTATCCCCGTAGGCGGAATTTTCACCATTGACCCCCAAACCGCAAAGAAAGTTGCGGAAAGCTTAAATCCCACGGTCATAATTCCCATGCACTATCGTTTAGGAAGCCTTGGCTTTGAGGAGATTGCGGAGCTGAAGGAGTTTACCTCCCTGTTCCCCCGTGAATTTGTAAAAGAGGCCGAAGGCAGCTCTTTCACTCTCTCACAGAATATGGAAAATCAGGTGTTGATTTTAAAAGCCCCCTGAAAACTGTTAAATTCTCAGTTCATAAAATACAAAACGGAGTATGCCGAGTTTCGGCATACTCCGTTTTTCTGTCTTATGTGACATTTTATAAGAATTTTTCCGTAAAACAAGCTATGTTACGGACTTTATTTAATATTGTACAGCTTTTTGCCGTTTTCAAGGCTGAGTCGGGCAGCCTCTTCGGGGGTAATGCCCTTTATTTCGGCAATTTTTTCAACGATATATTTCAGATTTGCCGAGTTGTTCCGCTTTCCACGCATGGGAACAGGGCTTAAATAGGGGCTGTCGGTCTCGATTACAAATCGGTCAAGAGGGCAGATTTCCAGAGCTTCTATATTTTTTCTGGCGTTTTTATAGGTAATCGGCCCGTCAAAGCCCAGATACCAGCCCCGTTTTAACAGCTCCTTTGCCATTTCTGCGCTGCCTGAATAGCAGTGCAGAACTCCTCTGAGCTGAGGATATTCGGAAATAATTTCCATGCAGTCCCCGTGGGCCTCACGGTCGTGGACACTAACGGGCTTGTTCAGCTCCAGTGCCAGTTCAATCTGGCGGCGGAAAAGTGCCTTCTGCTCCTGCTTGTGGCTGTCGTCCCAGTAGTAATCAAGGCCGATTTCGCCGATAGCCACGCATTTTTCATGCTTTGCAATCTCCCGCAGCTGTGCAAAAGCTTCGTCTGTTGCGCTCTCCCATTCCTCGGGATGCCAGCCTGCGGCAAAGTAAACCTGTTCATATTTATCCGCAAGCTCCATTGCAATTTCGCTTGTTTTCAAATCCACTCCCGGATTAACAATCAGCTCAACCCCCTGACGGAAAAGCTCAGGTATAAGCTCATGGCGGTCGCTGTCGAAAGCCTCATCATCATAATGGGCGTGGGTGTCAAAATACATATAATCAAACTCCTTTTGGGTTTATTATATTACAGCTCTGCCCCCATGGCAAGTAAAAGCAGACAGCCTTTCGGCTGCCTGCCTTCGAGAAAAGAGAGGTGTAATAAAAAAGGGAGAAAAGAGATGATTACAGATGTCTGACTTTATAATAAGTTGAGCTTACTTGATTTCAAGCTTTCTGGAAGGGGGTACAAGCTCAACTTTTTTGGGCATTAAGATGGTAAGAATACCGTCGTTGTAGGAAGCCTCTATCTTGTCAATGTCAATGCCGGACACATCAAAGCTGCGGCTGTAAGAGCCGAAATAACGCTCGCGTTTAACATAGTTAGGCTTCTTCTCGGTTTCGTCGGCCTTTCTGACTGCGGAAATTGTAAGGCAGTCGTTTTCTATGTTAAGCTCAATGTCCTCTTTCTTCATGCCGGGAAGCTCGGCCTCAAGAACAAAGGCTTCTCCCTTGTCCTGAACATCGGTGCGGAAGGACGCAGGAGCGTTTGAGCTGCGGAACATTTCGTTTTCAAGCTCATCCATGGCACGGAAAGGATCAAAGGAAGCAACTCTGCGGATATTGTGATTAAAAGGTATAAGTTCAAACATTTTAAATTTACCTCCGTTAATTATAATTACTTTGAACGAGCTTTCATATCTCTCGCTTCGTTCTGTATATAAGATACTGCACAAATGTTACGAAATATACCTGTTTATATGAACGAACTGTTAACATTAGCACTCTATTAGTGTGAGTGCTAATGTAGCACTAAAAAAAACAGAGCGCTTTTGCGCCCTGTTTTTCTGTCTGCCTGATTTTACCTACGGCAAAGTCAGGCATTGGGATTTATTTCAGTCTTACGGAGCTTGCCGCCGCAAGGCTTAGAGAGGATTAAATTATTAAATCAAAGAACTTTTGAGAGGAATTCTTTCAGTCTGGGATTTTTCGGATTTTGGAAAATATCCTCCGGACTGCCCTGCTCCAGCAGTTTTCCGTCAGCCATAAATATAACACGGTTGCCCACTTCTCTTGCAAAGCCCATTTCGTGAGTGACCACCACCATGGTCATGCCCTCGGCGGCAAGACCTTTCATAACGTCCAGAACCTCGCCCACCATTTCAGGGTCAAGAGCGGAGGTAGGCTCGTCAAAGAGCATAACGTCAGGCTCCATCATAAGGGCACGGACGATTGCAACACGCTGCTTCTGTCCGCCGGAGAGCTGAATCGGATAGGCCTCCGCCCTGTCGCCAAGGCCCACCTTGGCCAGCAGCTCCAGAGCCATTTTTTCTGCCTGCTCTTTGGGCATTTTTTTCACCTGCACGGGAGCCAGAATCATGTTCTGCATAATGGTCATGTGGGGGAACAGGTTAAAATGCTGGAACACCATACCCATTTTCTGCCTGTGTACATCTATATCCAGCTTTACCATTTTGCCGGTCTCCCGGTTTTTCACTTTTTTCTTGGTAATGTCCACGCCCTCGAAAACAATACTGCCGCTGTCAGGCTTTTCAAGCAGGTTGAGGGAGCGGAGCAGAGTGGATTTACCTGAGCCTGAGGGGCCGATAAGCACCACCACGTCGCCTTTGTTTATATCAACGCTGACGTCATCAAGAGCCTTGATCTCGCCCTTGTTGTAATATTTCTTTACATTTTTAACTTCAATCAGTTTATCTGACATCTCCACGGCTCATCTTCCTTTCAAAATGTTCTATAATCTTTGAGGTGGGGAAAGTAAGGCAGAAATACAGTACAGTTGCAATAATCAGTGCCTCGCCCATACGGAAAGTTGCGCCCTTGACTGCGTTGACCGTGGCCATAATGTCCTGAACGCCTATGGTAAAGCAGATAGCGGACTCTTTAATAATGGTGACAAATTCGTTGGCTATAGCAGGGAGAATATTTTTAATGGCCTGCGGAAGAATTACAAATCTCATGGTTTTCCACTGGGAAAGCCCCAGAGAGCGTGAAGCCTCAGACTGTCCAAGGTCAATGGACTGGATTCCGGAACGGATTATCTCGGAAAGGTAGGCGCCGGAGTTGAGCGCAAGAGCCACAACTGCGGGGAAGAAACGGTCAAACCTTATAAAGCCGAACAGCTTAAAGCCGGGCAGAACCTTGACTCCGTCAAAAACGATGTAAAAGATAATGAATATCTGAACCACCATAGGGGTGGCACGGACGATCTCAACATAAGCGGTTGAAATAGCCTTGAGAATTTTTGACCGCCCCATGCGGCACAAGGTAAGGATCAGCGCAAGAATAAAACCGAAAATAACGGTAAGAGCAGAGAGCGAAATTGTGCAGACAACGCCCTCCAAAAACATTTTCCAGTATTTGAAAGCCATCTGGAATCCCTTTACTGTAAGCATTAACCAAACTCCTTTATATATTTATAAGAATATAATAGCATACCAAATACCGGTACACAAGGAAAACCCCTCCGTTTTCGGAGGGTTGTTTCCTGTTTAAAATCAGCTCTTTTGTTTAAATCAGGCTTCCTTGTCCTCAAGCAGACCCAGATAAGTCTCGCCCTGAGCCAGAGCGTTGGCCTGCTCGACAAACTGAGCAAAGGAACCGTCATCGGCGGCTGCCTTGAGAGCCATGTTGACGCCTGCAAGGAGAGCAGCATTGCCCTTCTGTACGCCAACTACGTTGCCCTCTGCCTCCTCATAGGGAACCTCCATTGCAACATGGAGCTGAGGGTAGTTCTTTGCGTAGCTTTCGGCAACCACGGTCTCAACGTATGCGCCGTCCAGTTTGCCGGAAACCAGCTCTGCAATAATATCGGTAACCTTTACCAGAGAAACAACGTCTGCGTCGGCGCTGAACCGGTTAGCAAGGTCAAGCTGAATGGAGCCGTTCTGAGCGGCGATGGAAAGACCGGCCTTGTTAAGATCCTCAATGGTCTTGAAGTCATCAGCCTTATCCTTAACGGTGACAAAGCACTGCTTGCCCTCGTAGTAAACATCGGAAAAGTCCATTGCGGTGGCACGCTCGGGCTTGGGGCTGATGCCTGCCATGCCGATGTCAATGTTGCCTGCCATAAGCTCGTTTACAATGCCGTCGAAGTCCATGGGGATGATCTCAAGCTCAAGGCCAAGATAATCGGCGATGTACTGAGCAAGAGCAACGTCAAAGCCTGCAAGGGAGGGATTGCCCTTCTCATCTATGGCGTAGAACTCGTAGGGAGCAAAGTCAGGGCTGGTGCCCATGGTGAGCTTGCCGTCAACTACAGTGGTGAGTGCGGCCTTGATTTCATCAAGGCTTGCGGTGGAATAATCGACTGCGCCCTCTCCGTTTGCAGGAGCTTCTGCGGGAGTCTCAGGTGACTGGGCAGGAGTCTCAGGAGCTTTTCCGCCGCAGGCTGCCAGAGAAAGCATCATGGAAAGTGCAAGTATAAGAGTTAATATTTTAGCTGTCTTTTTCATTTTCTTTTCCTCCAAAAAAATTCAAAATCTCTTTTGTGATTGTGATAATAGCACTGCCCGTTTCGTTTGTCAACAGGTTTTTTGAAATTTTATGCGTTATTTTTGAATTTTTATTTATTTTATTCATTTTCTATGCGTTTATTCACAAAATAATGAATAGGAATGAATATTTTCACTCCTATTCATTTCCTTATTCACTTTTTTCTGCCAATGAGCGAGAAGATGCCGAACACTATAAGGTCGGCGGCAACTATGCTTGCGCCTGTGGGAGTTTCCATAAAATAGGAGGCCACCAGTCCCACCATAAAGCAGAACACGGAAATTCCGCCTGAGCACAGCACAACGCTTTTAAAGCTTTTGCACACACGCATAGCGGACAAAGCGGGAAAGATAATCAGGGATGAAATGAGCAGAGCGCCCATCATTCTCATGCCCAGAACCACGGTAACCGCCGTAAGCACCGCAATAAGGGTGTTGTATACCTGAGTTTTGGTGCCTGTGGCTTTGGAGAAATTCTCGTCAAAGGTGACGGCGAAAATTCTGGGATAATATACAATGAAAAGTCCAAGCACCGCCACAGACAAAAGCACGGACAAAACCGCATCCGACGGGCTGAGGGACAGTATGCTGCCGAACATATAGCTTGAGATTTCGGTGTTCATGCCCGTTGTAACCGAAACGCTGATTACGCCTATGGCAAGAGAGGATGAGGAGATTATGGCGATGGCCGCATCCCCTTTGATTTTGCTGTTCTGACTGAGTCGGAGCAGAAATACGGCGGCAATTATCACCGTGGGAACCGCCACTGCCAGAGGCGCCAGATTCAAAGAAGCTGCAATGGCAAGAGCACCGAAGCCCACATGAGAAAGTCCGTCCCCTATCATGGAGTAGCGCTTAAGCACCAGTGACACCCCCAGAAGGGCGGCACAAAGGCTCACCAGAATTCCAACCACTGCGGCACGCTGTATAAAGCTGTAGGAAAACATATTTAAAAGTTCAGTCATACTCTGCCTCCCAGAAAGCGCCGTGCAAGGTCAGACTCCTTATATTCCGCCGCAGTGCCGAAAAACAGCTGTCTGCGTCCCAGATGAAGAATGTGGGTGGCGTAGCGTACAGCCTCGTGGATGTCATGGGAAACCATAATAACGGTGATGTTGTCGCAAAGATTTACAAGCTTTATAAGGTTGTACATTTCCCCTGTTGCAATGGGGTCAAGGCCGGTAACAGGCTCGTCCAGAAGCAGCAGCTTTTTTGTGGCGCACAAGGCCCTTGCCAGCAGCACACGCTGCTGCTGTCCGCCGGAAAGGTTCTGATAGCTTCGGTCCTTAATGTCCTCAATGCCCATGCGCTCCATGTTCTCCATGGCCTTTTTTCTGTCTTCCTTATTGTACCAGCGCCGCTTTCCCAGAGAGCTGAGACAGCCCGAAAGCACCACCTCGTATACGCTTGCAGGAAAATCCTTCTGCATGGCGGTCTGCTGGGGCAGATAGCCGATTTCCGTGCTTTTAAGTCCTTCTCCGAAAATAATTTTTCCTCCGTCAGGGCTTTTAAGTCCCAAAAGCCCTTTTATAAGGGTGGATTTTCCGGAGCCGTTCTCTCCCACAACGCAGAGATAGCTGCCTGCGCTGAGGGTAAAATTCACATCGCCGAGAACCTGCCGCCCCTCATAGGCGAAGCTCAGATCCTCACATTTAAGTATAGCCATCAGGAAAGGGCCTCCTTAACAGTCAAAACATTTTGCCGCATAAGCTCCAGATAGCTTATGCCACGGTCAAGCTCCTGCCTTGTAACATTGTGGCAGGAGTGGAAGAGCAGCTTTT
Source organism: Candidatus Limivicinus sp. (assembly GCA_029264685.1). Lineage (GTDB taxonomy): Bacteria > Bacillota > Clostridia > Oscillospirales > Oscillospiraceae > Limivicinus. The sequence goes on from JARHZW010000023.1 coordinate 13,171, forward strand.
CGCAGCCTGTCTCCTCGCAGATTATATCCGCCATTTTTTCGTTTGAAAACTCAATATGCAGCACGGCGGGAACACGGTTTTCACGCACCATGTCAATCAAAAATGCAACGGTCTTTGCAGACGGCTCCACATCGTCGGCGCAGCCGGGGAAAGCGGCGTAATAGTCAAGGCCGTATTCCTCCACAAAATAGCGCACGGGAAAGCGGTCGGCAAAAATCAGGGTGTCGCTCCTGCCCTTTTCCACGGCCTCACGGAATTCACTGTCCAGCTCCATAAGCTTTGCGGAATAATCCCTGTAATTTTGCAGGTAGTATTCAGCTCCCGCAGGGTCAAGCTCAGTCAGCTTCAGGCAGATTTCTCTGCATATTCTGTCCGCATTTACAGGTGAGCACCACACATGCTCGTCAAACTCCTCATGGTGGTGATGTTCTTCGTTTTCATGCTCATGTTCGTGCTCCTGCTCATGTTCATGCTCGTGTCTGCGGCTTATCTGCATTCCTTCCTTGTGCTCCTCTTCCAGAGCGTCCACGCAGTCCAGCATGGTAATTTTGTTTATCTCTCTGCTCTGACCTTCCAGAACAGTGTCCAGCCACGCCTCGGAATCGCCGCCTGCACACACCAGCAAATCGCAGTTTTCAATTCTTATAATGTCCTGCGGTGTAGGCTCAAAGCTGTGTGTCTCTGCTCCCGGCGGCACAAGCAGAGTGACCTTGACCCGCTCTCCCCCTATAACTCTTGCAAAATCAAAGGAGGGAAAACCGGTGGCAATAACCGAAAGCCCCTCACCGGAGCTTTCGTAAGCACCGCCGCCGCAGGCCGCAAGGCTGAGGCAGACGGCAAAAACAATTAAAATAACAAGGCTTCTTTTCATAAGCGCCTCCAATCCAATTTATATGATACCCCAAAACCGCCTTTCGGTCAAGAAAAAGCGGATTGACCAAAAATCCCGCCGGTGATATAATATTTTTATCACAAAATACAGGAGGATTTAAGCATGAAAAGCAAAAAATCCATGGGCTTTGCAGTTTTGGTGTGTTTGAGTGTCCTGTGTCTGGCAGTAATAACATCTGCCTGCGGTTCGTCCCCTGCTGAAGGCTTGGAAATTAAAGCCGTAGTTCTGGACAAAGACGGAAATGTTATTGAAGAGCCTGATGTGGTTGTCAATACTCAGCTTTTAAAACAGTACGAATCCGGCGGTGGTCTGTATGAAACAAGCTTTACGGTCACTTCAAATGCTGATTCAAGCCTTGTTTACGGTGTAAGCCTTATTCAAACAATTACATGGAGCGATAATTTTGGTCCCGATAACGCTCTGGTTGAAGTTCGCGGCACATGGCATGGCGATTCCGATAGAATATCCCATATGGGTGTAGACTACGGCGCAGCGGATAAAAAGGGGAAAATTATAGACAGCTTTACCAACTCCCCCGCAGACAGCAGATTTTCATATTCTCCCACAGGGGTTACAGGTTATGGCTTTTACCTGAATACATACGCCGAGATTTCCGGCTATGATGCTCCCATTACCCTGTATGTCAAAACTTCCGTGGTTGACTGAGGCTGTTCCGTAAAGTAACTGAATAAAATCGGAAGCCCTCTGAATGGGGGCTTCTTTTTATATAGTCTTTTGTGTATTTCAGTGTTCAAACGACGGCATTAGCAATCCCCTGCATATCAGCCGAAATACCAGAAAAAGCGGATTGACACAGGGCTTTTGCGGAAATATAATATAAAGATAGGCTTAAAAATCACAGGAAAGGACTTGTTTACATGAATATATGCGTTTACGGTGCATCCTCAGAGAAGCTGGAGAGCAAATATTATGAAGCGGCAGAAAATCTGGGCCGTGAGATTGCCCAAAAGGGTCACACACTGGTGTTCGGCGGCGGCAGAGAAGGTCTTATGGGTTCATGTGCCAAAGCTGCCTTTCACGGCGGCGCTCATGTTATAGGCATAGCTCCCGGATTTTTCGATATTCCCGGCGTTCTCTTTAAAAGCTGCGGTCAGTTTATTCTCACCGACACCATGCGTGAGCGCAAGGCGCTGATGGAGGAAAAGGCCGACGGATTTATTCTCATGCCAGGCGGCATAGGCAGTTTCGAGGAGTTTTTTGAAACGCTTACCTTAAAGCAGCTGGGTCAGCTCAATAAGCCCATAGTAATTTTAAATACCGACGGCTACTATGAGCCAATGCTCAGTATGCTCAGAGCCACGGCAGAGCAGAAGTTTATGAGCGAGAGCTGCATGGAGCTTTTCAAAGTGGCCGCCTCCCCTGCGGAAGCTCTGGAAAAGCTTATGGAAAAAGACGGGCTTCACGGCTCCGTCCGCAGACTGGAAGACTACAACAAATAAGTTGAATTGTATACAAAAATCTGTTATTATGTTTTTCTAATGAAGTAATTGTTGGAGAGGGCTGATAAACATGAAAAACAATAGCTGGGCAATCCCCTTTGCCGCTGCCTCCGCAGGCTCTCAGCTATCGGGCGCAGGCTTCGGGCCCCTGCTTACGGAAGCACTGGCTCTTCGGGGAATCAAAACCAAAGCTCAGGCAGAAGTTTTTCTCTCCTCCGGAGCAGACCTTCTCCATGACCCCATGCTTATGCAGGACATGGACAAAGCGGTGGAGCGGATCCACCGTGCAGTCAGAAACGGAGAAAGCACCGCCGTTTTCGGCGACTATGACGCAGACGGAATAACCTCCACCTGCATAATGGTGGATTATCTGCGAAGCAAAGGTCTCAGCTGTATTCCCTACATACCCGACAGACTTCGGGACGGATACGGGCTTAACAAAAACGCTCTGCGCCTGCTGAGAGATAAAGGCGTGGAGCTTTTAATAAGTGTGGACTGCGGAATTTCCGCCATAGAAGAGGTGGAGTATGCCCGCTCGATAGGCATGGATGTTATCATAACCGACCATCACGAGTGCCGCAGGGACGGCCTTGTTCCCGACGCCGTAGCGGTTATAGACTGCAAGCGCTCTGACGACTGCTACCCCAACAAAAATCTGGCAGGCGTGGGCGTTGCCTTGAAGCTTATCTGCGCCTGTGAGGGTGACTGGCAGATGGCCATGGACCGCTACTGCGACTATGTGGCGGTGGGCACGGTGGCTGATGTTATGCCTCTGGTGGGTGAAAACCGCTGTCTGGTGTGCAAGGGTCTGGAAAAACTGAATTTAGACCCGAACCCCGGCTTTGCCTCCCTTATCACCGCCTCCGGCATTAAACCCAGTGCCGAAATCGGAGCGGGAGACATAGGCTTTCGCATAGGCCCCAGAATTAACGCCGCCGGAAGAATGTATCAGGCGGATCTGGCAAGAGAGCTTTTCATGTGCATAGACAGAGAGCAGTCCTCTGCTCTTGCGGAGAGACTGTGCCTTTTGAATCAGGAGCGGAAAAACATTCAGGACCACATAACCGCTCAGGCCTTTGAAATGCTCAAAGAGAACGCTCCCGACTCCCCCATTGTCCTTTTTTCCGACGGCTGGCAGCAGGGCGTTATAGGCATAGTTGCCTCAAAGGTGGCCGAGGAGTTCGGCCTGCCTGCAATTATGATAAGTATGGACGGGGAAAACGGCAAAGGCTCCTGCCGCAGCTACGGAGACTTTAATTTATACGAGGCTCTCTCCGCCTGCGCAGGCTATCTTACCGGCTTCGGCGGTCACGCAAAGGCCGCAGGCCTTACCATAAAGCGGGAAAACATCGCCCCGTTCCGTGAGGCGCTGGCAAAATATTACAAAGAGAAAAATCCCGTTCGTCCTCCCTGTACCATATGCGATATATTCATCTGCCGTCCCGCCGCTCTCAGCGTGGAAAATGTTGAGGAGCTGAGCAAGCTTGAGCCCTGCGGCGAAGGCAACGAAAGACCCCTCATGTGTATGCTGGATTTAAGGGTGGATGACTTTGCAAATACAAACGGCGGTCATCTCCGCCTGCGTCTGAGCCACGGCAGGTTCCATATGGACGGAATATTTTTTAACCACATTTCCGATGAATTTGACCTTCGGCACGGTGACTTTATAGACCTTGCCTTTAATCCGGAAATAAACAGGTATCTGGGCACCACTTCAGTGCAGCTCAATATAAGCGCTCTGCGTAAGCATCAGCCGCTGGAGCTTTGCCGTGAGATACTGAAAAATAACCTCGGTGCCGCCCGTGCCGCCGCAAGATATTGCCCGGAGCGGAGGGATTTTGCCAGAATATGGACGGGCTTCGGCCCCTCCTTCACCCTCGGAGACAGCGTGGAGGAAATAATCTCCCAGTGTCCCTGCGGCATGGCACCGGAAACATTCTGCATCTGCATTATGACCTTTCTTGAAACGGGGCTTTTAAAAAGTCCTGACGGCAGCATATTCCATGCAAGCCCTGCCGGCATTGAAGGCAAGGCCGATCTGGAGGGCAGCCGTATAATGCGGACGCTGAGGGCAATATAAGAAATCAGGTGAACCCTATGACAGACATAAAAGGAAACATAGACGAAAAAGACAAAATTTTAAATACTTCCGCTCCCGTTCAGGAGTCTTCAAGTCCCATGACGGAGCATGAGCTTCTGGACCCTGACAAAATGTACGAGGAGCTGGAGGACAAAATAAAGAAAAGCTGCCACGGCATGGACATCGGCCGTATACGGGCTGCATATGAAATGGCGAGAACCGCTCATTCCGGTCAAAAACGGAAGGACGGCTCTCCCTATGTTACCCACTGTGTGGCGGCGGCGGACATTTCCGTGGACATGGGTCTTGACGAGGACTCTATCATTGCCGCTCTGCTCCATGACGTGATAGAGGACACTTCCCTTACCCACAGCGACATTGCAAAGCAGTTCGGCACGGCAGTGGCGGATATTGTGGAGGGTGTCACAAAGCTTACCCGAGTGCAGTATACCAGCAAAGAGGACGAGCAGATGGAGAACCTGCGTAAGATGCTCATGGCCATGGCCAAGGACATCAGGGTCATCCTTATAAAAATTGCCGACCGGCTGCACAATATGCGAACCATGGCCTACCAGTCCCCTGCAAAGCAGCGTTCCAAATCCCTCGAAACCATGGAGATCTACGCCCCCATTGCCCACCGCTTAGGTATGCAGAAGGCAAAATGGGAGCTGGAGGATCTTTCCCTTCAGTACCTTGACCCTGCGGGCTACAAGGAAATTACCGATGCGCTGGCTAAGAAAATGCCCACACTGGAAAAGTTCATGGAAAACATGAAGCAGAAAATCGAAAAGCGTCTGGAGGCCGAGGGCTGCAAGGCTTCGATTTTCTACAGGATAAAGCATGTTTACAGCATTTACCGCAAGATGTACTCCCAAAAGCTGAGTATCAACGGCATTTTTGACCTGTGTGCTTTCCGTGTGATCGTGGACACCATACCTGAGTGCTACAATGTTCTTGGTATAATCCACGATATGTTCAAGCCCGTTCCCGGCCGCTTCAAGGACTATATTTCCACTCCCAAGCCCAATATGTACCAGAGTGTTCACACAACGGTCATAGGCTCCGAGGGTATTCCCTTCGAGGTGCAGATCCGCACATGGGAAATGCACCACACTGCGGAATACGGCGTTGCCGCCCACTGGAAATACAAAATGAGCGACGGGGGAAACTCCGTCAAAACAGGAGACGAGGACAAGTTTGCATGGATACGCCGCCTGCTGGAAAGCCAGCAGGAATCCGACGCACAGGACTTTTTCCACAACCTTAAAATCGATATGTTCGCCGACGAGGTTTTCGTTTTCTCTCCCAAGGGTGATGTTATTAACCTGCCTGCCGGTGCTACACCCATAGACTTTGCCTATTCGATTCATTCCGACGTGGGAAACCACATGGTGGGAGCCAAAGTAAACGGCAGAATAGTCACCTTTGACCACAAGCTTCAAAACGGAGACATCGTTGAGATCCGCACCTCAAACTCCGCTCCCGGCCCCAGCCGTGACTGGCTCAATGTGGCAAAGAGCGGCTCTGCCAGAACCAAAATCAAGCAGTGGTACAAAAAAGAACGGCGTGAGGACAATATTCTTCGTGGCAGCCAGATGCTGTTTGACGAGCTGAAGCACCTTGGCATGAGCGCAGAGGAGGTTCTCTGCGAGGAGGTAATGACTCCTGTGCTCAAGAGGCTGTCCTTTGCCACCAGAGAAGATCTTTATGCCGCCATAGGCTACGGCGGCGTCACCGTGGGTCGTGTGGCAAACAGGCTCAAGGACGAGCTGAAAAATCTGAAGCCCGACCCCAAAAAATCCGTTCTGGACAAGGTCTCTCAGGCCGCCGAGCGGCGGGAGCAGAACGCCAGAAAGGAAAAGAAGGGCGTCCACGGCGTACTGGTTGAGGGTCTGGACAACTGTCTTGTAAAGTTTTCCCGCTGCTGCACTCCCGTACCGGGGGATGACATTGTGGGCTTTATCACCCGTGGGCAGGGCGTGTCCATCCACCGCCGTGACTGTGAAAATTACCAGAAGCGCATGGGCAATCCCGGCACGGACGGGCGCTGGGTAAAGGTGGACTGGGCAAAGCAGATCACCGACAGCTATGTCACCACCATCGTTATAAACGCCAAGGACCGCTCCGGTCTTGTTATGGATATTGCCACCGTCTTTAACTCCCTCAATGCCAAGGTCAGAACCCTTTCATCAAAGGATACCGGCGGCGGTCAGGCCTGCACGGTCGTAAGCCTTGAGGTGAAGAATTCCGGTGAGCTGAGATATATTATGAACCGTCTCTCCTCCATTGCCGGTGTTTCATCGGTGGAGAGAAACGGAAGATAAGGAGATGAGCAGATTATGAGAGCTGTTGTGACCCGTGTAAACTCCGCCTCCGTGGAGATCGACGGCAGGATCTCCGGCCGTATTTCAAAGGGCTTTCTTGTGCTTTTGGGTGTGCATGAGGAGGACGGAGAAAAGGAAGCCCTCAAAATTGCAGATAAAATCTGCGGTCTCAGGATATTTACCGACGAAAACGGCAAAATGAATTTGAATCCCTCAGACGCAGGGGCAGAGCTTCTTATCGTGAGCCAGTTCACCCTGTATGCCGACTGCAAATCCCGCCGTCCCGGTTTTTCCAGAGCCGCAAAGCCCGAAACCGCAATCCCCCTTTATGAGCTTGTTATAGAGCAGTGCCGCAGTCACGGCTTCAAGGTGGAGACCGGTCAATTCGGCGCTAAAATGCTTGTAAAGTCCGAAAATAACGGACCTGTCACTATAATTTTAGACACAAAGGAGCTTTAAAAATGCTTATTAAAACCTTAGCCGTTGGCCAGTATGAAACAAACTGCTACATTGTTACCAACGAAAACACTCTCCAGTGCGTGGTCATCGACCCGGGCGACGAGGCAAACGCCATTCTGGACTACCTTGAGGACAACAAGCTGAAGGCTCAGGCAGTGCTTATAACCCACGGCCACTTTGACCATGTGGGTGCGGCAAACTATATCTGCGAGGAGCTGAACATCCCCGTTTATATCAGCAAAAAGGACGATGCCTCCCTCTCCTCCGACCCTATGGAAAAAATGTTCGGCTACGCCATGCCGGAGTACGGCAGGCACTATGAGGACGGCGACGAGCTGGAGCTTGCAGGCATGAGCTTTAAAATTCTTGCCACACCCGGCCACACTCCCGGCGGCGTCAGCATAATCTGTCAGGATGCGCTTTTCTGCGGCGACACACTTTTCAAGGGCAGCTGCGGCAGAACCGATATGCCGGGCGGAGACATGGATGAGGAGCTGCGCTCCATAAAGAAGCTGTGTATGCTCTCCGGTGACTACGAGGTTTACCCCGGCCATATGGATTCCACCACCCTTGAGCGGGAGCGGACCTTTAATTACTATTGCCGTCTGGCAATGGAAAGATACTGATTTTTATTAACGCCTGTACCGCTGACGGTTCAGGCGTTTTTCAGATATTGTCGTCGGCTTTATGGTACTTGCAGGAATGTTTGATATTTAGTCGTAATGCTGTAAAATCACATCAGGACAGGCTAAAATAGTCACTTTTTTAAGTTTATTGACAGTATACAAACCATGATAATACTGCTATAATAAAAATACAAAATCTGATTTTTCGGAGGTGTATTCATCTTGCAAAACCCCACTCTTGTCATTATGGCCGCCGGTATGGGCAGCCGTTTCGGCGGTTTAAAGCAGATTGCCGCCGTGGACGAAAAAGGCCACGCAATTATAGACTTCTCCCTCTATGACGCATACAAAGCAGGCTTCAGAAACGTTGCTTTCATCATAAAGCACGAGATAGAGGAGGACTTCAAAGAGGCGGTGGGCCGCCGCATGGAGAAATACTTCCATGTGGATTATATTTATCAGCAGCTTGATAATCTTCCTCAGGGCTACCGGATTCCCGAGGGCAGAGTCAAGCCCTGGGGTACAGCCCACGCAATCCTGTCCTGCAAGGGCACAGTGAAAGGGCCTTTTGCCGTTATAAATGCGGACGATTACTACGGTCCCGGTGCCTACACCGCAATTTATGACTATCTTGCCGCCGACCACGGCGACACTGAGCACGCCATGGTGGCCTACAAGCTCATAAACACCGTCACCGAGCACGGCACCGTTGCCAGAGGTATCTGTCAGGTGGAAAACGGCCTGCTTACCGATGTTGTGGAGCACACAAAAATCAAAAAGGACGGCGAGAACGGCGCCTACACCGAGGATGACGGCGAAAGCTGGACCTCCGTTTCCGGTCAGGTCCCCGTGTCCATGAACCTTTGGGGCTTCCAGAACTCCATGCTGGACGAGATCGAGGCCCGCTTCCCTGCATGGCTGGACGAAAATCTCCCTGTAAACCCCACCAAATGCGAATACTTCCTGCCCTTTGTGGCAAACTCTCTTATTAAGGAGAATAAAGCCACCGTCAAGGTTCTCAACTGCCATGAGACTTGGTACGGCATAACCTATCGTGAGGACATGGAAAGCGTTGTAAATCACATCAAAGAAATGAGAGCTCAGGGTGTATATCCTGAAGCTTTGCTTGACTGAGAGGTAATAATATGAAAGTTCTTGTTACCGGCGGTGCCGGATATATCGGAAGCCATACCTGCGTTGAGCTTTTAAACAAGGGCATGGACGTTGTAGTTGTTGATAACCTTGTAAACTCCAGCAAAAAATCTCTGGACAGAGTTGAGCAGATAACCGGAAAAAAGGTAGCTTTTTATGAAAATGATGTCCGTGACCGTGAGGCCTTAAACCGCATTTTCGACCAGCACCCCGATATTAACTGCGCCATTCACTTTGCAGGCCTCAAAGCCGTAGGTGAAAGCGTAAGTATGCCCCTTGAATATTACGACAATAACCTGATTTCCACCGTTGTTCTCTGCGAGACCATGAGAGACCACGGCGTTAAAAACATTGTTTTCTCCTCCTCTGCCACAGTTTACAACGGCGAGAACGAAATGCCTCTCAAGGAAAGCTCCGTTACAGGTATGTGCACCAATCCTTACGGATGGACCAAATATATGTCCGAGCAGATCATGAGAGACACCGCCTATGCGGATAAGGACTGGTCAATAGTTCTGCTGCGCTACTTTAACCCTGTCGGCGCTCACTCCTCCGGTCTTATCGGCGAGGATCCCAGAGGTATTCCCAACAACCTTATGCCTTACATCTCTCAGGTTGCAGTTGGCAGACTTGACCACCTGAATGTTTTCGGTGATGATTACGACACCCACGACGGCACAGGCGTGCGTGACTATATCCATGTTGTTGACCTTGCAAGAGGCCATGTTGCAGCTATTGAATATATGCAGCAGCACAAGGGTGAGCATGTCTTTAACCTTGGCACCGGCAACGGCTACAGCGTTCTTGACATGGTGAAGGCCTTCCAGCGTGTGACCGGAATCCCGATTCCCTATGAGATTGCCCCCCGCCGTGCAGGCGACCTTGCAACAGTGTACGCAAGCCCTGACAAGAGTGCTGAGCTGCTGCACTGGAAAGCAATTTACAATCTGGACGATATGTGCAGAGACACATGGAACTGGCAGTCCAAAAACCCCATGGGTTATGACGAAGCCTGACGGTTTACAGCCTTATAAAAAAACCACCTCGGAATCGGAGTTCCGAGGTGTTTTTTATATTTCCTTATATTTCCTTTTTCTTTTTTTCAAGGCTGCCAAAGAGCACAAGTGCTGCGGCGGCACAAATAACCGTAACGGAGGAAGAAGACACAAAATCAAGCCCCGTTATGCCCACAAGCAGCGCCGCTGCGGAAAATGCAGCACACACCGCCGGCAAAACGAGCCGCTGCCTTCTGCCTCTCTCCATGCCGAAAAAGAATACGGGGCAGCAAAGTCCTGCCGCTGCGCCAAGACCCATTATAACAGCCATAAGGATCCTGTTTACGAAGCTTCCGTTTATCTCCTTTTCAAAGCTTACTATATAGTCCTGCGCCGCCGCATAAAGCTCCGTTCCGCTGCCGAAGCTCTCCCTTATCGGCTCTATTGAGCGAAGCTGCAAGCTGAGAGAGCTGCGTTTTCCCTCAAGGCTTTTCCGCTGCTCCGTATCCTCTGTCAGCCGTTCAATATCCCGCTGCTCTTCCTCCAGCTTTTCCTTCTGCTCTTGCAGCTCAGGCAGCTTTTCATTGAGCTTTCCCTGCTCCTCATTGAGCTTCTTTTCCCCGGAAATAAGAGCGTCCTCGCCCTGCTTCAAGGCGCTTTCTGCCTGTGCAAGTCCTTTTCTGCCCTCTTCCAGAGCGGCTTTCCCCTGCTCTATAAGAGGCTTCATTCCGTCCACTTGGGCCTGAGCCTGCCGCAGCTCCTCCCCCATGGCTTTAAGCTTCTCCTCCGCAGGCGGCAGATATTTCTTTATAACCGCTGCCACGGCGGCAAGAGCGGCTCTGTTTTCGTCGTACACCGCTTTTAGCTCATCGAACTGCTCCTGAGTAAGCCCGCCGCTGTTTAGCAGGTACTCGTAATCGGTCTGTAGCTTTGCCTTTATTTCTCCGCTGCTCATGCCTGTTGCGGCGATTATCTCGTTTTCTATGGCTTCAAGCTGTTCAGAGCTAATCAGCCCCTGCTCCAGCATGGAATTTAAAATATTTTCTGCCTGCTGAATTGCGTATAGTCCTCTCTCGCAGGCAGTGAGAATTCTGTCGTAAGCCTCTTCAAGGTCTCCGTTTTCAAACACCTGATCCAGTGTTTCAAGCTCGTTTACAATGCCTTTCGCCCCTTCAAGTGCCTGCACTGCTCCGTCATAAAGCTTTTTTGAAGCCTCAAGGGCTGTCATCCCTGCCTGAAAACGGGCATAACCCTCGTTAAACTCCTGTTCCTTCTCTTTCAGTATGTCCGCAGCCTTGTAATACTGCTCCCAGCCCTGAAACAGCTTATCGTCTCCCTGAATCAAAGCCTGAGAGCCTATCTGAACGCCGCTCTTTCCTGCGCTGTACTCTGCCAGCTCACGCCTGTGCTCGGAGGACGACTGAGCGTGCTTTTCATTGTCTGATTTTAAGCTTCGGTCCATCTCCTCGGCTTTGCTCTCGCCGTTGAGCTGAAGATCAAGGCTTCGGTACTCCTCTGCCCAACTTTTAATCTCACACAATTCCTTGAGCTGAGCCCTCTTTTCCCTGCTGCCGGTGTAAAGTCCAAATCCGGCGGCACCTACGAGCCCAAGGGAGCAGAGAGCCAGAAAAATCGCCAATATTCTTGTAACGGTAGGATACCTCACGGCAGCGTCCCCTTTCATTTCTTTTAACCTCTCGATTATATATTTAATTTATGAATATTTCAATTACAGGAAAAAAATTTCTTGCTCCCTGAGCTTCTTTCCTGTATCATAGTGGCAGTTTGAATTTTTGGAAGTGAGCTTATGATTTATTACCTTGCCCCAATGGAAGGGCTGACAGGATATGCCTTCAGAAACACCTTAAACCGCCGCTTTTCGGGTATTACAAAATACTATTCCCCTTTTATCTCTCCCGACGGTTCGGGAAAATTCAAGTCCGGCTCAATGCGGGACATTCTGCCTGAGAATAACTCCGGCATAAATCTTGTGCCGCAGGTTCTGTGCAACGCTTCGGAGCAATTTATCGGCGCTGCAAAGCTTTTCGGAGAAATGGGCTATAAAGAGGTAAACCTGAACGCAGGCTGTCCCTCAGGAACCGTGGTTCCAAAGCACAAGGGCGCAGGTATGCTGGCAGATATTCAGGGGCTTGACCGTTTTCTGGAAGAGATTTTCTCTCACACAGACATTAAAATTTCCGTAAAAACCAGACTGGGCGTGGAGGACTCCCTGCATTTTCCGGAAATTCTGGAGGTTTATAACAAATATCCTATCCATGAGCTGACCGTTCACGCCAGAAACAGGGCAGGTCAGTACAAAAGCCCCGTGGAGCTATCGGCGTTTAAATATGCGGTGGAAAACAGCAAAAATCCACTGTGCTATAACGGAAATATTTTTTCATCCGAAGAGTTGGGGAATTTACTGAAAGTTACCCCCTGCGAAAAAGTTATGGTTGGCCGTGGTATGTGTGCAAATCCTGCACTTGTGCGGCAGCTTAACGGTGGAAGTGCTCTGGAAAAAGGGGAACTCAGGGACTTTCTGGATGAGCTTTCCGCTGCTTTGGTCTCCTCCGGACTCAGCGAGCATTTCACTCTGGCAAGGCTTAAAGAGCTGTGGTATTATATGCAGGATATGTTTCCAGGCGGTGAGAAGAATATCAAGCAGCTCAAGCGTGCAAAATACCTCTCTGACTATAACAGCGCTCTTGATGCTCTGTTTTCTGAAAACTGTTTCAACCCCCATTGTAAATTCAGAGGATAAAAAAGACGGTCAAAGACCGTCTTTCTTCTTTATATCTGGTACTTTTTGGCGTACTCTTCGTAGTTCTTTTCAAAATCTGCCGAGTGCAGCTCCTTTAGATTTATTATATATCCGTGGGTATCGAAGCAGTCGGCCTGAAGCTCAATCAGCGCAATGGCAATATTTGAGCAGTGGTCGGCAACTCGCTCGTAGTCCGTAAGCAGGTCGTTAAAAATAAAGCCCTGAGACAGGGAGCATACCCCCTGCTGCAATCTCTCCACATGGCGTATTTTCATCTCGTCGCAGAGAATGTCTATCCGCTCCTCCAGCGGCTCAACCAGTCTGGCCTTTTCCACATCCTCATCCAGAAAGGCGTCAATGGCAAGGTTTAAAATATCGCCTATAGCCCCTGTCAGCACCCCAAGCTCATGCTTTGCCGAGGGCGAAAACTCCAGCTTTTTACTGTGAAGCTCATTTGCCACCTGTGCCACATTTGAGGCATGGTCGCTTATACGCTCAAAGTCGCTGAGTGTATGCAGGTATTTGGAAACGCTTTCGTTCTGCCTGCGGTTCAGCTCCTGAGTGTTAAGCTTCACAAGGTATGTACCCAGCTTATCCTCGTACATATCCACCAGTTCTTCGATTTTCTCTACCTTCTGCCTGCCCTCTTCGCTGTATTCACTCAGCAGGCCTATGGCAGAAAACATATTTGCTCTTGCGGTTTTTGCCATGGAGTTCACCGTCAGGCGGCTCTGCTCAACTGCAAGGGCAGGATGCTGCAAAAAGCGCTCGTCCAGTCTGTCAAACTCCCTGCTGATGGTCTGCTCGCCGCTGCTCTCCCTGACGACAAGCTTTGTAAGAGAGATGATCTGCTTATCAAAGGGAAAGAGAATAACTGCCGTTGCCAGACGGAAAAGGGTGTTTACTGCGGCAATGCTGAAGGTGTTCATGACCCACCCGTTAAGGTTCAGCCCCACCAGTGCGTCCAGTCCGTAGTACAGCACGGCGCAAATCAGGGCGCCCAGAGACTCGATCATAAGATAGGACAAAGCGGCACGCCTTCCGTCTGCCTTGGCGCCGATGGCAGAAAGCAGCACGGGCACGGCAGCGCCCACCGCAATACCCAGAATTACGGGAAAAGCAGTGGCAAAGCTTATGGCCCCCGTCATACTCAGCGCCTGCAAAATACCCACCGCTGCGGAAGCGCTCTGCAAAACGGCGGTAAACAAAGCACCCGCCAGAATTCCCAAAACGGGGTTTGAGAAAGTGGTCATCATGCTTATAAACTTTTCGCTTTCCTTTAACGGTGCCACGGCACCGCTCATGGTCTGCATACCGAACATCAAAATGGCAAAGCCCATAAGGATGTCTCCCACCTGATGGTGGCTCTGCTTTTTGGAAAACATTCTCAGGATTATTCCCACAACCGCCACAACCGCCGTAATGGTGGAGGTGGACAGCAGGGCAACCCAGCCCGAACCGTTAACGCTTGAAAGACAGATGATCCAGCCTGTAATACTGGTGCCTATAAGAGCGCCCTGAATAACATTTACCGCCTGCCGCAGCTTCATCATGCCGGAGTTTACGAAGCCCACCACCATTACGGAGGTAGCCGAGGAGGACTGAATCACCGAGGTAACTCCTGCTCCGAGCAAAAGCGCCCGCAGGTGGGTGCCGCTGAGTTTATAAAGCACCATTTCAAGGGAGTTTCCCGCAACTCTTTTGAGGCCCTCGCCCATAAGTGTAATGCCGAAAAGGAACAGGGCAACTCCGCCCAGAAGAGAAAGCACATTTGCAATGCTCATTAAAATTATCTCCAATCAAAGCATATCTGCAAAGGATAAAACGCAGAATCTGACAGTCGTAAGGATTTATCCGCTTTTTCCGCATGGAAAAGCGCTTTTTTCTCTTAAATGCCACTCATCCGCTATTTTATACTATAGCATTGTTGCAGGCAAAATTGCAATAGACGAAAGGAATAATCTGCAAAAAATTGCAAGTTTTATATGGTTTTTCCGCTTTCCCGCTGTACCGATATCAGAAGTGTTGCTAAAAACGGAAAGCTGAGTTAAAATATAAAGCGGTGATTAAATGGAAATAAATATTTTATATAAGGATAAGGCGCTGGTTTTGTGCGTGAAACCGGCAGGAGTTCTCTCCGAAAGCCCGGGTATGCCTGAGCTTTTGAAGCAGCAGCTGGGTGGAGAGATTTTCCCCGTACACAGGCTTGACCGTGCCGTGGGCGGCGTTATGCTGTACGCACGGACAAAGGAAGCCGCCGGAAAGCTGTCAGGGCTTGTTAAAGACCGTGGTCTAAAGAAAAAATATCTGGCTGTTGTTCAGGGCTGTCCCGATGACAGTGAGGGAGTTTTTAAGGATCTGCTGTTTAAGGACAGCGCCAAAAACAAAAGCTATGTGGTAAAAAGACCCCGAAAGGGCGTTAAAGAGGCGGAGCTTAGTTACCGTGTCCTGAAAAGCGACGGAGACAAAAGCCTTGTGGAAATCATGCTTCACACCGGCCGTTCCCATCAGATACGGGTGCAGTTTGCGTCAAGAAAAATGCCGCTTCTGGGGGATGTGAAGTACGGCAGCACATATAAGGACTGCCCCCTCGCCCTCTGGTCGGAAGCCCTCGGCTTCTCTCATCCTTTTTCAAAAAAGCCCATGGACTTTGAAGCTTTGCCCCCGAAAGCCTATCCGTGGACAGAATTTTTAGACTATAAGGAGAATTAAAATGGCAAATATATACACTTCCGCCGCCCGGCTCATAGGCGGCACTCCCCTGCTGGAGCTTGGAAATATTGAAAAGGAGCTGGGCTTAAAGGCAAAGCTTCTTGCAAAGCTTGAGTATTTAAACCCCGCCGGCTCCGTCAAGGACAGAGTGGCAAAGAATATGCTTGATGAGGCGGAGAAAGCAGGTCTTTTAAAAAAGGACAGCGTTATTATAGAGCCAACCTCCGGAAACACCGGCATAGGCCTTGCCTCTGTCTGCGCCGCCCGTGGCTACAGGCTGATTATCGTAATGCCGGACAGTATGTCCGTGGAGCGGCAGAAAATCATGAAGGCCTACGGCGCAGAGCTGGTTTTGACCCCCGGTGCTCAGGGTATGAGCGGAGCCATAGAAAAGGCGGAGGAGCTGAAAGCTTCCATCCCTAATTCCATTATTGCAGGCCAGTTCACAAATCCTGCAAACCCCATGGCCCACTATATGACCACAGGCCCTGAAATCTGGCGTGACACTGACGGTGAGCTGGCGGCTTTCGTTGCTGGAGTGGGCACCGGCGGCACCATAACGGGCACGGGCAGATATTTAAAGGAGCAGAACAAGAGCATACGCATCGTTGCGGTGGAGCCTGAGAAATCCGCTCTTTTATCGGGAAAAAGTGCAGGAAAGCACGGAATTCAGGGCATAGGCGCAAATTTTGTCCCCGAAATTCTGGATAGGGACATTTATGACGAGATAATCCCCGTATCCGACGAGGACGCCTTTGAAGCCGCCAGACTTATGGGCAAAAAGGAAGGCGTTCTGGTGGGAATAAGCTCCGGCGCCGCTTTGACCGCCGCCATTGCCCTTGCAAAGCGCCCCGAATTTGAGGGTAAAAACATAGTTGTTTTACTGCCCGATACGGGAGACCGCTATCTTTCCACGGAGCTGTTTTGATATGATTAAAAAGGCCGAAAATTTTTCGGCCTTTTTTGTCACAATTTTTCTTTTCCTGCGTTTATAAGGTGAAAGGGGTGAGCACTTCGGATAAAGACATACTGGAAAGCCTGTACAGGCGCTATTACGCCGGAGCGCTTATCTACATGAGCGGTCTGTGCGGAGATTTAAGTCTGGCGGAGGACATAGTTTCGGAGGCCTTTGTAAAAGCCTTTGTGAGCCTGCCGAAAGACAGCCCCTCTTTTAAATTCTGGCTTTATCGGGTCTGCCGCAATCTGTGGCTTGACCATTTGCGGCGGCAGAAGCGGCACTGCTCCGATGAAGCATTGGAATTTATTCCTGCGGAGGAATTGCCCGAAAGCCTGCTTTTAAAGGACGAGAGGCGGAAAGCCCTGTGGTCGGCAATCGGGAAATTAAAGCCGCAGGACAGAGAGCTTATAATTCTCCATTATTTTTCATCCCTGAGCATTATGGAAGCCGCCAAATGCCTGCACATAAGCTACAGCGCCGCAAGGAAAAGAATTTGCAGGATCAGGGAAATATTACGAACTGAACCGGAGGAACAGGGATATGGACTTTAATTCAGCCTTTAACAATTACAAATCCGGCACAGCCACTGAGGAAGAACGGCAGCTTGTGGAGGGTGAAATTCAAAAAAGCCGTCTTATCATCGAATATCTGGACAATGACATTATGCCCTCGCCTGATTTTAATGAGTTGGGGGATATGAAGAAAATCAGGCACAGACTGCGCCGCCGCAGCGCGGCAATAGTTTCAGTCTCAATTCTTCTGTGCGTGGCAATCTTTTTAGGGATATTTTACGGAATAGTTCCCGCCCTTGAGAAAGTCTACTGGGACCCTGCGGAAACAGAGCTGGAAATTCCATATACAAGCGATTTGGACATGACCCTTTCAGCCTATGCGGAGCTTTTCTGTCCATACATCACCATAAATCACGCCGCAGTATCACGCCGTGGCTTTGCAAGCTATGACATTTCCGTTTCCTACTGGAACTCAGTCCGTGGCGGATCTCTCAGCTATGCAAACCTGACTATGGATAAGGGTCAGCTCAGTCTCCCCAGAGGATTTATGAATTTCGTCCCCGCAAATATTTTTGAAAATGCCTGTTTTCCGAAATATCCCATGGATACAGAGTCAAAAGAGTATTACTATAATTCCCTCAGCACTCTCCCCGACTATCTCACCATAGATGCGGCCGTCAGCTTTACTGAGGATTTAAGCATAGATGAGCTTATAGAGCTTAACGAAAAGCTTCAGGAAAAGAACGCATATCTGGTCTGGGTGGGGGTCAGAGCTTGTGACGAAAGCCTGCAAATGTCCCCTCTGGCAGGAATGAGCCCTTTTAGCGGCGGAACTGTTCGTGAAATTGAAAATGAAGAATATCCCTGCCTTGAAATCAAAGGCAAGGACAGAAACGCAGAAAATATAGAAGAGCATTTTAAATCTCTGCTTAAATTTTCAAAGGACAGACAGCTTATGAACCGCAGTCTGCCTTACAGCCCCTTCCCCGAATATTACGACAATGTTTTAAGCTATGTAGAGGAAAACGGAATCAAAAGCTACGGCGCCTACATTTCCGCTCCCCCCTCTGTTATGAAAGAGCTTCTGGACAGCGGCCTTGCCAGTCAGATATGGCCTCAGGATGTATGGATACACATATAATAAAAATCCTCCGATTTTTTCGGAGGATTTTCATTTAATATTTATCTGCATATACTTTATCTTATGTATTTCAGGCAAAAGCACTGTCAAGCCACTTTGAAACCGTCTTTTCCGCAATCCCAAGCCCTCTTGAAATAAAGGCCACAGCTTCGTTCAGATTCATTGAGCTGAGCCTTTCAAAATTGGTAGCGCCGGTCTCAAGCTCAACATCTATTCGGCGGTTCTCAATATATCCACATTCATAGCACATGAACATATCCATTTTTCTGTGTCCGTCCATGTTCATTTCGTGTCCGCAGCGAGGGCATTTCATAACATTCTACCTCCAATAATCATTGCTGAATTTCTGTCTCTCAAATTTAAAACAACATTTCACCGAGCTGATTTGTTATTAAATTAACTTATGACTGTAGTATAGCAGTATGTTAATGCTTTGTCAATCCGTCGAATGTACATTATTTAACATTTTACTAACAATTTCCCCTTTTTCTCGGACAATTTCTTTTTATTCTCCTTTAATCCCCTTGTATCAGCCCCTTTCCATGAGCCATGAAACAAAAGCTCTGGACTTTCCGCCCCTGTCGGTTTATACTAAAAAGAAAAAAGGAGTGCAGATATGCGTTATATTGAATTGATATGCAACACCCCCGCAGAAGAGATAGAGGAGCGCTGCGAGCGCATGACCGAGCTTGGAGCAGAGGGTTTCGTTATAGAAAGCGAGGATGACTTCAAAAACTTCCTTGAGGAGAACCATGACTACTGGGACTATGTGGACGAGGAACTGGAAAACCAGTTTGCAGGCGTAAGCCGCATTAAGTGCTACCTCTGTGATGACGAGGATGGCAGAGCCGTCTTTAAGCGCATTATTGACGCCTTCCCCCAGACCGAGGCCAGCTATGTGCAGGACAGCGACTGGGAAAACAACTGGAGAGAATACTATAAGCCTATAGAGACGGGCAAAAAACTGGTGGTTGTTCCTGAGTGGGAGGAGATTCCTTCCGACGGCAGAACCGCTCTCCGCCTTGACCCCGGTCTTATCTTCGGCACCGGCAGCCACCCCACCACCAAAATGTGTCTGGAGGAGCTGGAAAACTATGCAGGCACGGGCGTAAAGGTTCTTGACCTTGGCTGCGGCAGCGGAATTCTGGGCATTGCCTCTCTGGTTCTGGGTTCTGATTTCTGCCTTGGCTGTGACATTGACCCCAAAGCTCCCGATGTGGTGATGCAGAATGCCGCCTTAAACGGCATAGGCGGTGACAGACTTAAAGCGGTAGCAGGCGATATAATAACCGACGGTTCACTTCGTGAGTCCTTCGGCACAGGCTATGATCTGGTGCTTTCAAACATTGTGTCAGATGTTATTATAAATCTTGCTCCCCATGTACCTCAGTTTATTAAGCCTGACGGCGTGTATATCGCCTCCGGCATAATCGAAGGGCGGGAAGAGGAGGTTCAGGCCGCAATAGAGAAGGCAGGCTTCCGTATAATCGACCACAGAATTATGGACGAGTGGCACTGCTTTGTGGCAAAGCCTGTCATGTAAAAAATCATATAAAAATAAAGGGCTATGAAAGCATAGCCCTTTTATTTTATTCTGTTTTATCTGTATGTAAGCCGGTCTTTCTCTCAATTATACCCATTAAGTCGTCAGCCGAAGCCTCTTCCGAATAGAGCAGATGATAGCTTTCGTTTGAAGCTCCCGAAATCTTAGTGTTAAAGGTGAGCTTAAAGCAGCTTAAAGCTTTGCTGTACTCCACAGCCTGAATGTCAGCATAGGGAACGGTCAGGCTTTTGCAGGCCGTCTTTTTGTCAGAATCGTAGTTTACTTTTAATTCATTGTCAGTAAATTCCACATCGGCAAGACAGTTTTCGTAATGGGGAACGCTGGACTGGAGAGAGCTGAAATTTATCAGAACCATTACCGGAATCACCAATTCAAACAGCTCTCTGAATTTGAAGCCTGATGCAAAAAAACTCAAAACGGCCACGATAGCCAGAAGGATCACCGAGACCCACAGCAGTTTTATAAAAATTCTGCGTCCCAAAGTAGGTTTAACAAGAACCTTTGTCGGAATTGTCATTTTGTCCATATCTGTTTCCTCTCAAACTGTTTCTATCTTTATTCCACGATTTTTCAGTTCCTGATAAAAGTCGTCCAAATCCTCAAAAGCGGTAAAGAAAGAGAAGGTAGCCATATCTCCGAACTGCCCCTTGGTAAACTCAAAGCGAGTCTCCCCTGAAACCAGATTTTCATATTCCAGACGCTGGGTCCTGCCCACAACGGTAATCATACTGTCCTTCTGACTCAGCTCCACATGGTGGATACTCTCGTAGGGGATCTGATGAACTATGGCACTTTCCTCAGATTTTTTGTCGTTGCAGTCATGGTAGCCGAACCTTATCCCCCACTGACCGGTGGATAGAAAAATGCTCCGCATGGTGGCAAAGGGTTTTCCCACATAACGCCTGGCCAGATTTGCAGTCACAAAAGCCAGGATAAAGGGCAAAGAAGCATACGCCAGCCCTACAGTGATCATCAGTATCTGTGCCTCCAGGTCCGGAACGGTTGGGTCCATGGCCTGAAAAAACATATAAGCAATAAAGCCTATGCCCAGAGCAATGAAAATCCAGTGCAGCAGATTCAGAAGTTTCCAGTTTTTCTTTTTGACATACCACTTTTTTGTCAGTTTTTTAAAGCTTTTCTCGTCAACTTTATAATATTTTTCGTTCATTTCAGCCTTTCTCCCCGTTTTTTAGAATAAGCTCTTGGTATATTGTTGAAATAATACCATTTATTTACTTACATTTCAATATATTTTTATTTTATACTGTTTTTTCACCTGCTTAACTCATTGAGAAACACCGCAAATTACTTTGCACAAAAATCTTAATAATTTTTAAGTATTTACAGGCTGTTTTTGTGGTATAGTTTAACTATAACCAATGAAAGGTGGTACGGGAATGAACTTCAAAAAACTATCGGCTTTTTTTCTTGCGCTCATCCTTCTTTTTCTCTGCGGCTGCGGCAGCAGCAAAACCGTTAATCTTGAGCTTGTACTTTCCCCTAACACCGGAACCATAGAGAAAGCCCGTGAAGTCATAAAGGTAGATTCCGGCAGCATAAAGGTCACCGCAAAAAACATTCCAAAGGGTGCCAAAATCGAGGTATACCTCTATGACGAGGCTCACCCTCAGGACTATATTCAGCAGGCAACGCTTGGAGATGTGAAAAACGAAGCCGAATTCAAAAACCTCAGTTCTTCTTATAACTACAAAATCGGTGCAGTGCTTTTCGGCACCTCAGGCAATGTGAAGCTGAGTATAAAATATGAGCAGTCCAAGACTCCCGACCAATCTTCTTCGGAATTTCCGGTCGGTTAAGGCGCACTTCGCTCCCCCGCTGTGTCGCCGTCGGCAGGCAGAGAGCTTCTCTGTCTGCCGTTTTTTTCATCACTGTTTTTCCCGTTTTTCAGTATCATCACCGCAGCCACTGCAAGAGCCGCCGCATCTGCTGTCGGAACTGTGAAAAATATTCCGTAAGGCAAGTCCGGCAAAATCAGCGGCAGAATGTAGACCAACGGCAGCATAAAAAACACCTGCCTTGTCATAATCAGCGCAAGGGCTTTAAGCTCCTGTCCCGTCACTTCAAGCAGGGTCATTATGGTGTAAAACACGCCCAGAAGCGGAAATGTCAGAAACACTGTTTTAATAACTGCCTCTGCTATGCCCAAAAGCTCCTGCGACGGAGCAAAAAGCGAGAGGATCTTCCCTCCGAAAGTAAATATACAGCCTGCCCCCAGCAGTCCGTAGGTCACGGTAGCCAAAACTGTTGTACGGACAAGCTTTCGTTTTTTCTCGTTTTGGTTCTGTCCGCTGAAATATGCAATTATCGTCTGTACCCCCTGAGTAATTCCAACAATCGGCATTAAAAACAGCGTGTATATGTTCTGTACAAGATTCCAGACTGCAACATAGCATCCGCCGGAATGCACAAGCAGACTGTTGTTTAGAAAAAATCCGGTACAGCCTCCCATGGCCTGAATAATAGTCTGCGCTACGCCAAGCCTTGCCAGCTCAAGGGTACAGCGCCCGATATGTCTGAGGGAAACCAGCCCTGCCTCGGGAAGCAGCTTTCGCCGCAGCAGCCACAGTGCCGCCCATACGGCACAAAAAATCTCGCTTACCAGCGTACCCAGCGCAAGTCCCCTAAAGCCCATGCGAAAGCCGAACGCAAAAACTGCGTTGAAAACAATGTTTACCGCCACAGCCGAGCCGGTGACAAGCATTTCGACTTTCGGAAACCCGAAAGCACGGATGCAGGCAGTAAGCGTATAGCCCATAGAGCTGAATATGTTGCTCAAAAGCTGTACACGGAGATATGCCTTTGCAAGCATAAAAACCTGCCCTTCAGCACCCAAAAGGTGCAGCAGTCTGTCCTGATTAAAGCAGACCACGGCGGATACCGCCGCCGAAACTATAAGGGTCATAAAAATTCCGGTAAGCAGATAACTGTTTCGTTCCGATTTTCGGTTGAGATATTTTGCAGTGTAAATCGAAGTCGAAACGGCAAACAGCGCCTGAAAAGCCGTAAAAATATTCAGCAGCGGCTGAAGCAGCCCCATGGCAGCCAGCGCATCCACGGACATACTTCCCAAATGCCCTGCAAAAGCAGTGTCCACCACAGAGGCCATGATTTCCACAAGCAGCGAAAGCACCGCAGGCAGCGAAAAATATAAAATCAACCCGTTCATGGACTTTTTTTCATAAATGTTTTTTTCCATCAAAAGCTTCCCTCCGCTGCACAGTATATCAAAAGGAAGGTGACAATCAGTGTCACCTTCCTTTTATTCATTATAAAATTTTCGGAAATCCTCCCTGCAAAATTCCTGTTCCGTTAAGGTACATTCCGTTATTCTGTCCACAGGAAAGGACAGCCTCCGCTCTCCGTCACTGCCGCAGACAGTCATCCCATCCGCACCTACCATGTAACAGAGCGGAACTATCCGGAAAAGCTGGCTGCCGCATTCAATTATTATCCACACTTCATCATCCAGAGCCTGATTTATTTTCAGGAAGATCGGATCATCCAGAGCAAGTGAGCTTAAAAGCGGCTCAATCTTAACATATTCATACAGGTCGTTTTCCTTTGCCAGAGTCAGCTCCGGATGCAGAAGCTCCAGCTTCTGCAAAATACTGTTTTTGCTGCCGTCTCTTCTCAGCCCGTCTGCAATGTGAAGCGCCAAAATCAGTTCCTCAAGCTCCCGCTTTGAAAAAAAGCTTTTGTCGAACTTATAGTTTTCGTCAATGCAGACTCCTCCGCAGTAGCCAGGCTGTGTATAAACAGGGACCCCAAGGGCTGAAATTGCATCCAGATCTCTCATCACCGTCCGTCTGCTTACCTCAAACCTTTCCGCAAGCTCCGAAATGCTGGTCTTTTTAATTGTATTCAGGTAGAAAATCATTTCAAGCTGTCGATTTTTTATCTTCATCACTCCTTAGAGGGAAATAAAATCAGCAGATTTTCGCCGCAGCTATATTATACTGTAGGATTTAAAAAGCTACAAGTGCGGTTTAACGGATAAACGCTGTTTTCACCGTTGACGCAGGCGGAAATTTAACTGATTAACCTGTCACTTCCGTCTGCAAAGCTGTGAAACAGCAGACCGTTGTGTGGGTCTACAAAGTAAAAACCATTATCAGCCATTTGCAGCTCTGTAATTGTATAGCGTACCGTGCCGTTATCATTGTTCAGTTCAAAATCTTTAAACTCCGAAAGTGCTCCGCTCTCCTCGTCCAGTGAAACAAGAGCCTCCCTGTAAAAGCCCTTTCCGCTTAAAAATTCCTCTGACTCGTTTTCTCCGAAGGAGGTCACGAAGCAGATTTTTCCCTCAAGCTCATCCATTGCGGCACTTACAGGAACGGCCTCGGAAAGAAGCTCAGCCTCTCCGCCGCTATAACTGATTCTGTATATGCCGTTCATTCTGCCGCTGACAATTAAGATATGGTTTTCCCCGTAAAAAACTTTTCCGCCCAAACCGTCCGCTTCGGTTTCCGCTTCCATAAGCCGCATTTCTTCCCCTGTTACGATATTTCTTGTGTACAGGCTTTCAGTGCTGCCTGCTGTGTGGTTTTTTATCAGGCGATAGTACAGCCTGTGGTCTCGAAGGGTGCAATCAGCTATACTGCCGTTTTCGCTTTTTATAAGGCTTTCCGCTTTTCCGTTATGCAGAGAAGTCCGCACAACGGCCATTCCGAATTCATCCTTTTCCAAATCCCTGCGGTTTCCAACCCAGTAGGCATAATCTCCGTAAATCCCTATAAGTGCGGGGCTTTCAAGTACGGACTGAACATCGGTTTTTCCGATGGCTTCAAGCTCATCATCCGCAAGGTGCCAGAGCATATTCTCAGAAGCTGAATACAGAATAATCCCTGACTCCGTTTCATAAAACACTCCGTCATCGGCAAGCTTTTCGGCTTTTTTCATGCTTGGCTCCCAGAAAAATGCGCCTTTATTATAAACACTGAAATACACTCTGTCCCCGGCAGCAGCAATATTGTAAACCTTTCCCCCATCTCCCATGCCCATTTTGCTCAGTGCCAGCGCCGCCGCAACGCACAAAAACAGGCAGGCCGCCGCAGCCGTCTTTTTCCATATTCGGGTTTTGGCAGGTCTGTATTCCGCAGCCTCTGCAATCATATCCTCGTCAATATATTCCATTGCATCTGCAATTCTCGGTCTGTTCACAGGGCAATCCCTTCTTTCTCCAGATATTCTTTCAGAGCTTTTCCGGTTCGGTAAAGCATGGACTTCACCTTGCTCTCGCTGTAGCCGTACTGTTCTGAAATAGTCTTTACAGAATCGCAAAACCAGTATTTACGCAGAAACAGGTTTCTGCGGTCATTGGGCAGGCTTCGGAGAAAACAGCTGATTGCAGCGCCTATATCCTGATCTCCCGCCTGAAAATTTATTTTATTGTCCGGCAGAACCTGCTCCAGTTCTTCAAATGACAGCAGCAGCTCAGGATTTCTTTTCTGTGCCATGTTGTAATTTAGTCGTTTAAGGGACAGATTACGGCTTATCTTGCAAAGAAATGCCATGAAGTTATTGGGGTACTTCGGCGGAATTGTATTCCATGCGCTGTAATATGTGTCATTTACACATTCCTCCGAATCCTCCCTGCTGTGCAGGATATTGTGTGCAACAGTAAAGCACAGTTTGCCGTATTTTTTCCCCGTCTCATTTATGGCGCTTTCGTCTCTTTTGAAATACAGAGCTATAATATCCTCATCTTCCATATCCTTCACCGCCTTATTTTTCTTTCTGACTATATGTACCGTTTAAGAGGAAAAAGTTGCATTGGTTTTTATCTTTTTCTAATTTTTATTTCTGCCTTTTTGACCAGACGCATTTTTATTATATCACACTCTTTACTGTCCTGCTGCCTGTGCAGCTTCCGTTTCACGGTCATAACAAAAAGCTCAGCTTTGCGACGAATTTCTCAACGACGAATTTCTCAAACTGAAAAAACGGCAGTATTCAAAAGGAATACTGCCGTCAGACTGATTTACGAAAGCCGATTATTTATTTTTGTAAACCTGATTTGTGTCCATCAGCCGGATTTCAACCTCAAAGGTCTTGCCCTCACGCCAGATTTTAAAGCTCATAGTATCGCCCACATGAAGAGGACTCTTTATGGCGTTCACATCTTCGGTGGTCTGAACCTCCTGACCGTTCACCTCAAGGAGAATGTCTCCTGCCTTAACTCCCTTTTTCTCTGCGTCTGAGCCTGGGCTTACAGCGGAGATATACAGTCCGTGAGGCAGGTCATAATGCTCTGCCGCATTTTCGGGTATAGCGCCAACAGTGATGCCGATAGAGGGTCTTCCCTTGACCTCGCCGTAGGTGCATATGGAATCCACAACCTCTTTAACAGTGTTGGAGGGAATGGCAAAGCCTATGCCCTCAATACTGGAAAACGAAGACATCATTTTCATGTTTGTAACGCCGATAACCTGACCGTACATATTGAACAGTGCGCCGCCGGAGTTACCCTCGTTTATGGCGGTGTTGGTCTGGAGCAGATTCATGCTGTGACCGTTGTGGTTTATTCCACGCTCGATTGCGGAAATTATACCGTCGGTCAAAGTGCTTCTGAAGGTCTCACCCAAAGGATTGCCGATAGCCGCAACTCTGTCTCCCACGGAAAGCACGGAGCTGTCTCCGAAGCTTGCAGGGGTCAGCCCCTCAGCCTCTATCTTCAGCACTGCAATGTCGCTTATTACATCTGCTCCTACAAGCTTTGCGTCATAAACGCTGTCGTCATTGAGTGTAACGGTGGCGCTGTCGCAGCCGTCTATAACATGGGTATTGGTGAGAATAAGGCCGTCGCTTGAAAGCACCACTCCCGTTCCCCAGTTATAGCCGTTCATTCCCTCCACATAGCCTGAAATTGCCACAACGCTTGGAGAGCTTTTTTTGTAAAGCTGCTGCAAGGTCAGCTCCTCGTCGTCCTGCTCCATGATCTGAAGACTGAAATCCACAGGCAGCTCCGCTCTGGGAATATTGATTTCCGTCACATCTTTCTGAACATTTTTATAGAAATTGCTGAAGAAATCCTGCCAGTCGTCAGGCAGCTCCCCTTTTTCGCCTGGAATATTAAACGGCTCAAAGGGTGCAAAGCCCTTATCCGGCAAGCTTGGTATCTTATCCGCATTTCCGCTGTTTCCATTGGAAAAAGCCAGTGAGGTAGCCACTATCAGCACCAGCAGCACAACGACAAGGCCGGCTATCCTCATAGGGGTAAAGCCTTTTTTCCGTTCTTTCTTCTGTTTATCGGTGCCGCTGCCGCCGTCGGCTTTCTGCTCCGTCAGCGGGCTGTACCAGTTATCGGTTTTATACCAGTTTTCATTGCTCATATACTCTCGTCCTCTCCCGCCTCCGGGCGGCTGTGACTTTCCTATTTTTCGTCAGCCAGTGTAAGGGTAAACACGAACTCCGTCATTCCGTCCTCGCTCTTAACGGCAATATCCTCGTCGTGGCTGTTAATAATTGTCTTTACCAGATACAGACCCAGACCTACTCCGTCCTTATCCAGACTTCTTGACCTGTCAGATTTATGGAAACGGTCGAAAATAAAGGGCAGATCCTCCGGGGGAATGGTTTCTCCGAAGTCCTTAATGGAAAAATACGCCTTGGTATTGTCCTTGTATATACGCAGTATCAGGCAGCTGCCCGGATTTGCAAACTTGATTGCGTTGTCGAGCAGGTTGTAGATTACCTGAGTAATGGCATCCCTGTCTGCTTTTACCATAATATGGTTATCAGGCAGCTGAGGATCAACATCCAGATTTTTCTGGGTTGCTCTGCTTTCAAAGCTCAAAAGGGTCTGAAGTGCAAGCTCCGTCAGGTCAAAGACCGTCCTTCTGCCGGGGTCTGAGGCCTTGTTTTTCGTCTGGGACACACTGAGCATATCACGAACCAGACGGGAAAGCCGTCTTGTCTCGTCTCTTATGGAGCGCAGGTATTTTTCCTGCTCAGAGGGAGGAATAGTGCCGTCCAGAATACCGTCGGCAAAGCCGGAAATGGTGGTCATAGGGGTTCGCAGCTCATGGGACACATTGGCTATAAACTCGCTTCTCCTCTTTTCCGCCTGCTCCAGAGAGTCGGCCATTTTGTTGAAGGAATCTATAAGGGCCCCCATTTCGTCCGTAGGGTCATCCGTCTGGGGAACACGCACGGAGAAATCCCCCCTTGCAAACTTCCTCGACGCCGCCGCAATATCGTCCAAAGGCTTTGCCATCTGTTTTGAATACACAAGGGTGGCAATCAGGGCGGCACAGAACACGCCTATGGTGACTATGGTTGCAATTCCAAGGAATGTGGACCATGCCCCAAGCATATTGTCTATGATATTGGTTACAAACACATAACCTATTTTTTCCGACCCTCTGTTGAAAATAGGCTGTGCCACCACATAGCGCTCACGCTTGAACATTCCGTCCATATCGCTCATTATGTCCAGCTCTCCGCTTTTATTCAGGTCCCCGATCACCTTTTCCGGCACACGAAGACCTAAATTTCCGCAGTCCGGACTTCTGTCCGTGCAGACCACATAACCTTCAACATCGGTTATGAATATCTGATTGCCCGTGGAATTTGCAATGGAGCTTATGGACATTCCCAGTACCCAGCTGGACAGGGAATCCGACTGGGAGATTGCGGAAGCAGTACGGGAAACCTCACGGGCGCTGTTCATCATATTGCCTCTGTATTCGCTTATGATATAGTTTCTGCCTATGCCCACGAAGGAAAAGGCAACTATAAGAAAGCATACGGAGACCAGAATGGCAGTGGCGACAAAGTTTCTAAGGTAAATGCTTTTCATTGCTGTTACTCGGCCAGTTCAAACTTATAGCCCACTCCCCACACGGTTTTAAGGCTCCACTTATCGCTGACGCCCTCCAGCTTCTCTCTCAGCCGCTTCACATGGACATCAACGGTGCGTGAATCGCCGAAGTAGTCAAAGCCCCAAACCTCATCCAGAAGCTGGTTGCGTGTAAACACACGGTTTGGTGCAGAGGCCAGATGGTAAAGAAGTTCCATTTCCTTAGGCGGAGTGTCTATCTTTTTTCCGTCCACGGTCAGCTCATAGGAATCAAGATTTATAGTGAGCTTATCAAAGCTCAGTTTCTTTTCAATCGGTGCGTCGGCGTCGGTTCTTCGCATAACCGCATGGACTCTCGCAATAAGCTCCTTTACATCGAAAGGCTTTGTAATATAGTCGTCAGCACCCATTTCAAGGCCGTTTATCTTGTCGTCAGTCTCGCCTTTGGCCGTAAGCATGATTATTGGCGTGGAGGACTTCTTTCTTATGTCACGGCAGATCTCCCAGCCGTCCTTTACAGGGAGCATAATATCCAGCAGCACAACATCAGGCTGGAAAAGGTCAAACATTGACTCTGCCTTTCCGCCGTCTGAGGAAATCATTACCTCGAAGCCGTCCTTACCCAGATACAGTCTCAAAAGCTCCGCTATATTTCCGTCATCTTCAACAATAAGAGCGCGTTTACTCATATTATCCGCTCCTTTTACAATAAAATTTCACTATCAGTGTTGTGTTAATTATACAGCACAGCACAGAATAAAGGTTAAGAAAATGTAAAAATGCTGTATCAGAACTCCAGTTTCTGAAGCTCTATAAGGGTCAGAATGTAGACCTTCAGCGCCTCTATAAGATATTCCTCGCCGGCGCCTTCCTCTGCCCCGTGGATAGGGCCTGCAAAGGCGGGCATAGGTCTCTCCGGATGCTCGGGACCGAAGGAAACCGCATTGGGGAAGTCTCTTGCATAGGTGCCGCCGCCGATGGTGTAGGGCTCTGCGTTTTCTCCTGTTACCTCGTTATAAGAGTTTATGCAGGTCTGAACCGCAGGGTTGTCAAGACTCATATAGAAAGGCTCTGCCTCACGGAGCATTGTGACCTCTGCCACATCCCCTGCCTTTTCCTGCATCTGTGAAACAAGCTTTGCCCCGTTGGTGCTGGTGGGGAAGCGGCTGTCAAGGCTCTGGAAAATGTGTCCGTCCTCCACGCCGATAACGCCGCCTACGATGGTAAGAGGCTCAAACAGACCGTCGTCTGAATCCACGCCCAGTTTTGCTCCTGTCCAGTCGTCATGGAGAAGCTTCAGGAAGGAAAGGAACTTCTCCTCGTTTTCGTCGCAGACTTTATTATCCAGCAGGTAATCCACCATAACGCCGATTGCGTTTCTCGTTCCCTCAGGCAGAGAGGCGTGGCCGCCTATTCCCTTTGCCTCCAGACTCCACAGTCCTTTTTCAATTTCTGTGGCCTGAACATCTCCTGTGGAAGAAAGCTTTTCGGCCTTTACCGTGGCTCTCACCTTGTCGGGAATAACATTTGCAGCAACTCCGCCTTTAATGTCCACAATATTTCCCATGGGCATTTTTGAAACTATTTTTCCCTGGAAAATACCCTTCTCCCCGTTGCACAGGGGGAAGTTTGCGTCAGGGCTGAAGCAGAAGGCAGGTGCGGGATAGTGGCTCAGATAGTATTCCACATCAAGCATACCTGTCTCCTCGTTAACGCCCAGCAGTGCTCTCACAGGGTATTTGAGAGGAACCTTGTGCTCTTTCAGGTACTTCAGGGCGTAAAGGCACAAAACGGAGGGGCCTTTATCGTCCATAACGCCACGGCCTAAAATCCAGCCGTCCTGACGGCGCATTTTAAAGGGGTCCTCTTTCCAGCCCTCGCCTGCGGGAACAACATCCAGATGGGTAATGGTGGCAATATATTTATCCGTATTTTCGCCTAAAAGAGCATAGCCCATTTTGCCCTGGCAGTTATAGCCCTCAAGGCCAAGCTCCTCTATGATTTTCAATGCCTCGTCAAGAGCCTTTGCAGGGCCTTTGCCGAAGGGAGCGTCCTGAGAGGGCTCACCCTCCACGCTGTCTATGGCTACCAGACGGGCAATGTCTCTGAATATATTTTCATAATTTTCTTCACAAAATTTATCAATATCACGGCGAAGCTGTTCGTTCATATAAATATCCTCCTTGTATTGCTTCTTAGTATATGCGTAAATATTATCATTTTTCTCTTTTCTTTTCAAGCGCTCAGGAAATTAAAGCTAAAAAACCGACAGCTTTTTTTCTTCCGTATTCAGAAAAATGGCGGATAATCAGATTTTTAATCTTTATAATATAAAAAGGACCTGCCGAAGAAACTCTCAGTTCTTTGGCAGGCCCTAAATTTTTTAGTATATTACGGTCTTTCGCCAATACGGCAAAGTCTCATTCAAATTCCATGATGCTGTAAAAGAAGCTTTTCATATCGTACTTGCCTGCATAGTTTAGCGCAACCTCCAGCCCGGCTTCATCAGCCTCATGCAGCACGGCGTCATATTCTCCGCTCCTGTTTTCAGGATACTTTGCAAACAGTTCCTCCGGAACAGGCACATAATTATTCACAAATGTGTCGGCAAATTTGGGGTCTGCCTTAAGAATATCTCCATACGATGCTTCTACAAACTGAGAAAACACCGCCGCAAAGTCATCATAATCCGTTTTCGATAAGCTATAGTAAAATTCTACTCCCTTAACAGAACCGTCCTTTCTGATACGGCAGGTAAAGGTCATCCTTTCCCCGTTATCCGTACCGTCTGCTGCTTTTTTACTTGCCTCTACCAAAATAATATTGTCGTCCCAGTCCTCAGGTCTGTTGACGGTCTCATATCCCATTTCCTGTAGATTTTTCTCTAATTTTTCAATGCAGATACCGCCCTCAATCAGGTTCTCGCAATCATTGGGGGATTCCTCATCAATGTCGGAAGGAGAGCTCTCCTCCTGCCCGTCCTGAGCAGCAGGTGGATTTTCACCGCCGCAGCCTGCCAGACCCAGAAGCATAAGAGCTGCCAATAATGCAGTCAAGTATTTTTTCATAGTTTTTCTCCTGTTCTCTTTTTTATTTTACTTTTTTCAAATATGCGCTGAAATTTTGCCAAGCATACCATAATTTTTATTCTTTTTCAATATTTTTCCTGTTTTTTTCTGTATTTTTTGCCGCCCTTCATTAGCCCTGCCGAATAAAAATGCCCTGACCGCCCTATCCGCCCACACCATACAGCGGTGGACAGAAGGTCACTCAGAGCATATAAGATACAATATTTACCTTCCGGAATTTACTTTCCGGTCTTTTCAGGTCTTTTTCCGGCCTTAAAGTCCTTCTCCGTACCGTCTATCAGCCGGCGGATATTTCCTCTGTGCTGAATGATGACAATAGCGGGAACTGTAATGCCAAGAATCATCTTAGGCACACCAACAGACATAACAATGCTGCAAACAATTATGCTTGCGGCGGCGCAGACAGAACCCAAAGATACCTTTTTAGTGCAAACGGCAATAATTATAAATATGCTGAGAGCTATTGCGGCCACCTTCCAGTTTACGGCAAAGGCCACAGCCAGCCCCACGGAAACGCCTTTTCCGCCCTTAAAACCGTAGAAAACAGGGAAGCAATGGCCCAGAGTGCTTGCAATGCCGCCCAGTGCAAGGCCGATGTCACCGACCCAGAGCCAGCCCAGATACATGGCAAGAGCCGCCTTGGCCACATCCCCCGCAAGAGTAAGAAAACCGGCGCCCCAGCCGAAAACTCTTGCCATGTTGGTAG
>JARHZW010000016.1 GCA_029264685.1 Candidatus Limivicinus sp.
GCCTGCTTCAGTCGCCCTGAAATGAAGGTTGAGCGTGTGAGCTATGATGTTATGACGCCCTCTGCCGCCAGAGGTCTGATTGAAGCCATCTACTGGCACCCCGGAATGCGCTGGATCATCGACAGAATTCATGTCTGCAATCCCGTTAGTTTTACCAACATAAGGCGCAACGAAGTCAAAGATACTATCAGCGCAAGAAATGTAAAAGCCCTGATAGAAAAACCCCGAGACGATTTCTATCTCATCACCTCTGAAAGCATTCAGCAGCGAGCCTCCATGGTTCTGACCAATGTTCGCTATGTGATCGAAGCGCATTTCGAGATGACAGAGAAAGCCGCTCCGGGAGATAACCCAGGAAAGTTTCAGGATATTATTAAAAGACGGCTCTCAAAAGGCCAATGCTACCACCAGCCATATTTCGGAGTAAGAGAGTTTCCTGCAAATTTTCAGGAATGTCTTGATATACCGCCCTGTCCGGAAGAGTTAAAAGGAAAGCAGGATTTAGGCTGGATGCTGCTGGATATGGATTATTCGGACAAAGCCGATATCAAGCCTGTATTTTTTCGTGCCGGTCTAAATGACGGTGTGCTTGAAGTTCCGTCCCTTTCCTCTCAGGAGGTGGTCAGATGATTTTGCAGTCTCTTGTCCAGCTATACGATGATCTGGTCAGTCGGGGTGAGCTTGCCCGATTGGGTTGGTCCCCCTCGAAAATCAGCTATGCGCTTTGTCTCGACAAAGACGGAAAACTCATTCAGGTCGTTCCTCTGCTTTATGAGGACAACTCCGGCAAGAAAACGGTTCTCCGCCCCACATTAAAGCAGCTGCCTTCGCCGGTTAAACGCTCATCAGGCATAGCCCCAAATTTTCTTTGGGATAATTCCGCTTACATACTTGGCTTTCGCAAATATGATGACAAAAAAGATAAGAAGAAAATAGAAAAGCCGGAAAACGGTCTGGTTCCATGTCCTAAGCAGTTTAAAGCCTGCGGAGAATTTCACCATATGCTTTTAGATTCTGTCCACAGTCAGACCGCTGAAGCCATACTGAAATTCTTCGATAGCTGGGATTATACCGATCCTGATATGTTTTCTCTCCTGTCCGATGATCTTGACGGGATTTTAAACGGCGGCAATCTGTTGTTTAGAGTAGAGGACCGTTTTGCTCAGGACGATGAGGAGATTCAGCGTGTGTGGCAGGTCTATTTTGACAAATCCGAAGGTGTCAGGATGCAGTGTCTTGTGTCAGGCAGGACGGATTATATAGAGCCTGTGCATCCCGTCATAAAAGGCGTACAGGGTGCTCAATCCAGCGGAGCTGCTTTGGTCTCTTTTAATGCCCAGGCATTCTGCTCCTACGGAAAGACGCAGAATCTGAACGCTCCTGTAGGAAAATACGCCGCCTATGCATACACTGCCGCCCTCAATTATCTGCTGGCAGACTACAAAAATGTTCAGCACATCGGCGATACAACCGTTGTTTGCTGGGCTGAAGGCGCAGACCCCAAATATGCCGCTTTTTCCTGCGCTGCACTTTTCGGAGGTGCTCCTCCTGAGGGCATTACCGAAAAGGACCTGAGAAGTGCTGTTAAAAGACTTGCTGACGGGCTCCCCTGCAAGGAACTGGATTTAGACCCGAAGCGACGATTTTATATTCTCGGTCTTGCTCCGAATGCCGCCCGTATTTCCATCCGCTTCTTCCTGCGTGATTCTTTCGGTGTTCTAATGAGAAATGTTAACGCCCATCATGAAAGAATGGAAATTACAGGCAGCAAATACCCTATGTATCCCTTATGGGCAATGCTCAGTGAAACGGTTAACCCCAATTCAACAGATAAAAAGCCAAATTCTGTCATGGCCGGTGCAGCTGCAAGAGCTGTTTTTTCCGGAACGCCTTACCCCGTTTCCCTTCTGGAGGCGGTTACCATGCGAATAAGGGCAGAACGCAGGATTACACCGGGGCGAGCCGCCATTATCAAAGCATACTATCTGAAAAACACTAATCCACAGTGTCCAAAGGAGGTATTAACTGTGAGTTTAAACGAAAGCAGCAACAACATCCCCTATATTCTGGGCCGCCTTTTCTCAATATATGAAGCCGTTCAGGAAAAGGCTAATCCGGGAATCAACGCAACCATCAAGGATAAATATTTTAACTCCGCCTCTTCAACTCCCGC
This sequence comes from Candidatus Limivicinus sp., assembly GCA_029264685.1. Lineage (GTDB taxonomy): Bacteria > Bacillota > Clostridia > Oscillospirales > Oscillospiraceae > Limivicinus. The sequence goes on from JARHZW010000016.1 coordinate 2,174, forward strand.
AACCATATTCCCTATACTGGATAACCTGTGCCAGAAGCATCTTCGCAAGTTAGAGACAGGTGTAAGGATTTACTTTGACCGCCAGATATGTGAGCTGAAAAACCGTCTCGGTGAGTCTTATCCGGTGCGGCTCACCTTACCTGAGCAGGGTTCATTCAATCTTGGCTATTATCATCAATATAATGCTCGTTTTACTAAGAAGGAGGATAAATAATTATGGAAGCTATTAAAAACCGCTATGAATTTGTTGTTCTGTTTGATGTAGAAAACGGCAATCCCAACGGCGACCCCGATGCAGGCAATATGCCCCGTATCGACCCCGAAACAGGCTACGGACTGGTAACCGACGTATGTTTAAAGAGGAAAATTCGCAACTATGTAGAAACGGTAAAAGAGGATGCCTCCGGTTACCGCATTTATATAAAGGACGGAGTTCCCCTCAACCGCAGTGACAAGGAAGCCTGCGAATATGTGGGCGTAAAGCCGGGAGAATTGAAGGAAGCAAAAAAGAAAGACGGACTGCTGGACGAAAAGCTCCGTGATTTCATGTGCTCGAACTTCTATGATATACGCACTTTCGGCGCAGTTATGACCACCTTTACAAAAGGCGCTCTTAACTGCGGTCAGGTTCGTGGGCCAGTACAGTTAGGTTTTGCAAGAAGCATTGAGCCTATTCTCCCGCAGGAAGTAACTATAACCCGTGTTGCAATAACCAAAGAAGATGACGCCGAGAAAAAGGGCACTGAAATGGGGCGGAAATACATAGTCCCCTATGCGCTTTACCGCTGTGAAGGCTATATTTCCGCAAATCTTGCCCGCAAGAGCACCGGCTTTTCTGATGAAGATCTGGAGCTGCTGTGGACAGCAATTATGAATATGTTTGAGCATGACCATTCTGCTGCCCGTGGCAAAATGGCCGTCAGAGAGCTGATAATATTCAAGCATGAAAGTGAGCTTGGAAACGCACCTGCATGGAAGCTCTTTGACACCGTAAAAGTCACACGCAGGGATGAAGAATCCGCCGCTCCTGCCCGTTCTTATTCCGACTACATTGTATCCGTTGATCAGGGCGCTTTGCCCGCCGGTGTAAGCTGCACTCGCATGGGGTAATTTATTCTGACGAGGATTTGCTGCAGCTTTCCGGATTGCAGCACTTTGAATTCTGCCGCAGGCAATGGGCGCTGATTCACATCGAAAATCAGTGGCAGGACAATCTGAGAACTGTTGACGGAGATATTTTTCACCGTCACGCCCATAATACCGAGCAGAGAGAGAGGCGTGGAAATACGCTGACCATCCGTGGCCTGTCTGTAGTATCTCATTCTCTGGGCATTTCAGGGCAATGTGATGTTGTGGAATTTTACAGAGATCCCGACGGCGTTACACTTCACGGTGAGGACGGATTATGGCGGCCATATCCGGTGGAATATAAGCGTGGTTCGCCTAAGGAAAACAAAGCTGATGCACTTCAGCTTTGCGCTCAGGCAATGTGTCTGGAAGAAATGCTGTGCTGTTCTATCCCCGAGGGTTCACTATTCTACGGGGAGACGAAACGCAGACAGAAAGTTGCTTTTGATGAGCAGCTGCGGTCAGATGTCAGTAAAAAACTGGAAGAAATGCATATGCTGTACCGACGGGGTTATACGCCCAAGGTTAAAACCTCAAAGTCCTGCAACGCCTGTTCTTTGAAGGAAATCTGTCTGCCTGTTTTACTAAGGGAAGATCGCTCGGCTAAGTATTTGAAGGAAGCACTGGAGGACAAACTGTGAGACATTTACTGAACACATTATTTGTTACGTCCGAAGATATTTATCTTTCTTTAGAGGGCGAGAATGTATTAGCCAACAAAAATCAGGAAGTCATCGCACGCTATCCCCTTCATATTCTCTCCGGTATCATTAGTTTTTCATACTCCGGTGCTTCTCCTGCCCTTATGGGCGCCTGCGCCAAACGGGGTATCGCCCTTTCCTTCTGCACTCCGAGAGGGCGCTTTCTTGCAAGAGTCACGGGTGAAAACAACGGAAATGTTCTGCTGCGCCGAACCCAGTACAGGATTGCTGATAATAAGGAACAGAGCTGTCAGATTGCAGCA
>JARHZW010000071.1 GCA_029264685.1 Candidatus Limivicinus sp.
CGCGCCTTGGACGGAAGAGGAGGATGAGTGGTAATCGACCAACAAACAGAATCGTAAAGAGAACAAGCTCCTTTGTACTCGATGAATGCAAAGGAGCTTGTTACAGATTTTAAGCAAAAATCGGTAAGTCAAATAACTCACCGGCATGGCGGAGATGTGGGGATTCGAACCCCAGCACGCCCAGAGGACGCCTACCGGATTTCGAATCCGGACCCTTCAACCGCTTGGGTACATCTCCGTATATTCGCTTCTGCTATCTCACTAATATTCAGGGCTAAAAACGGCCTCAAATCTTTGGAGAGAAAAGTAGGAGAGAAATTTAGAAATTATTTGATTTGCAAATGCCGAAAACTCGCATGAATGCTGGATTTCCTGGAGACAGACTGGACAGGTCAAGCTTCGTTTTCGAGTGCGGACCCTTCAACCACTTGGGTACATCTCCGTATTTAGTTTCCGTCCTTATCCGTTTCTGCAATTACAAACGGCAAGAAGGATTTAGAACATTACAAATTCAAAGGCTGTCTGGATACAAACTCTGCTCTTTAGCTCATTTCCTACAGCCTTTTAATTATATCTGATAGAATGAAAAAAATCAAGGCAAATATATTTCTCGAATAATTTATATAATTTGTGTGAACAATTATATATATGTATTGACAAAAGTTTGGTTCAGGACTATGATATAAACACAAAAGGAGAGGTGAGAGAAATGAGTAAAACTCTTTACAGTCTAATGCTTGACGAGGAAGTTGTCCATCAGGTTGACGCACTGGCCCACCGTCTGGGGACAAACCGTTCAAGCCTTATAAATCAGATTCTGGCAGAATATGTGGACTACACCACGCCCGAACAGCGAATAAACGCCATTCTTTCGGGTATTCAGGAGCTTATGAGTCCTTCTCGGGATCTGGTTCCGTTCTTCTCCCCCAATTCATTTTCAATGAGCCTTAAAAGCTCCCTTGAATATAAATACCGTCCAACGGTAAAATATGAAGTGGAGCTGAATCGGGGTGAAGCGGAAAGCTTCGGTGCTCTGTCCGTTGTGTTCAGAACTCAGTCCGCCGAGCTTATCTCCGCCATGACGGAATTCTTCCGGCTGTGGAAACGAATCGAGGACCTGCATCTATACCAGCTCACGGGGCAGAAGCATGAGTACGCCCTGTATGACGGCAAATTTATGCGTTCTCTCAGCTTTCCCGAACGGGATTGCAGCACCGAGGAGTTGGCTCAGACCATATCCGAGTATATAAAACTGTTCGACAAAATGCTCAAATGCTGGCTTGGCGGCAGGCTTGACGGCCATGAAATCGAAGCCGCCTACTATTCCCATATGATTTCTTCTAAAATTCACATTTAAGGAGGGTAATTTATGAACGCTCAGAACTTTACTCAAAAGAGCCTTGAGGCCGTGCAGACCGCTCAGGCAATGGCTCAGGAAAACAGCAACAACTATATAATGCCGGAGCATCTGCTCTACGCTCTTGTAGATCAGGACGGCGGACTTATTCCTTCTCTGTTTTCAAGAATGGGCGTTGACTGCAACTCTCTCTTGTCCGAGATAGATACAGGCATCGCCGCACTACCCAAGGTAGGAAACGCCACGGATGTCTATATGTCCCCCGAGTTTAACCGCATGATGACCGCCGCCGAAAAAGCGGCAAAATCCATGAAAGATGAATATCTTTCCGTGGAACATTTGATGATAGGCATATTTGCCGCCGCTACCCCGTTTATAAAGCGTCTGTTTTCAGACCACGGCATAACAAAATCCGCCTTCACCAACGAGCTTTCAAAGGTGAAGTCCTCCCCCGTCACAGGAGACAATCCGGAGGACAGCTACGACGCACTGTCAAAGTACGGCACCGACCTTGTGAAGCGGGCAAGGGAAAACGAACTTGATCCCGTTATAGGCCGTGATACCGAAATCCGCAATGTTATCCGTATTCTGTCCCGCAAAACCAAGAACAACCCTGTTCTGATCGGTGAACCCGGCGTGGGCAAAACCGCCATAGCCGAGGGACTTGCCCAGCGTATAGTCCGTGGGGATGTGCCGGAGGGCTTAAAGGACAAGACCATTTTCTCCCTTGATATGGGCGCTCTTATTGCAGGCGCAAAGTACAGGGGCGAATTTGAGGAGCGGCTTAAAGCGGTTCTGGAGCAGATACGCCGCTCCGAGGGACAGATAATCCTGTTTATTGACGAGCTTCACACCATTGTGGGCGCAGGCAAAACCGAGGGCAGCATGGACGCAGGCAACCTTTTAAAGCCCATGCTTGCAAGAGGTGAGCTGCACTGCATAGGCGCAACCACGCTGGATGAATACAGAAAATACATCGAAAAGGACGCTGCTCTGGAGCGCCGTTTCCAGCCTGTGCAGGTAAACGAGCCTACTCTGGAGGACACTATTTCCATTCTCCGTGGCTTAAAGGAGCGCTATGAGGTCTACCACGGCGTCAGAATTCACGATAACGCTCTTGTTGCCGCCGCCACTCTTTCAAACCGCTACATTACCGACCGTTTTCTCCCCGACAAGGCCATAGATCTGGTTGATGAGGCCTGCGCTCTCATCCGCACGGAAATTGACTCCATGCCCGCAGAGCTTGACGATATACGGCGCAAGATAATGCAGCTTGAAATTGAGGAAATGGCGCTCAAGAAAGAGGATGACCGCCTCAGTCAGGAGCGGCTTTCCAAAATCAAGGATGAGCTTTACAACCTGAAAGACAGATTCAAAGCCATGAAAGCCCGCTGGGAGCAGGAAAAGGACAGCGTAGACAAGGTCAAAACCCTGAAATCTCAGATTGAGAAGATACACGCAGATATTGAAAACGCCCAGCTTCATTATGAATACGAAACTGCCGCAAGGCTCAAATACTCCGATCTGCCCGCTCTTGAAGCCCAGCTCAAGGAAGCGGAAAAGCTCTCCGAGGACAGGACCCAGAACACCATGGTTCACGACACCGTGACAGAGGAGGAAATCTCAGGCATTGTGGCAAAATGGACCGGTATTCCTGTTTCGAAGCTTATGGAGAGCGAGAGGGCAAAGATACTGCACCTTGACGACTATCTCCATGAGCGGCTCATAGGTCAGGACGAGGCCGTGCAGAAGGTAACAGAGGCAATTCTCCGCTCCCGTGCCGGTATCTCCGACCCCAACCGTCCCATAGGTTCCTTCCTGTTTTTAGGCCCCACAGGTGTGGGTAAGACGGAGCTTGCAAAATCTCTGGCTTCCTGCCTTTTTGACGACGAGCGGAATATGGTGCGAATTGATATGACCGAGTATATGGAGAAATTCTCCGTATCCCGCCTTATCGGTGCGCCTCCCGGATATGTGGGTTATGACGAGGGCGGACAGCTTACCGAGGCTGTGCGGCGCAAGCCCTACTCTGTTGTGCTTTTTGATGAAATTGAAAAGGCACACCCGGATGTTTTCAACATTCTTCTGCAAATCCTGGATGACGGACGCATTACCGACTCTCAGGGCAGAACCGTGGATTTTAAGAACACCATTATTATCCTTACCTCCAATCTGGGCAGCCAGTACCTGCTGGACGGTATAGACGAAAACGGCAATATAAGCAGGGAAGCTCAGGATGCGGTCATGGCGGAGCTGCGCCGTTCCTTCAGACCTGAGTTTCTGAACAGACTGGATGAAACCATAATGTTTAAGCCCCTCAGCAGAAACAATCTGGAGGGCATAATCGAAATCATGCTTGGCAGCCTCAGAGAGAGACTTAAAGAGAAATCTCTCAGTCTCAGCATAAGCCCTCAGGCCAAGGAATATATAATTGACCACGGCTTTGACCCGCTTTACGGAGCAAGACCTTTGAGACGCTACCTGCAAAGCAAGGTTGAAACCCTGATTGCCAAAGAAATTCTCCGTGGCGATTTACAGCCAGGCGACTGCCTGAACATTGATTTGCAGAACGGAGAACTGGTTTGCAGATAAAATAAGCTGTTTTACTTCCAAATTTCATAAACATCCAAACCCGAAAACGGAGTGCATCTCAAAAAGATACACTCCGTTGTTTTATTATTTAGTTTTCTTTGCAGCCGCTTTCCAAATTATAAATTGAATAATGAAAGCCGCTGCTGAAAGCAAAATTGCAGTTGAACTCGAAGTCAAGGGCTTAAAATACCATTCAAGATCTGACGGAATAAAGGCACGGACACATATAATCGACACAACCGCAGATAAAATATTTCCAAGCACCAGAGCAAGGAGATTTTTAAATTTAATGCAGCCCCAGCACAAAAGCCCCATGCCCGCAATCAGCAGGGCATACAGCCACATTGTGTAATAGCTGACATCTCCGTACATTCCTAAAAACGCAAAGGGAATGCAGTAGCCCAACAGCAACAGCACCGTTTGAACAACTCTGTTTTTCACGCATACACCTCTTTCTAAAGTATTAAATTTACCCGTAGTTTTCACCCTGCACAATTTTTACCTGATGGAAAAACATGTCAACGCTTTTGCTGCACCTGTACAAAGCCTTTGCAGCCGCACAGATATATAAAAAGCGCCTGCCGCTATCACCTAATGGGAGGGCAGCAGGCACTCTTCTGTCAGCATAAAGATTTTTTATATAATGTGTGTATCCTCAGGCTCTATGATAAGGGAGCATTTATCCCCCACATTGTAAATCTTTTTATTCTTGGGGTTTGAGTCCGTAAGCTTTACAAGGGTATTTCCCACCATAACCTGATAGTTCTGATACGAGCCCATAAAGCAGGACAGCGTCACCCGGCACGGAAGACCGCCCTGATCTGCAAGCTTTGCAGATTCAGGCCGCACAACCACGGTGTAAGCCTTGCCCTTTTCCAGCTTTTCTCCGGTTTTGACCTGCATTTCACAGCCTTCCACATTCAGAACCGTTTCTTCACCGCTCTGCCGTAAAAGACTTCCCTTCAGGAAGTTTGCCTCGCCTATAAAGTCTGCCACAAATTCGTTCACCGGATGATAGTAAATTTCCTGCGGCGTACCCATCTGAGCCACAACACCCTTATTCATAATGATGATTTTATCGGAAAGCGCCATAGCCTCGCTCTGGTCATGGGTAACATAGACAGCGGTGATTCCCACTCTTTGCTGAATCCTGCGGATTTCCGTTCTCATGGAAACTCTGAGCTTTGCGTCAAGATTGCTCAACGGCTCGTCAAAAAGCAGCACCGAAGGCTCTATCACGAGAGCTCTTGCCAGCGCAACTCTCTGCTGCTGACCACCGGAAAGTTGATTTGTCATGCGGCTCTCCATGCCTTTAAGCTCCACAAGCTCCAGAATATCCATCACCTTTTTGTGTATCTCCTCTTTGGGCAGCTTGCGGAGCTTCAGCCCGTAAGCCACATTATCAAACACATTATAGTGGGGTAAAAGAGCGTAGCTCTGGAAAACCATGGCTGTGTCACGCTTATTGGGTGTAAGGGAGTTTATAGGGTCCGCCCCCAGATAGATTTCCCCCTCATCCGGGCTCTCAAAGCCTGCAATCATACGCAGGGTGGTGGTTTTTCCGCAGCCCGAGGGGCCGAGAAGAGTTACAAATGAGCCGGCTTCAATGTCAATATTTGCGTCTTTTACGGCGTAAAAATCCTTTTTTGTCTTGGGGTCCTGATATATTTTTGAAATATGCTCCAGTCTAACCCCTTTTTTGACCTTATCCATAGCTCATTCCTCCTTCATTTTCCGGCTTGTGCCAAAATGTCTGGTTATAAGCTCCATAAGCAGCACCGAGCCGTAGGTTATAATTATAAGTATCGTTGCAAAAGCGCAGGCGATACTGTAGGCGCCCTTCTCCGCAAACTCGTTTATCTGCACCGTTATCAGCAAAAACTGCGGTGTTACCAGCAGAATGATAGCAGAAATTGCGGTTATGCTTCGCACAAACGCAGTTACAAGACCGCTGAGGAAGGAGTCCTTAATAAGGGGCAGAGTTACCGTCATAAAGACCTTGAAGCTGTTTGCACCCATGTCGTAGGCTGACTCTTCAATAGATTTGTCAATCTGCCGCAAAGCGGAAATTCCGCTTCTTGTGCCTGTAGGCAGGCTCCTCACCACAAAGACTATAACGAGTATAAGCCCCGTGCCGTATATTCCCTGCATAAAGCCGGTGTGGAAAAGTCCTCCCGAAAAGCCCCTTATGTATCCAACACCCAGAACCGTTCCGGGAACAGCCATTGCCAGCATTGATACCGCTTCAATAAAGCCCTTGCCTCTGAATTTCCGCTTTACCACAAGATAGGAAATTATCATGGACAGCAGAGCAGTTATGGGCGCTGCAATCAGCGAGAGCATAAAGGAATCCCTGAATGCCTGTAAGCCCTTATACTTTGTGAACACCTGAGAGAACCATTTGAATGTCAAAGGTGTGAATTTATAACCCCATGTGGGAAAAAGCGCTCCTATAGGTACGCAAATGTACATTATCAGCACAAATAGTGCCACTGCTCCGCAGAGTACGGAAAGGGGCCGTGTAACTGCCCTGTCGGAAATCAGCATTCTGCCACGGCTGGCTTTGCCCGTAAGGGTTGCGGCAGTTTTGGCCTCGAGATAATACTTCTGGATTATAAACATCATCAGTGTTATACTCAAAAGCACCACAGCCATTGCGGCTGCGCCTGCCTTGTCATAAGCGCCTGTTATCTGCAAATAAATAGTGGTGGCCAAGGTGTCATAAGAGCCGCCTATGAGCATAGGGTTTGCAAAGTCCGCTATGGACTCTATAAATGTCACAAGGAATGCGTTTCCAAGACCCGGCAGCATCAAAGGCAGAGTCACGCTTGTAAACACCTTCATTCTGCCTGCCCCCATATCCCTTGCCGCCTCCTCAAGGGAAGGGTCGATATTTTTCAGCAGTCCCTTCAGCATCATATAGCAGACGGGGAAAAAGGTCAGACTCTGAACCACAACTATACCCCAAAAGCCGTAAACGCTGTTATCATAGATATGCAGCAGAAAACGGGTAATAAGTCCGGCCTTGCCGAAAAGCATTATCATTGACAGCGACAGTACAAACGGCGGAGACACAACGGGCAGCGTGGAAACTACCTTGAACAGACCCCCCGTAAATTTATTCAGCTTTACATATACTTCCACATATGCAAAAAGCAGCCCTACTGCCGTGGAAAGCAGCCCTACCAGAAGCCCTATTTTAAGTGTGTTCCAAAATGCCGTACGGAAGTTCGGCATATCAAAAATCCTGCGGAAAGCATCAAAGGAAAGTCCGTTCTCTCCGTAAAAGCTGTCAACAAGCAGGATTGCCAGAGGATAGAGAATAAACAGAGTTAAAAATGTTACTATAAGGACTATAGTGGTCATCATAACGGGGTCTGCCATCAGCTTTTTTCTGTCCAAAGACTTACTTTGACTTTTAGCCATAGAGACCTCCTTTCTAAATGCAGCAGGGAGACGGCACCGCCGTCCCCCTGCCCTTATTTGATATTCTGTTATATGGCTTTTAAATTTACTCGGTCTTGAAGCGTTCGTCTCCGCCGCCCAAAGCCTTCATTACCTCTTCAATATAGGTCTTGATGTTCTGCTTTGCATCCTCGAAGTCATAATCCATCACATTCTCAGGGTCAAGGCCGAATTCCTTTGCCTGAGAGGGCTGCTCTGCATTGTCGATAACCAGAAACTGATAGGAGCCGTTCTTTGCTCCCAGCTCCACGCAATCCGGAGACAGAGCGTACTCGATCCAGAGCTTGGCAGCATTGGGGTGGGCGCAGCCCTTGAAAATGGCAGTTGCACCTACTTCAAAGGAAGTACCGCTTGAGGGTATAATAAGCTGGATATTCTCGTAACCGTTGTCAACTATCTGGGCAATGCCGTCGTGGAGAAAGCCTATACCTATAATGCACTCCCCTGTTCCCACATTTTTGGAGGGACCGGAGCCGGATTTTGTATAAACCTCTATGTTTTTGTCAAGGTCGGTAAGATACTTGATTCCCTCATCATGACCGTATTTCTGGATCATGGTGTTGATAACCAGTTTGGCTGTACCGGCTGTGTTGTAGTTGGACATCCACACAAGACCTTTATATTCGCTTTTCAGCAGATCCTCCCAATCCTTGGGTGCTTCAAGATTAAGGCGCTCAAGCTCGTCCTTATTCACCATAATGCCCAGTATGCCCTTATAAATGCCGTACCAGTAACCGTCCTTATCCTTGTACTGCTGGCCAAGCAGGTGAGAAGCGTTTACGGCCTGATAAGGCTCAAGCAGACCCTCCATAGCGCATACATTGTATGGGTCGGTAGTACCGCCGAACCACACGTCAGCAGAGGGATTGCCTTTTTCCTCCTCGATCTTTGCCTGAACCTCACCGGTGGACAGGCGCTGATATGTAACCTTGATTCCGTAGAGCTTCTGGAAATTCTCGCAGGCAGCGGCCAGATACTCCTCTTCACATGAACCGTATACAACAAGCTCGCCCTCGGCCTTTGCAGCTTCTACAAGCTCCGCCAGAGGGTCGCTGTCGGCAGGAGCAGCAGCCCCGTTATCAGCAGCATCTGTGGGTGCATCAGCCGGCGGTGCAGGCTCGGCAGGTTTTTCTCCGCAGGCTGCAAGGGCAAAAATCATAAGCACGGCAAGCAGCAAAGCTAAAACTTTTTTCATTTTTTACCTCCATAACAGATTTTCGTTGTTTCCGAAACGGGAGAAGAATTACATTCCGGAACTGATGATTTAATTATAAATCTTTTTGTGGTTTTGTCAATAAGTACATATATTTATTTGTAAGAAAGTGTTTTTTTGTATATTTATGCTCTTTACTTTATATATTGACAAATTTTTAATAATATTTTTCTGTTTTCAAGGGGAAATTCTATCACAAAAATGTATATTCGACATAAATGCACGGTACCCGTTCAACTAAAAAAGGACGTCCTCTGACGTCCTTTTTGTTTTTCTCGGTTTTATTTTGCGGTGAGTGTACCTACACCTTTTTGCAGGGTTACAGTGTAATCTTTCGCAGTATAGTCAATTGTGATGATCAGGATTTCTCCCTCGTCCACTGACTGTTTTGCCATCTGAACTCTGCCGGGAGCCTTGGTAAGATCCATATCCTCAGTCAAAGTAAAGCCACCCTCATTTCTAAGGTACTGAGTGTAGGCTATCATATCCTCCTGCACTGTGTCGGAAATGTAGGTCACTGTATGAGTTGAAACTCCGTTTTCAATGGATTTACCCACACTGTTGGCTTTTCTCTCACCCACTATTGCAGTCACAGAGCTGACAACATCGTTTCCAAGCTTGTATTCCGTGGCATCTGCAGCTTTGCCAACTGCAATGTTTGCTACGATCATTGCCACTGCAAGCACTGCAATGATACTAATCAAAACAATCAGTGTAATTTTAAGTCCTTTTTTCATATAGGCCTTTTCTCCTTTTTACGGTAAAAATTTTATGATTTAATTGACATAATTATACAAAAAGAGTTTTTTCCAGTCAAGATTTTTTTACGCTAATATGATAAATTACTCTTCATAATATTTTTTTCAGTTCCTCAAGTACTCCGTAAATAGTACCGTTATTGCAGGAAACTGTAACATTAAAGCCCATGTTTAACAGTTCAGGGGAACAATCACAGGGCACAAACGGGAAGTCGGCCTCTCTCAGCATACTCACATCGTTGAGACCGTCTCCGCAGCAGACAAGAATTTTTCTGTCCAATGCATCCGCAAGCTTCCGTGCGGTTCTCCCCTTGCTGACATTTTTCGCCTGCATATCTATAATTCTGGGCATGGCAATGTCAACCTCCATAACATCCCCGAAATCAAGGCGAAGCTCCTCTGCCACCTGTCTTATATACTCCAGCTCCTCCGCTGTACCGGTGTAAAACTGAGCCGCAGTATGGTCGTAAAATGTACCTGAAAAAGAAGGCTTTATCAAAGGCAACGGCAGCTGCTCTATAACGATATTCTTATGAGATGCCCCGAAAAAATCCAAAAATTTCTCACGCATAGGGTTTTCATCAAACAGATAGTGATGCTCCACACCCTGAACCTCAAGAAAAAGCTTTGGATAGCGATCATGAAGAGTCCTCACAAGCTCCACGCCTCCCGGAATTTCCTCCGCCCAAAGCAGTTTTTCACTGTCAGTATCATATAATGCTGCACCGTTATATAAAATCAGCGGAGCATTTGTTGGAACGAGAGGCATATATTTTCTGAACATTGGCACGCTTCTGCCGGTTGCCATAGTAAACAGACCGCCCTCGGCCTCAAATTCCAGTATTGCCTCAATATTTTTTTGCGGAATATTGCTGTCATAATCTGTCAGTGTTCTGTCAAAATCAGAAGTCATCAGTATATCTGAAAATCTGCCCATGTCGCACCGCCCATAAAATTGATGTATTCATTATACACAGTTACGCCAAAACTTCCAATACATATAGTGATTTTTATTTGGAGACTTAATTATCTTCGTTTAATACATGAAAAAGTGCCCTGAGTTTTCCACATTATTTGATATAATTGTTAAAAAAATATTATTTTTGAATTTACACTCATTATATGTATCATTGTAAATTCAGTAAAAAAATGAATTGGGTGTAAAAATAAATCGCTTCCCTAAAATCTACGCTGAAAAGTTATTATGAACAGGCAATAGCCCTTTTTCCTCAATATTCTGCTTATTAGAGCCTTTTTTGATATTGACGACATTTGACTTTTTGCTTCTAATATAATAAATAAAGCATTTACAACCATGGTTTTATGTTTCCGCTCCTGAAATAACATTAACCGGCTGCTAAAATTCCGATATAACAAAACCCCGCCTCACACAAAGTGAAGCGGGGTTATAATTTATATTATATCTGATTAGATCAGCTCGATAACAGCCATTTCAGCTGCGTCGCCACGACGGGCGCCAAGGCGAGTGATACGGGTGTAACCACCGTTACGCTCAGCGTACTTGGGAGCGATTTCGTCAAATACCTTCTTGGCAACATCCTCACGGGTGATGAAGCTGAGAGCCTGACGATATGCGTTCAGATCTTTAGCTTTGCCAAGGGTAATCATTTTCTCGGCCAGAGGAGCTATCTCCTTTGCACGGCTGATGGTGGTCTCCATGCGGCCATTGTCCAGAAAATCTGTGACCTGCTGGCGGAGCATTGCCATACGGGGAGCGGTAGCTTTACCGAGTTTTCTTGTTCCGGGCATAATTGCGTTTCCTCCTTCTTGAGAGCTTACTGGTTATCCTCGTCTGCCAGAGAAAGGCCCATCATGGCGAGCTTATGCTCAACCTCTTCAAGGGACTTACGGCCGAGGTTACGGACCTTGATCATCTCATCCTGAGTCTTATTTACAAGATCCTCCACAGTATTTATATTGGCGCGTTTGAGGCAGTTGAAGCTTCTCACGCTCAGATCCAGTTCTTCGATTGTCATCTTGAGCATGGTATCAGGCTCTTCCTCTTCCTTCTCAACAACAGTGGAGTTGCTGGAGATAGAGTCGGAAAGGTCTGTAAAGAGCGTGAAGTGGTCGCAGAGTATCTTTGCGCCCAGAGAGAGAGCATCACGGGCAGACATGGTGTTATCCGTCCAAACCTCGATGGTGAGCTTGTCAAAGTCGGTCTGGTTACCAACACGGGTATTTTCAACCGTATAATTGACTTTCAAAACCGGGGTGTAAATGGAGTCCACAGGAATGGTGCCTATGGCCATCTGGGGGTCTTTATTCTTCTCTGCAGATACATAACCTCTGCCGTGGTCAAAGACAAGCTCCATGTTGAGAGCGCCTTCGGGACCTAAGGTGGCAATAAGGTGATCGGGGTTGAGAATTTCAACCTCAGCATCGGTCTTGATGCTGCCGGCGGTTACCAAGCCCTCGCCGGATGCCTCGATGTAAACGGTCTTGGGACCTGCGGAGTGAAGCTTTGCAAGAATGCCCTTAACATTAAGGACAATCTCGGTCACATCCTCTTTTACACCGGGAATGGTGGAAAACTCATGCTGGACGCCTGCAATCTTAATGCTGGTGCAGGCATATCCGGGCAGAGAGGAAAGGAGTACCCTGCGAAGAGAGTTACCAAGTGTTGTGCCATAGCCGCGTTCCAGAGGCTCAATGATGTACTTGCCATATGAGGTATCCTGGGGTGTCTCAATGCACTCGATGCGCGGCTTTTTTATTTCGATCATATAGTTATATAACCCTCCTTTTAAGTGATGCGCTTAAATAGCGCTAATGCGGTGATTCAGCTTACCAATTTGAGGGTGTCTTTATTACTTGGAGTACAACTCGACGATGAGGTGCTCTTCGATGGGCAGGTCGATGTCATCTCTTGCGGGCATAGCAACGACTTTGCCAACCATGTTGTTTGCGTCATACTCAAGCCACTTGGGTGCGGGACGGAATGCGTTCGCCTCAATATTAGCCTTGATCTTTTCAATACCGCGGCTGCTCTCTTTAAGAGTAACAACCATACCGGGCTTCACCTGGAAGCTGGGGATGTTGACCTTGCGGCCGTTAACGGTGATGTGACCGTGGGAAACCATCTGACGTGCCTCAGCACGGCTCATGGCGAAACCAAGACGGTACACAACATTATCCAGACGGCATTCAAGAATGGACAGCAGGTTTTCACCGGTCAGACCGGCACGACGCTCTGCAATCTCATAGTAGCCACGGAACTGGCTCTCAAGAACACCGTAGAATCTCTTGGCCTTCTGCTTCTCACGGAGCTGCTGGCTGTACTCGGAGTTCTTGGTACGACCCTGACCATGCTGGCCGGGAGCGTATGCTCTGCTGTTCATGGCGCATTTGTCGGTATAGCAGCGGTCGCCCTTCAGGAAAAGCTTCTGGCCTTCTCTGCGGCACTGACGGCAAACTGCTTCAGTATATCTTGCCATATTAGTTTACCTCCTTCAATTAAACACGACGACGTTTCGGAGGACGGCAGCCATTGTGAGGAATGGGGGTAACGTCCTTGATCATCGTTACTTCGAGACCTGCGGTCTGAAGAGCACGGATTGCTGCTTCACGGCCGGAGCCGGGTCCCTTTACGAATACTTCAACAGTCTTGAGACCATGCTCCATGGCTGCCTTAGCGGCAGTCTCGGCTGCGGTCTGTGCTGCGAAGGGGGTAGACTTCTTGCTTCCACGGAAGCCAAGGCCACCGGCGGAAGCCCAGGAAATTGCGTTGCCCTGAGTGTCGGTGATGGTTACCATGGTGTTATTGAAGG
Source organism: Candidatus Limivicinus sp. (assembly GCA_029264685.1). Classification (GTDB taxonomy): domain Bacteria; phylum Bacillota; class Clostridia; order Oscillospirales; family Oscillospiraceae; genus Limivicinus. The sequence goes on from JARHZW010000071.1 coordinate 13,177, forward strand.
AAGAGCTGATATGAACCTGGCCCTTTTCAATGTTTTTGCGCTCTCTTCTGCGAGTTCTTACTTTTTTCTTAACATTTGCCATTATTCATATCCCTCCCTTACTTTTTCTTATTTGCGATGGTGCGCTTGGGGCCCTTGCGGGTACGAGCGTTGGTCTTGCTTCTCTGGCCTCTTACGGGCAGACCGCGACGGTGGCGAAGGCCACGGTAGCAGCCGATCTCAGTGAGGCGCTTAACGTCAAGAGCTGTCTGACGGCGGAGGTCACCTTCAACGATGAAGTTTTTGTCGATGCACTCACGCAGTTTTGCCTCATCCTCATCGGTGAGGTCTTTTACTCTGATATCAGGGTTGATACCGGTCATTTCGAGAATTTTCTTTGCGCTGGTTCTGCCGATACCGTAGACATAGGTGAGTCCGATTTCGACTCTCTTGTCCTTGGGCAGGTCAACGCCGGCTATACGTGCCATATACACATTCTTCCTTTCGGTAGTATTTCCGCATAATGCGGGGCAGGGGCTTGATCCCGCCGGAGGGAGTCCCTGTTCCATGCGGGAGTTTTATAAGGACAGGCTTTAAAAAACCTTGTCTGCAAAATAATTATAATACGAGATTAACCCTGGCGCTGCTTGTGCTTGGGGTTCTCGCAGATTACCATGACTTTGCCTTTGCGCTTAATGACTTTGCACTTTTCGCACATGGGCTTCACGGAAGGTCTTACTTTCATTTCATATACCTCCTACTTGCTTCTCCAGGTTATTCTGCCACGGGTGACGTCATAGGGAGACATCTGGACCGTGACCTTGTCGCCGGGAAGTATCCTGATAAAGTTCATCCGGAGCTTGCCGGAAATATGTGCCAGAATGATGTGGCCGTTGCCGATATCTACCTGGAACATGGTGTTGGGCAGGGATTCAACTACCGTGCCCTCGAGTTCGATTACGTCGTCTTTTGCCAATGTAAATTTCCTCCAAAGTCGGTGTACTGATTTAAATATCCTCTGCCATTGTGAGGATTTCAGCCTCGCCGTCGGTGATTAGAATGCTGTTTTCATAGTGGGCGGAAAGTGACCCGTCCGCTGTTACGACAGTCCAGCCGTTACTGAGCTGTTTCACCTGAGGCCCGCCTGCATTGACCATAGGCTCTATTGCAATGGTCATTCCCTTAACAAGTCTGGGATCCGGTCTCATGCCGGCCCGGTAGTTAGGAACTTCGGGGGCTTCGTGGAGCTCATGCCCCACGCCGTGGCCTACATACTCACGCACTACGGAATATCCGTGGCTCTCAACATAGTCCTGAATGGCGGCTCCTATATCTGAGATACGGTAACCTACCTTTGCGAACTTGAGACCCTCAAAAAAGCTTTGTCTCGTAACCTCGATAAGCTTTTTTGCTTCCTCGCTGATTTCTCCGCAGGGAACTGTCATAGCGCAGTCGCCGACAAAGCCTCGGAGCGTTGCTCCAACGTCAACGGAGACTATATCGCCGTCATGCACTACACGTTTACCGGGAATTCCGTGGATTATTTCATCGTTTACTGATATACATGCACTGCCGGGAAATCCGCCATAGTTTAAAAATGTAGGATATGCGCCGGACTTAACAATGAAATCATGCACATGTCTGTCTATCTGCTTGGTGGTCACACCGGCACTTACTGCCTGTCTCGCAATGCTGCGGGCCTGAGCGGTAAGCTTTCCGGCCTTACGCATCAGTTCAATTTCTCTTGTGGATTTAATATAAATTCTATCAGACATATTATATACCCAGAGCTTTCCTGATTACGTCGGTTGTTTTTTCAATACTTGACTGATTTTCCACAGTCATCAGCTTATTGCGCTCACCATAGAAGTGGAGCAGAGGCTCGGTCTCCTCGTGGTAAGTTTTAAGTCTTGCCATAACCGTTTCAGGGGCGTCATCCTTACGGATTTCAAGCTTAGAACCGCAAAAATCGCAAATTCCCTCTTCTTTGGGGGGATTGGAAACAATGTGGAAGCTTGCGCCGCAGTCATGGCAGGTTCTTCTGCCGGACATTCTCTTAATAATTGTGTCGTCTTCAATATCAATTGAAAGAGCGCAGTCAATTTCGATGCCCATATCCTCCATAGCCTTGGCCTGAGGGATGGTTCTGGGTACACCGTCAAGGATGTATCCGTTTTCGCAATCGGGCTGAGAAAGTCTTTCCTTTAAAATCTCTATTATTACAGAGTCGGGAACGAGCTTTCCGGCATCCATGAAGCTTTTGGCCTCAAGGCCTACGGGCGTGCCGGCTTTAACGGCAGCCCGCAGGATATTGCCTGTGGAAATTGTTGGTATTTCGAGCAGTTTGCTCAGTATTTCTGCCTGAGTACCTTTACCTGCGCCGGGGGCGCCTAAAAGTATTAGCCTCATTTGAAACTCCTTTAATCAGTCAAGAAAACCCTTATAGTTACGCATGAGCATCTGGGCCTCGAGAGCTCTGACTGTCTCAAGCGCAACACCAACAACGATTATGATGGAGGTACCACCCAAGGAGATACCTGTGAGAGCGGATGCCTTGCTGAAGTGGGCCACAAGGATAGGCACAACAGCGATGATGGAGAGATAAAGTGCTCCGAAGAGAGTGATCTTGTTCAGAACCTTCTTTATAAACTCGCTGGTGGGCTTACCGGGACGGAAGCCCGGAATGTAGCCGCCGTTCTTCTTCAGATTATTTGCAATTTCCACAGGGTTGAACTGAATGGTGGAATAGAAGTAAGCGAAGAAGACTATCAGCAGGAAGTAAATTATTGCATAGGTAATGGATGTGGTGTCAAATGCTCTCATAAACCAGTTGTCGTGGCTTGCTCCGGTAAAGGCTGCGATGGTTGCAGGCAGAGAAGCGATAGACTGAGCAAAGATTATGGGCATAACACCGGACATATTTACCTTCATAGGCAGATGAGTGCTCTGGCCGCCGTACATCTTTCTGCCCACAACACGCTTTGCGTACTGGACAGGAATTCTGCGCTCGGCGTCGTTCACAAATACGATGAGAACGATTATTGCAAGAGCTCCCAGAATCATAAGCAGGAGTACCCACCACTGAAGCTGGCCTGCCATGATGTTGCGGATGCTTGTCATAAGACTTACGGGAAGTCTGGAAACAATGCTTGCGAAGAGGATGATGGAGATACCGTTTCCGATACCGAACTCGGTGATCTGCTCACCCAGCCACATGATAAGAGCGGAGCCGGAGGTAAAGGTCAGGATAATGACGATTGCCGCCCAGACGGAGCCCTGAGCTTCGGGGTCAAGAAGACCGTTGTTCTTCATAAGCATATAGTAGGCAAAGCCCATGAGAAGGCCAATACCTACGGTGGTGTAACGGGTGATGGAAGCAATCTTTTTCTTGCCTTCCTCGCCTTCATCCTTGCTCATACGCTCCAGAGCAGGGATAGCAATGCACAGAAGCTGAATGATAATGGATGCGTTAATGTAAGGCTGGATGGACAGGGCAAAGATTGTTGCAGTTGAGAAAGCACCGCCGGACATTACGTTGTAAAGGCCGAGAACAGTGTTCTGCAGCTGCTGGAAATAGCTCTGAAGAGCTGCAACATTTATATAAGGTACAGGGATGGCATTGCCGACACGGTAAAGCAGGACTATGAGTAAAGTAAAGAGGAGCTTTCTGCGGATCTCTTCAATTTTCCATGCGTTCCGTAAAGTTTCGAGCACTTAGACCACCTCTGCCTTTCCGCCTGCCGCTTCGATCTTCTCTTTCGCGGTTGCGGAGAAAGCAGCAGCCTTCACGGTGAATTTCTTGGTGACCTCGCCGGTACCGAGGAACTTCACGCCATATCTGCACTTGGAGAGCAGACCTGCGTCAAGCAGAGCCTGAGCATCGATAACAGCGCCGTCCTCAAACTTGTCGAGAACTGCAACATTAAGGCTCTCCAGAGGCTTTGCAAAAATGTTGTTGAAGCCTCTCTTAGGGATACGACGAGCCAGAGGCATCTGGCCGCCTTCAAAACCGATACGGACGCCGCCGCCGGAACGGGCCTTCTGACCCTTGTGGCCGCGACCTGCGGTCTTACCGTTGCCGGTTGCGTGGCCTCTGCCCTTGCGCTTGTCAACATGGGTGGAGCCGGCTACGGGAGAAAGTTCGTGAATATACATTCTCTTGCCCTCCTTATTCTTCGGTGACCTTGAGCAGGTAGCCGATCTGGGCTATCTTGCCACGGGTCTGGGGATTGTCGGGCTGTACGGTCACGTTGCCGATCTTGTGCAGGCCGAGAGAGTTGGCAGTAGCGATGTGCTTATCGTTTCTGCCGTTAAGGCTCTTTTTGAGCTCAATTCTAAGATTTGCCATTTTTCGCCCTCCTTAACCCTGAATTTCTTCAGGAGTCTTGCCTCTGACGGCAGCGATCTGAGCTGCGTCACGCAGAGACTTCAGGCCTTCCATGGTAGCAGCAACAACGTTTGCAGGGTTGTTGGTGCGCATGCACTTGGTACGAATGTCTTTGATACCTGCTGCCTCGACAACGGCACGGACTGCGCCGCCGGCGATAACACCGGTACCTTCGGGGGCGGGCTTGAGCAGAACACGGCCTGCGCCGAACTCACCGACAACCTCATGAGGAATGGTGGTTCCGGTAAGAGTGATGGTGCAGATGTTCTTCTTTGCATCCTCAAGACCCTTGCGGATAGCTTCGGATACTTCGCTTGCCTTGCCCATGCCGTAGCCTACACGGCCTTTGCCGTCGCCGACTACGCAGAGAGCGGAGAACTTAGCAACACGGCCGCCCTTGACGGTCTTGCTGACACGGTTCAGGGAAACTACCTTTTCAACGAATTCGGAAGGAGCTTCTTCTCTGTTGCGGCGCTCTCTTCTGTCGTTTCTGTCATTATTGTATGCCATTATTTCGTTTCCCCCTCTCTTAGAACTTCAGGCCGCCCTCACGGGCGCCTTCTGCCAGTGCCATGACACGGCCGTGGTAAATGTAACCGCCACGGTCAAACACGACTTCCTCGATGCCCTTCTGCAGAGCACGCTCTGCGATGGTTGCACCGATCTTCTTTGCGGCCTCTACATTGCCGCCGTTTCCTTCAAAGCCCTTCTCAACGCTGGAAGCGGAAACAAGAGTGTTTCCTGCAACGTCGTCGATGATCTGGGCATAAATGTTGTTTTCACTGCGGAATACGCTGAGACGAGGTCTCTGAGCAGTGCCGGAGATCTTGCTGCGTACTCTCTTATGGCGCTTAATGCGCTGACTTCTGGTATCAGGTCTTTTAATCATTCAGGCACACCTCTCTTTACTTAGCACCGGTCTTGCCTTCTTTGCGGCGGATAACTTCGTAATCATACTTGATACCCTTGCCCTTGTAAGGCTCGGGAGGTCTCTTGCTACGAACTTCAGCTGCAAACTGGCCGACCTTCTGCTTGTCGATACCCTTAATGGTGATGTGGTTTGCATCGGGAACATCGATCTGGATGTCGTCGTTCTCACTCATGATGATGGGGTGAGAGAAAGCAACGTTCAGAACCAGGTTCTTGCCTTCCTTGGATGCACGGTAACCAACACCGTTTATCTCCAGCTTCTTCTCGAAGCCTTCGGTAACACCGACGATCATGTTGTGGATCAGAGTTCTGGTGAGACCGTGGAGAGAGCGGTTCTCCTTGGTATCGTTGGGACGGGTGACGTGAATGATGTTTTCCTCAATGTTAATGCCGAGCTGAGGTACCATGTCACGCTCCAGGGTGCCCTTGGGTCCCTTAACGGTGACGTGGTTCTTTCCGCTGACGGTGACTTCAACGCCTGCGGGGATAGTAATGGGTGCTCTTCCTATTCTAGACATTCTGCCGCCTCCTTACCATACAAACGCAAGGACTTCGCCGCCGACGTGCTCTTTGCGAGCCTGTCTGTCGGTCATAACGCCCTTGGAAGTGGAAATGATAGCTATACCGAGGCCCTTAAGGACACGGGGCAGCTCGTCGGCACCGGCGTAAACACGCAGGCCGGGCTTGGACACACGGCGAAGACCGGAAATAGCCTTTTCTTTGCCGGGAAGGTACTTCAGAGTTACACGGATAATACCCTGGGTACCGTCGTCGATGACCTGGTAGTTCTTGATGTAGCCTTCGTTGAGAAGAATTTCGGCAATAGCCTTCTTCATCTTGGAAGCGGGCACATCGACGGTCTCATGCTTTGCGCAGCCGGCGTTGCGGATGCGGGTAAGCATATCTGCGATGGGGTCTGTGATCTGCATGGATTTATCCTCCTGTATATAGAGTTACCGCAATGCGGTTCAGGCGGCGAGGTTCCATGCCAATACCTGATTGGCCATGGCCTTTCGCCATCCTTTTATCGGCTCTTATGAGCCTATATTTGTAAGTGCGGGGATCGGCCGCACCACAAATCAGAATAACATAAAATCCTTGATTTATCAAGGATTTTTCGTTGGTCATTTCTACCAAAATCTTATAAAATTTTGATAGATTCATGTACCTTTATAGATAGCCTTTCCCCGCTGTTAAAAAACAGCAGGGAAGGTTTTGGCTGTCTTAGAAGCTGGCCTTGCGAACTCCGGGGATCTGACCCTTGTAGGCCAGCTCTCTGAAGCAGATACGGCAGATGCCGTAGTTACGAAGGTAAGCGTGGGGACGGCCGCATATTTTGCAGCGGTTGTACTGACGAGTAGAGAACTTGGCAGGAGCCTGCTGCTTTAAAATCATTGATTTCTTTGCCATTTGTACTCCTCCTTAGTTGTAGAAGGGAGCGCCCATAAGTCTGAGCAGCTCTCTTGCCTCTTCGTCGGTCTTAGCGGTGGTGGTGATTGCGATGTTCATACCACGGAGCTTCTCGATCTTATCGTACTCGATTTCGGGGAAGATGATCTGCTCTTTCAGACCAAGGCTGTAGTTGCCGCGGCCGTCGAAAGCATCGGGAGAGATACCACGGAAGTCACGAACACGGGGCAGAGCCACGTTGAACAGTCTATCCAGGAACTCCCACATCTTGTCCTGACGAAGAGTGACCTTAACGCCGACCTTCATGCCCTCACGGAGCTTGAAGTTAGCGACGGACTTTTTAGCTGCAGTAGCAACGGCGTGCTGACCGGTTATAGCGGAAATTTCCTTAATAACAGAGTCGAGAGCCTTTGCGTTGTCCTTGCAATCGCCGCAGCCGACAGATACAACGATCTTGTCGATTCTGGGGATCTGCATGGTGGACTTGTACTGGAATTTCTCCATAAGAGCAGGAGCAACTTCCTTAACGTACTTTTCTTTCATTCTGGTCATAGTAAGTTATCTCCTTTCTCTTATTTCTTATCGACAATCTCTGCGCCGCACTTCTTGCAAACGCGGGTGTTCTTGCCGTCAACCAGCTTGTGAGCTACACGGGTAGCCTTGCCGCACTTGGGGCATACAAGCTGAACCTTGGATGCGTAGATGGGGGTCTCAATTTTGATGATGCCGCCCTCTTTGCCCTGGCCCATAGGCTTCTGGTGCTTGGTAGCGACGTTAACGCCCTCAACAATAACCTTGTGGTTCTTGGGGTCGGCAACGAGAACCTTGCCCTCTTTGCCCTTATCCTTGCCGGAAAGGACCAAAACTTTATCGTCTTTTCTAATGTTCATTCTCTTTGCCCTCCATTAAATCACTTCGGGAGCAAGGGACAGGATCTTCATGTATTCCTTGTCACGGAGCTCACGGGCGACGGGTCCAAAGATACGAGTTCCGCGGGGGTTCTTATCACCGGAGTTGATAAGAACGGCAGCGTTCTCGTCGAAACGGACGTAAGTGCCGTCTGCACGGCGGACGGGCTTGACGGTACGGACAATAACGGCCTTAACGACCTCGCCCTTCTTAACAGAACCGCCGGGAGCAGCCTTGCGAACGGAACAAACTATAACGTCACCAATGCTTGCATATTTGCGCTTGGAACCGCCCAGAACGCGAATGCACTTGAGTTCTTTGGCGCCGGTGTTGTCGGCGACCTTCAGATAAGATTCCTGCTGTATCATTTAGGTGCCTCCTTACTTAGCCTTCTCTACGATTTCGACCACACGCCATCTCTTGTCCTTGGACAGGGGGCGGGTCTCCATCACACGGACAATATCACCCTCACGGCACTCGTTGAGTTCATCGTGTGCCTTCAGACGGTAGGTCCGGCCTATGATCTTCTTATACTTTTTGTGCGCTACACGGTCCTCAACAATGACGACCACGGTCTTATCCATTTTGTTGGAAACGACCTTACCAACGCGGGTCTTACGGGAAGTAGTTCTTTCTTCAACCATTATTCCTTACCTCCTCAATTCTGCTTCTCGCGCAGTACGGTCTTGACGCGAGCGATATCACGGCGCATGGCAGAGATCTTGGTGGGGTTGTCAAGATGATTGGTGGCATGCTGCATACGGAGCATGAAGAGATCCTTTTTCATCTCAACCAGCTTGGTCTCCAGCTCGGAGACGGACATGTTGCGTATTTCGTTTGCCTTCATCTTATTCACCACCGTTCTCAGACTCGGAGCCCTTCATGACGATCTTGGTCTTGATGGGCAGTTTGTGGCTGGCAAGGCGGAGAGCTTCACGGGCAACCTCTTCGGAAACGCCTGCGATCTCAAACATCACTCTGCCGGGCTTAACGACAGCAACCCAGTACTCGGGAGAACCTTTACCGGAACCCATACGGGTTTCAGCAGGCTTTGCGGTAACGGGCTTGTCGGGGAAAATCTTTATCCATACCTGGCCGCCACGCTTGGTGTAGCGGGTCATGGCGATACGGGCAGCCTCTATCTGGTTGGAGGTAATCCAGCCGGGCTCGGTAGCCTGAAGGCCGAACTCACCGTAAGAGATAGTGTTGCCGCGGGTAGCTTTACCCTTCATACGGCCGCGCTGAACTCTGCGGTATTTAACTCTTTTAGGCATTAACATTAGTTGTTGCCTCCTTCCTTAGCGGGAGCTGCGGGGCGGGCGCTGCGAGAGCCCTGATTCTGAGGTCTCTGGCCATAGCCGCCGTTGTTGCTGCGGTTGTTGAAACCACCCTGTCTGCGGTCATCTCTGCGCTCACCGTTGTTGCTGCGGTGGTCACGGTTGAAGCCGCCTCTGCGGTCGTCTCTTCTGCGGTCACGACGTCTGTCGTTGGGCTTGGAGAGATCCATGGTGCGGGGAGTGGTTCTCAGGGTCTGGGAAAGGACTTCGCCTTTGTATATCCAAACCTTAACGCCTATACGACCGTAAGTGGTATCGGCCTCGGCAAAGCCGTAGTCGATGTCGGCACGAATGGTCTGAAGGGGAATTGTACCCTCGTGGAAGCACTCGGAACGAGCGATTTCAGCGCCGCCCAGACGACCGCTGCACATGACCTTGATGCCTCTGGCGCCCATTCTCATGGCACGACCCATGGCATTCTTCATTGCACGGCGGAAGCCGATACGCTTCTCCAGCTGCTGAGCAATGTTCTCTGCAACCAGCTGAGCGTTGGTGTCGGGGGTACGAACTTCAACGATGGAGATTGCAACGGGCTTGCCCAGCATTTTCTCCACTTCCTTGCGGATACGCTCTATCTCAGCGCCGCCCTTGCCGATGACAACACCGGGTCTGGAGCAGTGGATATAGATGCGAACCTTGGCGGAATCACGCTCTATCTCAATGGTGGGAACACCGGCGGAATAGAGGGTCTTTTTGAGGTACTGGCGGATCTTGTAGTCCTCGACTATCAGATCACCGACCTTATCTTCTCTGGCGTACCATCTGGACTCCCAGTCCTTGATGACGCCTACACGCAAACCGTGAGGATTAACTTTCTGTCCCATAATTCTGCCTCCTTCCCTTACTCTTTCTCAGCCACTTCAACAATGATGTGGCTGGTACGCTTGTTTATACGGTACATACGGCCCTGAGCTCTGGGCATACCTCTTTTGAGGATGGGGCCGCCGGTGCAGTAAGACTTGCTTACATACAGCTTCTCAGGATCCATTTCAAAGTTGTTTTCGGCGTTAGCCATGGCGCTCTTGAGCACCTTGATGACCAGTTCGCAGCCCATTTTGGGGGTGTGCTCAAGAAGAGCCATTGCGTAATCGGCCTTCTGGCCACGGATCATCTTGCAGATAAGTTCAGCCTTGCGGGGAGAAATACGGGCGTATCTGTGCTCCGCACGGGCTATTTTCTTTTCGTCCATTTTCTCTCCTCCTTACTTACCGGTCTTGCTGCCGGCATGTCCGCGGAAGGTACGGGTGGGGGCAAACTCGCCCAGCTTGTGTCCGACCATATCCTCAGTGACATACACGGGAACGTGACGGCGACCGTCATGGACAGCGATGGTGTGTCCTACAAAGGACGGGAAAATAGTAGAGGAACGGGACCAGGTCTTAACAACCTGCTTTTTGCCGTTCTGGTTCATCTCGTCAACTCTCTTAAGAAGCTCGGGAGCGGCGAAGGGACCTTTTTTAACACTTCTGCTCATTAACTTTTCCCTCCTTACTTTTCGTTGCGGCGCTTGACTATGAACTTATCGCTGCGGTTCTTAGTCTTGCGGGTCTTATAACCGAGAGCAGGTTTACCCCAGGGAGTAACAGGGCCGGGCATACCGACAGGGCTCTTACCCTCACCACCACCGTGGGGGTGGTCATTGGGGTTCATGACGGAACCACGGACAGTGGGACGAACGCCCATGTGGCGTTTACGACCGGCCTTACCGATGTGGATGTTGGCGTGGTCGATGTTGCCTACCTGACCGATGGTTGCAAAGCACTCAAGTCTGACCTTGCGGAACTCGCCGGAAGGAAGTCTCAGGGTGGCCATGCCGTTCTCTTTAGCCATCAGCTGTGCCTCAACACCGGCGGAGCGGACAAGCTGTGCGCCCTTGCCGGGGTAAAGCTCGATGTTGTGGATGAAAGTACCGACAGGAATGTTTGCCAGAGGCAGAGCATTGCCGGGCTTGATGTCAGCGGAAGCGGAGGAGATAACGCTGTCTCCGGCTTTCAGGCCGACAGGAGCGAGAATGTAGCGGCGCTCGCCGTCTTCATACTCGCAGAGAGCGATGAATGCGCTGCGGTTGGGGTCGTACTCCAGACGGAGGACCTTTGCGCTCATATCCATCTTGTTGCGCTTGAAGTCGATTATACGATACTTCTGGCGGTTACCGCCGCCCTGATGACGGACGGTTATACGACCGTAGCTGTTACGGCCGGAGTTTTTCTTCTGAACCTCAGTCAGGCTTCTTTCGGGCTTAACGTGTTTCTCAACGCCGTCGAAGCCGGAGACAGTCATCTGTCTTCTGG
>JARHZW010000093.1 GCA_029264685.1 Candidatus Limivicinus sp.
CTATGAAACAAAAATTGACAGAAATAAGATACTAATAAAACTGATAAACTTCTGGAATATTAGCCATGAAAAAGGATGAGATTTGCCATTTACAAAAACATGGATGGACCTAGAAGGTATTACACTAAGTGAAATAAGTCAGGATGAGAAAGACAAATATCATGTGATTCCACTCATAAGTGGAATATAAAATAATGAATAAATGCAAAAGCAGAATCAGAGAACAAAATACAGAGAACAAACTGATGGTTGCCAGAGGGGAGGGAGTGGCAGATTGGGCAAAATGTGTGAAAGGGAGGGGGAGACACAGGCTTCCAGTTATGGAATGAATAAGTCATAGGGATGAAAAGTACAGGACAGTGAATGTAGACAATAATATTGTAAAAGCATTGTATGACAGACGGTAGCTACACTCGTGGTGAGCATAGTATAACGTATAGAGTTGTTGAATCACTAGGTTGTGCAACTGAAACTAAGGTAAAATTGTGTGTCATACCTCAATAAAAAAACAACAAAAAAATAAAAAGCCACTATATATTTATCACATTACCTTTCTAAAATCTAAACATCTTTTAATTGTGAGGCAAATCTAACTCCCTGAGTTTCAGATAAGATATTGGAAAAAGCCATAAATCAGATGAATTTTGTGTTATGGTGATATAACAGTTTAATATTTTTTATTTTATTTTTTTTATTTTTATTTTTTTAAAGATTGTATTTATTTATTTGACAGAGAGAGACAGCGAGAGAGGGAACACACACAGTGGGAGTGGGAGAGGGAGAAGCAGGCTTCCCGCCGAGCAGGGAGCCCAATGTGGGACTCGATCCCAGGACCCTGGGATCATGACCTGAGCTGAAGGCAGACGCTTAACAACTCAGCCACCCAGGCACCCAAACTTTTTTTTTTTTAAAGTTCAGTAGTATTAACTATATTCACATCGTTATGCAACAGATCTCTAAAACTTTTTCATCTTGCAAAACTGAAACACTGTCCCCTGATTTCCCCTTCCCCCAGCCCCCGCAGATACCGATGAAAAAAGCGGAAAAGCCTGCGCCGGAGACCTTGAAAAGCCTTTCTGCGCTTTTGCCGAAGAAGCCGCCCATGATTTCAGGAAAGCCTGAATTTATCAGCAGCCCCGACAGCACAAAAAACGGAAATAATGAAGGAATAATCAGGTTAATGCACAGCGTCAGAGAGCTTTTGCAGCAGTTAACCGCCTCCTGAGATGCAGTTAAAAGTACAAATAGTGCGCAGAGAGCCGCAAAGACCGAAAGCTTTTTCTTCAATTCGTATCACCCCTTGTACTCAAATTATGAGCCTGCACATAGATTTATACGGACAGGAGTTGAGGACTTTGAAAAAGCACAGATTTAAAACCGAACTCATTTCCCCGCTCTCTGACGGAGCGTTCAGCACGGTGCTGAGTATAACGGGGAATTCCCTTTTAATGGAAAATCACAGAGGCATAACCGAGCTTGGCAGCGAGCGGATAGTCATATCGGGAAGCGAGGGGAGCGTGTGCCTGTGGGGTCAGGGCTTACAGGTGGAGGCTATGACACAGCGGCAGATCCTTATTAAGGGCAGAATACAGAGCGTGGAGCTGGGAGGGGAAAATGGCAGTAAGTGACAGCTTGAAAGGCAGAGCGCAGGTTTTGCTCACATCCTCCTGCCCCGAGGGAGTTATAAATTCCTGCGTCAATGAGGGCATAATAATACGGCAGGGGCGGTTCAAAAACGCCTGTCAGGTGGTTTTGAGCCTTAGAGAGGATGAACTGACCCTTTTCGGAGAAATATGCCGAAAAAGCGGAGCGGAGTTTGAAGTTCTCTCCCTGAAAGGTGGCAGAATGCTGAGAGAGCGGCTTAAAAGAAGATGGGTGCTGCTCAGTGCCTGCTTTGTAATGCTGCTGCTTTTATTTTTTTCGTCGTTTTTTGTCTGGCGCATAAAAATCGTTTCTGACGGGGAAATTTCTCAGGCCCGTCTTTTAAATGCTCTCAGCTCCGCCGGGCTGTACGAGGGGGCATTAAGACATAACATTTCTTCCGATATGCTCCGCTGCACCGTTCTGGCCCAAATGCCCGAAATCTCATGGCTGGGGGTCAATATAAGCGGCTCTGAGGCCAGAGTTATGGTAAATGTGAGCAAAAAGGAGGAAGAAATCTATGAGGAAAACAAGCTTACGGATCTTGTTGCAAGTCGTGAGGGCATAATAAAATCAATGCAGATTTTAAACGGCCAAAGCATGAAAAATGTGGGCGATGCAGTGGAGCAGGGGGAGCTTCTGGTGCGAGGAACAATGGAAAGTCTGCCGAATCCCCCACGGGCAGTGTGCTCAAAAGGGCAGGTAATCGCCGAGACAAGGCGCAGTATTCAGTCCCTCACGCCGAAATCTGCCATGTTTAAGGAAAAAGTTTTGGGCAAAAGAGTTAAATTTGCAATCAAATTCGGAAAAAAACGGCAAAATTTATATTTTAGTAGTGGAAAGCATATTGACGAGTGTGATAAAATTATAAAAGAATATCGCTTAGGCATAGACGGGCTTTTTGCTCTGCCTCTCAGCCTTGTTAAGGAGGAGTATATTTTCTATGAAAAATGCTCAGGAGTATATGAGGGAGACGGGGAAGAAAAGCTTCTGGAAATTCTGCGGGAGGATCTGGACGGGGAAATTCTGGAGACCCGTTTTGAGGAAAGCTCCCGCCCCGAGGCAAGCTCATTGAAGCTGACTGCTCTGTGCCTTGAAAATATTGCCGTACCCACGGTTCCCTGAAAGGATAAATGTAAAATACGATGACACAAAGAGTTATGGAAGTGGAGCGCATGGAGGACGTGATAAGCGTCTTTGGCTCCTTTGACAGAAATCTCAGAATGATAGAGGAGGAGCTGCACGTTACGGTGCAGGACAGAGAAGCTCAGATTCATATATCGGGCGAGGACGAGCTGAATGTGTGCCTTGCGGAAAAGGCCATCGGCGGACTGCTGAGGCTTGCCGCAAAAGGGGAGAATATCGACAGCCAGAATGTCAAATATATATTGAAGCTTGTGTCCGAGGGCCACGAGGATAAAATCGACGAGCTTTCAGGGGGTATACTGTGCCTTACTGCAAAGGGAAAGCCTATTAAACCCAAAACTCTGGGTCAGAAAAGCTACTGCGACGCCATAGCAAAAAACACCGTCACTCTGGGCATAGGCCCTGCCGGTACAGGTAAAACCTACCTTGCGGTGGCTCAGGCCGTGGCGGCATTCAGAGCCGAGCAGGTGAACAGAATAATTCTCACCAGACCTGCCGTTGAGGCAGGCGAGCGGCTGGGCTTTCTGCCGGGAGATTTGCAGAGCAAGGTAGACCCCTACCTGAGACCGCTTTATGACGCACTTTTTGAAATGCTTGGGCCTGAGACCTACCAGAAGTATCTTGAGCGGGGAAACATTGAGGTTGCACCCCTTGCCTATATGCGAGGCCGCACTCTGGACGACAGCTTTATTATTCTGGATGAGGCGCAGAACACATCCAGAGAGCAGATGAAAATGTTCCTTACCCGTCTGGGCTTCGGCTCAAAGGTGGTAATTACGGGAGATATTACCCAGATAGACCTGCCGGAGGATAAAACCAGCGGCCTGAAAGTGGCAATGAAGGTTCTGGACGGAGTGGAGGATATTGCCATATGCCGCCTTACCGGTTCCGATGTTGTGCGCCACAGTCTGGTGCAGAAAATCATTGAGGCATATGATGACTACGACAAAAAGCACCCTGCTCCCGCAGCGCCGAAGCCTGCACCCAAAAAATACAGGAGAGGATAAAATGGGACATAAAATACAACTGAGCCGTGAGAAAAAGGGGCTGAAGCATCCCGAGGCAGGCTTATATGTAAAAAAAGCCATAAAAATGACCTTAAAGGCCGAGGGGGTTACAGAACCCTGCTATATCAGTGTTATGTTAACCGATAATTCGGGTATTCGTGAAATCAACCGTGAATTTAGGGATATTGACAGAGAGACGGATGTTCTATCCTTTCCCCAGAACGAGCTTGTACCGGAGCATTTTGACGCTGAAATCTGCGAGAGAGATTATGAAAGCGGCAGAATTTTACTGGGAGATATGATGATTTCCGTTCCCAAATGCGAGGAGCAGGGAAAGGAATTCGGTCACGGATTCAAGAGAGAGATAATGTACCTTGCGGTTCACTCCACCCTCCACCTTTTAGGCTATGACCATGTGGACGAGGGAGAAATGAAGGCGCAGATGAGAGCCAGAGAAAAGGCAATAATGCACGAGGATTAAAGGAGAAAAAGATATGACAAAATCAGCAATGATAACTATAATCGGCAGACCCAACGTAGGAAAATCCACCCTTACCAACGCTCTTGTAGGGGAAAAGGTGGCCATAGTTTCCAATAAACCCCAGACCACCAGAAACCGTATTTGCGGCATAGTTCCCCACGGAGACACTCAGTTCGTGCTTATGGATACCCCCGGCTTCCATAAGCCCAGAACCAGACTGGGCGACTACATGGTGAATGTGGTCAAGGAGAGCGTTGCGGATGTTGACCTTGCCTGTATGCTGGTTGAGCCGGTTGCCAATATCGGCGCACAGGAGCAGGCTCTTATCGAGCGACTGAAGCAGACCGACGCACCCTGCGTGCTGTGCATAAACAAAATCGACACCATAGACAAGGCAAGACTTCTGGAAGTAATCGCCATGTACTCTCAGGCTTATGATTTTACCACTATAATTCCCATTTCCGCCAGAACGGGGGAGGGTCTCAGCGAGCTTCTGGATGAGTTTGAGAAATATGCGGCTCCCGGTCCTCACCTCTACCCTGAGGATATGATAACCGACCAGCCCGAGCGCCAGATCTGCGCCGAGCTTCTTCGTGAGAAGCTGCTTATCTGCCTTGCCCGTGAAGTGCCCCACGGCACCGCCGTTGAGGTTTCCAAATTCTCTGAGCGTCCCGACGGAATTATTGACATTGAAATGACCATTTACTGCGAAAAAGCCAGCCATAAGGGTATTATCATCGGCAAAAACGGCTCAATGCTGAAAAAAATCGGCGCAATGGCAAGAGAGGATATTGAGCAGTTCCTTGACGCAAAGGTGTATTTGCAGACATGGGTCAAGGTAAAGGAGAACTGGCGTGACTCCAATTCTCTGCTGAGAAACTTCGGCTTTGAGGAATAAAAAAGCAGTAAATCAAAGGGAAGCAGTAAGGCCGCTCAATGGGTAAATTAAGCTGCCTGAAATTTTCAGAAATAAATTCCAACATGATTTAAAGGTAAATGCAGATAATAGCAGCGAGGTGATTTTTATGAACAGCGCTCTTTGGTCTGCATTTATGAAAACAGGAAATCCCATTTGCTATTTAATGGAAGCAGAAAGCAGAAAAATCAATGACAGCGCCTCTGAGCGTGGCCGAAATAAGCCGCCGGACTGAGGAGCTACATACGGTAAACGGATATGTATAAAACAACAAAAGCCCTTGTGCTGCGGGAGGTTCGCTACAAAGAGGCGGACAGAATGCTGACTCTGCTCACGGAAAGCGACGGCAGACTTACGGCAAAGGCCAGAGGCGCCCTCCGCAAGAGCAGTAAGACTGCCGCCGCCACACAGCAGCTGTGCTGGTCAGAACTTACATTATTTGGAAATAAAGGCCGTTGGACGGTAAATGAGGGCAGCGTACTGGAGCCTTTTGAGGGGCTTAAAACCGACATCGCCGCTTTCGCTCTTGGGTGCTATTTTTGCCAGTGTGCCGAGGCGGTGAGTGCAGAGGAAGAGCCGGAGGAGCAGCTTTTAAGGCTATGCTTAAACTCTCTTTTCGCTCTCAGCCGCAGTCTTTATCCGCAGGAGCATATTAAGGCTGCTTTTGAACTGCGCCTTATGTGTCTTGCAGGCTATGAGCCTGATTTGAGAGCCTGCTCACGCTGCGGCAGAGAGCCTGAAAGCCCTGTGCTGCTGCTGGATTACGGCGGAGTTTCCTGCTATGACTGCAAAACGCCGGACATGGGCGAGAGCGTCAGAATTTCAAAGGACAGTCTGGAAGCCATGCGCTTTATAATAGGAGCGGATGACAGGCGGTTTCTGTCCTTTAAAATAGGAGAAACGGATTTAAAAATACTGTCGAGAGCCGCCGAGCGCTACACGCTGGCTCACCTTGGGCGGAATTTCTCGACTCTTGACTACTGGAAGAGTGTAAAATGAGTTTTTTTGAAAAATCACTTAATACATTGGAGCTGCCGAGAGTGCTGAAAATGCTCTCCGACGAAGCCGTGTGCGAAAGCGCAAAGGCGGAGGCTCTGGAGCTGAGACCCTCGCAGGAAGCGGCAGAGGTGGAGCGCTGGATAAAAGAGACAAGCGCCGCAAAGAAGATGATGGTTGTGAAAGGCAGCCCCTCTTTTTCCGGCCTTAAAGATGTGCGCTCCGCTTTGCAGAGAGCGGATCTGGGGGGCAGCTTAAACACGGTGGAGCTTCTGGACATTGCAGGGGTTCTGCGCTGTGCAAGGCTTGTAAAGAGCTATATAGGTGACGATAAGCTGGACAGAAGCTGTATTGACCACCTGTTTTCCGCTCTCAGAGCCAATAAATTTTTAGAAGAGAAAATCGGAACGTCAATAGTGGGAGAAGATGAAATTGCAGATGCGGCCTCTCCCGAGCTGAGCAATATACGGCGAAAAATGCGTGCCGCCGCCGCAAGAGCCAGAGAGGCCCTCAATAAGATCATCTCCTCTCCTGCCTATGCAAAGGCCTTGCAGGAGCCTATAATCACCATGCGCTCAGACAGATATGTTGTGCCTGTCAAAGCCGGCAGCAAGGGGGCGGTCCCCGGCCTTGTCCATGATATTTCCGCCACCGGCGCCACGCTGTTCATAGAGCCTATGGGTGCAGTTAAGGCAAACAACGAGCTGAGAGAGCTTGCCGCAAAGGAAAAGCTTGAAATCGAGCGTATTCTGGCGGAGCTTTCGGCGGAATGCGCCTCCCACAGGGAGGATATAGAAGAGGACTTCCTGCTTTTGACACGGCTTGACTTTATTTTTGCAAAGGCAAAGCTTTCCTATAAATTAAACTGTATGCCTGCGGAGCTTTCCGACAGAGCAATAGTTCTGCGCCGTGCAAGACATCCGCTGCTGGATCAGGCAAAGGCTGTGCCTATCGACCTTGAGCTGGGGGACAGCTTCGACACTCTTGTGATAACCGGCCCGAACACAGGCGGTAAAACCGTGTCCCTGAAAACCATCGGCCTTTTGGCCGTTATGAACCAGTGCGGCCTGCACGTTCCTGCCGCCGACGGCAGCCGCCTGCCTGTCTTTTCCAATATTCTGGCGGATATAGGCGATGAGCAGAGTATAGAGCAGAGTCTTTCCACCTTCTCGGCACATATGACCAATATAGTCAATATACTGGATAAGTGTGACGACAGAAGCCTTCTCCTGTTTGACGAGCTTGGGGCAGGCACGGACCCTACGGAGGGTGCGGCTCTTGCCATATCCATAATTGAGTACGCCAGAAAAATGGGTTCAGTCATTGCCGCCACCACCCACTATGCGGAGCTGAAGGTCTACGCCACCAATGAGAAAGGGGTTCAGAACGCCTCCTGCGAGTTTGATGTGGAGACCTTACGCCCCACCTACAGACTTCTGGTGGGTATCCCCGGCAAGTCAAACGCCTTTGCAATTTCACGCCGCCTTGGTCTTGGGGAGCATATCATAGATGATGCCAAGGCCAGAATAGGCACGGAGAGCGCCAGCTTTGAAGCCACTATTGAAAAGCTGGAGCAGACAAGGCTGATGCTTGAAAGAGAGCGGGAGGAAGCGGCAAAGGCCCTTCGCAATGCGGAGGAAAACCAGCGGAGATCCGCAAAGCTGAGAGCGGAGCTGGAGGTAAGGCTGGATAAATCCGACCTGAAGGCAAAGCGTGAAGCCCAGCGGATAATCGAGGATGCAAGACGGCAGGCGGAGGAAACCTTCAGAGAGCTTGACGATATGCGCCGCAAGGCCGACAAGGAAGAGGACGCAAGGGCGGTGAACGAGGCCAGAAGCCGGATGCGCCGCCGTCTCAATCAGGCAGAAGAGGAGCTGAGACCTGATAATTCTCCCAAGCTTACCGAGGAAAAATCTTCCAGACCTGTAAAAGCGGGAGATATGGTAATAATAAAGTCCATGAATATGGAGGCTGAGGTAATTTCCGTCTCTAAAGACAGGGTTCTTTCGCTCAGAGCGGGTATAATGAATGTAAATGTCAAGGAGGACGAGGTTTTACTCCTTGAGGGCAGTGCCGCAAGAAAAAAGAAAAAGCAGCAGCAGTCCTCCGCTCCTGTTACAGGCCTGAGAACCGAGCAGATTGCAGGAGAGATCGACCTTAGAGGAATGGAGAGCATTGAGGCCGTGCTTACGGCTGAACGCTACCTGGACTCTGCGGTGATGAACAAGCTGAAAACAGTGAGCATAATCCACGGCAAAGGCACGGGAGCGCTGCGTGCGGCCATTCATCAGATGCTGAAAAGAAATAAACTGGTCAAATCCTTCCGTCTCGGCAGATTCGGAGAGGGTGAGAGCGGCGTTACCATTGTAGAACTCAAATAAAAATCCTCTTCGGCTTTTGAAAATAATGTCTAAAATAACGAAACAGTCGAAAGATGTTGACGAGAGGCTTAAAATTTGTTAAGCTATACGGGCAGGACAGTAATCTGAAATTCTGCGTTCGTAATTACGATTTAAAATAAGGAGTGGCGAGTATGATAACCAAAGAAGTAGTCATTAACAATCAAGTTGGTCTTCATGCCAGACCCGCGACTTTCTTCATTCAGAAAGCCAACGAGTTTAAGAGCAGCATCTGGGTTGAGAAGGAAGACAGACGCGTTAACGCAAAGAGCCTTCTGGGAGTTCTCTCTCTGGGCATTGTAAAGGGCACAGCAGTTTCCATCATCGCTGACGGCGCTGACGAGGAAGAGGCTATCGAGACCCTTTCTCAGCTTATTGACTCTGACTTTTCTGAGTAATAAAAGCTTAATGATAAACGGCACAGTCCCTGCGGGGGCTATGCCGTTTTTCTTTCTCTGTGCCGATTTTCTTTCTTTCCCACAATTCAGCATTGCAAAATACGAGCTGTTCATAAAATATTTACATTAAATTTGTGCATAGTTTAAAATTGACGAATAAAATGAAACTTTGCCGAAAGGGCATTTTACATAAATAATAAGAGGATAAAGTAATGACGAAACCTTCTTTAAATAAAATACTGCTTGCGGTTCCGATGCTTTTTGTTGTGCTGGTGGTGATTTCATGTATTGTTGTCCCACGGATTCATAAGAAAGCAAGCTCATCTGCTGTCAATCCTTATCCTGAGGATAAAGGGGAACAGAACGAGAGAGTGTTGTGCGTGGATGATAACAGAGAGGCTCTTGTGTGGCGTCTGCGTGCCATAGAGGAGGCAAAAGAGGAGCTGATTTTTTCCACCTACAGCTTCGTTGACGACGAGAGCGGGCGGGACATTATGGCGGCGCTTTTGAATGCGGCAGAGCGTGGCGTAAGGGTGCGTATGGTGGTTGACGGCATTACGACTCTTTCAAATCTGAAGCTGAGTGAAAATTTCAAGGCTTTGAGCGGGGCGGACAATGTGGAGGTCAGAGTGTATAACCCTGTAAACCTGCTGAAGCCATGGAAGCTCAATTACAGGATGCATGACAAATACCTGATTGCGGACGACAGCGTGTACATACTGGGCGGCAGAAACACTAAAAATCTGTCTCTGGGGGATTATCAGGAAAAGAAAGACATTGACCGAGACATCGTGGTGTACGGCGGCGGCAGCTCCCTTAGTCAGCTAAAGGAATATTTCAGCCGTGTGTGGGAGCTTGACAGCACTAAAGCCTTTCACTCCCTGCGCAGAGCAAAGGGTGGGGCGGAAAGCCTTCGTGACCGTTACGAGAGCCTGCGAAAGCTATACCCTGAGGCCTACACGGCTACGGACTGGGAGAGCAGCACCATTCCTACAAACGGGGTCAGGCTCCTGACAAATTCTCCCAAAGCCCAGAATAAAGAGCCGCTGCTATGGAGCGGCGTTATAGAGCTTATGAGCATGGGGGAGGACAGAATAGTTCAGACTCCCTACCTTATATGCAACGGGCAGATGTATGAGGATCTGGCAAAACTGACGGGAAACGGGAAAAAGACCGAGATTATCCTGAATTCCGCATCCACAGGGGCCAATGTGTTCGGCTGCTCAGACTATCTTAACCAGAAAGAGAACATCCTAAATACAGGGGCGGATATTTATGAATACAGCCTGAAGCACTCGTCTCATGCAAAAACCGTACTTATTGATAACAATCTCAGTCTGGTAGGTTCTTTTAATTTTGATATAAGAAGCGCATATCTTAACACGGAGCTTATGCTGGTCATTGACTGTCCGCAGCTGAACGAACAGCTTCGCAGCACGGCACAGGCTCAAAAGGACGCAAGCCTCCATCTGCCTCCCCACGGAGAGCCTGCGGAAGGGCCGGATTATGTGAGACGGGAGATGAGCTTTTCAAAGCGGATGCTTTACGAGCTGCTTAAAATTATCGTCTGGCCGGTGCGGCATTTGATATAGGAAATTATCCGAAGACGGAAAAGACAAACCGTCCTCGGATTTTTTCTGTTTCAATATATCAAAAAAGGTGCAAATTTGAATTAAAGTCTTTTATTTTCACTGAAAAGAGTGTATAATTACTGTATTTGAAAGGTGGGATAACCTTGCCGGAAACTCTGGCGGAAAAGGCCAACAATCTGCCCCTGCTCCCCGGGGTTTACATAATGAAGGATGCCGACTCACAGGTCATATATGTGGGCAAGGCGAAAAAGCTCAAAAACCGTGTCAGCAGTTATTTTCACGGGGAGCATCTGCCCAAGGTTCAGGCTATGGTGGACAAGGTGGCGGATTTTGATGTTATAGTTGCCGCCAGTGAGTTTGAAGCGCTGGTGCTGGAAAATTCCCTTATAAAGCGCCATAAGCCACACTATAATATCCTGCTGAAAGACGATAAGGGCTACCCCTTTATTAAGGCGGATGTAAAATCTGAATATCCGTGTCTCAGCATCTCCGCCAAGGCTCCCAAGGACGGAGCCAAGTATTTCGGCCCTTACGGCGGACGCAGCACCACAAGGGAAATTATTTCCACCATAAACAAAGCCTTTCTTCTGCCGGATTGCAGCAGGAAATTTCCCAGAGACATCGGGAAGGAGCGCCCCTGCCTAAATTATCACATGGGCACCTGCGCCGGCTGGTGTCTCAACGGCAAGGACAGCGAGGATTACCGCCACCGCTTTTTTCAGGCTCTCAGTATCCTTGACGGGAAAAGCGGAGAGCTGATAGAGGAGCTTCGGCAGCAGATGGAGCAGGCTGCAAATGAGCTGCGCTTTGAACGGGCGGCGGAGCTGAGGGACAGGATGAGAGCGGTCCAGCGGCTGGAAAACAAACAGCGGGTCATTTCCACTGCCTTTGCGGACACCGATGCAATAGGCTTCAAGCGTGGGCCGAAAAGCTGCTTTACGGTTTTGCATTTTGTGGAGGGAGACCTTGTTTCAAAAGATGTTGAGATGATGGAGGAGCCTTTGGAGGAGGATGCCGAGGCTGTTTCCGAGCTTGTGCGGCAGTATTACGGCGCCCACAGGGGCGGCTGGCCCAAGTCTGTTCTGCTGCCCTGCGATATTCCGGACAGAGAGGATATGGAACAGCTGTTAAGCCGTATTTCCGGCAGGCGGATATATATAGAGCGGCCTCAGAGAGGGGAGCGGGTGCGGCTTATCAAGGCGGCGGAGCTGAACGCCGAGGAAGAGATAAAACGGCGCACCACTCTGGCTCAGCGGCGCCTTAAAACTTTGGAGTGGCTGCAAAAGGCTCTGGAGCTTGAGGAATATCCGCAGAGGATCGAGGCCTTTGATGTAAGTAACCTTGGGGACAGCGGCATTGTGGCTGCCATGACCGTCCATGTGGACGGAAAACCCAGGCGGAGAGACTACAGAAAGTTTAGAATCAAAAGCACCGAAACCAGAGACGACTACGCCAGTATGTACGAGGCGGTGTTCCGCCGCTTTAAGCGCTATGCGGAGGGAGACGAGAAGTTTTCTCCTCTTCCGGACCTTCTTTTGATAGACGGAGGCCGTACCCACGCCATGACAGCGGAAAAAGCAGCGGCTTCTCTGGGCATTTCAGTCCCGATTTTCGGCATGGTCAAGGATGACCGCCACAGGACAAGAGCCCTTATAAGTCCGGAGGGACGGGAAATCGGCATAAATACCAATCAGGCGGTTTTCTCCCTCATAGGCAATATTCAGGAGGAGACCCACCATTCGGCTATCGAGTATCAGCGCAGCCTGAGAAAGGAGCATTACGGCTCCACTCTGGATGACATTACGGGAGTAGGGCCGAAGCGCCGTGAAGATCTGATAAAATATTTTAAATCAGTAAAAAACATAAAAGAGGCAAGCGTCGGCCAGCTCAGTATGGTGGTGCCGAAGAACACGGCGCAGGCCGTGTATATGTATTTTCACAGGGAAGAGAGTGAAGAAAAATGAGAGTAATTTCCGGAACTGCCGGCGGCAAAAAGCTTAAAACGCCGGAGGGAATGGACATAAGACCCAGCACCGACATGGTGAAAGAGGCTCTTTTTAACATAATCCAGTTTGACATAGAGGGCAGGCGGGTGCTTGACCTTTTTGCAGGCACAGGCCAGCTGGGCATTGAGTGCCTGAGCCGTGGCGCAAGGGAAGCGGTGTTTGTAGACAAGAGCAGAAACAGTGTAAATATTGTCAAAGAAAACCTTAAAACCTGCGGCTTTCAGGCTCAGGTGCATAACACGGATTCCATTGATTTTCTAAGCCGCTGCGGCAAATTCGACATTATATTTATAGACCCGCCATACAACTCCGACCTGTATGAGAAAGCCTTAAAAATAATCAATTTGGTTGACATATTGTCGGATGGTGGTATAATAGTCTGCGAAACCGAACGCTCAAAAACACTGCCGGACATGGAACTACCCTACAAAAAAGGCAAAGTGTATAATTACGGTAAGGTAAAGCTTAATTTTTATAAGAAGGACGGCAGCATATGAGTACAGCAATATGCCCCGGCAGCTTTGACCCTGTTACCATGGGTCATCTGGATGTTATAGCCCGCTGCGCTAAAATTTTTGACAATGTGATTGTGTGCGTCAGCCATAATTCTACAAAGTCTCAGCCCATGTTTACGGTGGAGGAAAAGCTCTCCATGCTTAACAAAGTGCTTAAACGCTTTCCCAATGTGCAGGTTGACTGCTCACAGGGACTTCTTGCGGAGTATTCCAAGAAATATGATCAGCCGGTACTGGTAAAAGGGCTTCGGGCAGCGTCGGACTTTGAATATGAGTTCCAGATGAACCTTATAAATAAACGCATCAATCCCAGTCTTGAGACAATGTTTCTCACCGCCAGCGAGGAGTTTACCTTTCTCAGCTCATCGGTGGTGCGGGAAATGGCAATGTATGATGCAGATCTGCATGGGCTTGTGCCCGACGAAATTATTGAAGACATTAGGCTCAAAGCCAAAGAATGGAGGGCAAAATAATGGCAAACGGCGATGTAATGGAATTGCTTGACATCCTTTACGCTATGGTCACTGACGCATGGGGTGTGCCGCTTGGAAATGACAAGTGCATAATCGAGCGTGAAAAGGCCATTGAGATAATCAATGATATAAAAGCGAGTCTGCCGTCCTCTATTGCAGAGGCTCAGCGCCTTGTGACTGCAAGGGACGAGTTCATCGGCAATGCAAAGCGTGAGGCTGAGGCTCTCCGCAAGAGTGCGGAGGAAAAGGCCCGTTCTTTGATAGAGGAACAGGAGATTGTCCGCATAGCCAGAGCGAGAAGCGAGGAAATGATTGCTTCCGCAGAGCAGAAGTCCGCCGAGCTTAAAAGAGCCGCCGGAAGCTATGTGGAGGAAATTATGCGCCAGACCGAGGAGAGCATGGCTCAGGCACTCAGTGTGGTGAAAGATACCCACAGCGCAATTTCTGCCGCCTCAGGCATGGCACCCACTCCCAGAAGATAATTACATATAATTTTAAAGGACAGCTTTGGCTGTCCTTTTTCTTGCGCCTGTAGCTTTGGGACATGGTTATAGCAGCTTTTCGGATAAATCCCCCACTTATTCCCCACTTTAATTGGATTTACACCTCATAACTCCGCAAAATCTGTTAAATTTTCGGCTAAAAACTTATCTTTACCGCCACCTTGCTGATTTTACATTACTTTGTCATTCTTAGGAAACTGCTTTGCGAAGATCGGGTGGGGGAAATTCGTGCTTTTACCAAGGTGGGGGAAAAGCCGTATGATACCCTTGCTGCGATAGAGTATTTTTGAGATTTACTACACTGTGGTGGGGGAAAAGAGCGTAAAAAGCGGGTAAATATTACAGGTTACAAATTTTTGGGGAAAAATTACAAAAAACGTCAGAAGATTTTCCTTGCTTTTTACGTCGGTTCACCCTATAATGGTAGTGCAAAGTGGTTTGAAGTGGTGGATTATGGTTAAAAATCCCCTTGAAGTGGAGGCGAAGAACATTGACAGGTGAATATCAGCATTCCCTTGACAACAAGGGACGTCTTTTTATACCTGCCAAGCTCAGGGATGAGTTGGGTGAGGTGTTTTTTGTCACCCTCTCAATGGAAAAGTGTCTCTGCGCCTATTCTGCCGAGAACTGGCAGGTTTTTTCTGACAGGGTAAACGCCATGCCATATGTCAAACAGAGAAAAATGCGCCCCCTTTTTGCCCATGCCGCCCGCTGCGAGCTGGACAGTCAGGGCAGGGCTCTCATTCCCCAGAATTTGCGGGATTACGCAGGCCTTACCAAAAGCGTTACGGTTCTGGGATGCAATAACCATGCCGAGCTTTGGGACAGCGACACATGGAAGTCCGTGTATGAAATAGAGACTACACCGGAGAACATTGCAGCCGTAATGGAGGAGCTGGAATTTTAATGGATATGCCTAAACATGTTTCCGTCCTTCTGGACGAGTGCATAGAAAATCTTAATATAAAGCCTGACGGTGTCTACCTTGACGGCACCACAGGACTGGGCGGTCATTCCTTGCAGATTGCAAAGCGGCTCACAACAGGCCGACTTATCTGTATTGACAGAGACGAGAGCGCCATAAGGCGTTCAAGCCTGCGCCTGAAGGAGCATCTGGATAAAATTACCTTTGTCCACGACACCTTTTCCAATGCCGCCGAAATTGTAAAAAATCTGGGATTTCCCGGAGTTGACGGTATGCTTTTTGATCTGGGAGTTTCCTCTCCTCAGCTTGATGAGGCGGAGAGAGGTTTCTCATATATGAATGATGCACCTCTTGATATGCGTATGGACGACACTGCCGCCCTTACCGCCGGAGAGGTTGTGAACCACTGGCCGGAGGAGCGCTTGCAGCGCATACTCTGGGATTACGGCGAGGAAAAATATGCCAGGCGTATAGTTTCCGCCATTGTCTCCCGCAGGGAGGAAAAGGAGATAGAGACTACGCTGGAGCTGGTGGATATAATTAAATCCGCCATGCCTGCCTCTGCCCTGAGAGAAAAACAGCATCCGGCAAAGCGAAGCTTTCAGGCTATAAGAATAGCCGTAAATGACGAGCTGGGCGAGGTGGAGCGGATGATGGACACGGCCCCCGATATGCTGAACAAAGGCGGCAGGCTGTGCGTCATTTCCTTCCATTCGTTGGAGGACAGAATAGTGAAAAACGGCATATTTCGCCGTGAAAAAGGCTGTACCTGTCCCAGAGAGGCACCGATCTGCACCTGCGGCTTTGTGCAGACCTTAAAAAGCGTGAGCCGCAAGCCTATTTTGCCGAGTACGGAGGAGATAGAGATAAATCCACGCTCGAGAAGCGCCAAACTGCGAGTGGCGGAAAGAGTGTGATTTTATAAAAACTGTCAGTGAAAATCTGTTTCGGGCTGTAGGACTGTTGTTTTCGGCTCTCCTGCTGGTATTTTCTCTTTTTAATTCCATTGCTCTTGCGGCGGCAGGAGATACTCTTGCCGGACAGGAAAAAGAGCTGAAAGAGCTTGAGCTTGAAAACAAATGCCTTACGGCAGAGTGCGAAAGCAGGCTCAGTTTAGAAAATATTGAGACTTACGCCGAAGAGGTTTTAGGTATGCGGCGTTGTTCTCCCGAACAGATAATAGACAACGGGATAAGTGGATAAGCTTCCGAATATATATAGAAGGATCTATTGTATAGAACATTCTGTAACAGCGGGGGTTTGCCATGAAATTTAATCACTCACCAAGGGAACCGGTGTCTAAGCCAAACAGTCAAATGCTTCGCCGCACCCTGTTTTTGATGGCAGTGTGCGGCATTTTTGCTTTCGTGCTGCTCTTGGCAAGATTGTATAAAATACAGATAATTGACCATGAGTTCTATGAGCAGCGGGCTATGTCTCAGCAGCTCAGAGAAAATAAAAGCTCTGCGGCCAGAGGCTCTATCTATGACAGAAGGATGAATCCGCTGGCACTGAGCGCTCCCGTGGATAATCTTTACCTCAGTCCGGCAGAGATTGATTCAGCAGGAGAGGACAGGGAACTGATTGCAAAGGGTCTGTCCGATATTTTAAACCTTGATTACGACGAAGTTTATCGCAAAACCTCGGAGACCGGCTCGTATTATGTTACGGTAAAGCGAAAGCTCTCCCGTGAAGAGGCGGATAAGGTACGAAAATTCAAAGCGGAGAATAATTTGCGGGGAATACGTTTGGAGCCTGACAGCAAGAGATATTACCCCAATTCCTCCCTTGCATGCCATGTGCTGGGCTTTGTAGGGACAGACAATCAGGGCCTTGAGGGCATCGAGGCCAGATATGAAAAGGCACTGGGCGGCACGGAGGGCAGGACTCTCCGCCTTACCAATGCCTACGGGACAGACCTTTTGTTTAAGCAGTTTGAGGAGCACTGTCCGGGAGAAGAGGGTCTTTCGCTGGTACTCAGCATAGACAGCGGAATTCAGTATTTCGTTGAAAAGCACCTGAAGCAGGCAGTGGAGGATTATGACATTATAAACGGTGCCGGAGCGATTGCAATGGATGTGAATACCGGCGGTATTCTTGCCATGGCGTCCATAGACGGCTTTGACCCTAATAATTTTCTTGCGGTGGGAGAAAAGGCTCAAAAGCGAATTGATGCCAGCCCCCAGCCGCAGGCGGAGCTGAGAACACAGCAGCTCAAGCAGTGGCGCAACAAAGCGCTCAGCGACAGTTATGAACCAGGTTCCACTTTTAAAATAATTACTCTTTCAATGGCCTTGGAGGAGGGTGCGGCTGATTTAAACAGCACCTATTATTGCGGAGGCAATGTGAGCGTGCGGGGCAGAACGAGTCCCATACGCTGCTGGAAGGACGGGGGTCACGGCTCCCAGACCCTTACCCAGGCAGTTCAGCACTCCTGCAACGCAGCATTTGTAAATATTGGCCTGCAAATCGGAGCCGAACGCTTCTATGATTATCTGGAAGCCTTTGGTTTTCTGGAAAAAACAGGTAACAAGGACGACAATCTTACTGCCAAAAGCGGTATAGATTTAAGCGGAGAAACAGGCAGCATATTCTGGAGCGAAAATGTGTTCTGCTCTCCGAAAAATCTTTCCCAGCTTGCTGCCGCTTCCTTCGGCCAGACCTTTACCATAAGCCCCTTGCAGCTCATAACCGCAGTTTCCGCCTGTGTAAACGGGGGAAAGCTGATGCAGCCCTATGTGGTGGAGAAAATGCTGAATGAGGACGGCAGTGTGGCCTTTCAGCGTAATCCTCAGCAAGTGCGAAGGGTGATAAGCGAAGAGACCAGCGCAAAGGTGCGGCAGATTCTGGAGGCGGTGGTGGGAGACCCCAAGGACGGAACAGGAAAAAACGCCGCAGTCAGGGGTTACAGGATAGGCGGCAAAACAGGCACAAGCGAAAAGGTAAATCTTGAAGCCACAACAGGCAAAAAAGAGTACATCGTTTCATTTATAGGCTTTGCGCCTGCCGATAATCCGGAAATTGCACTTCTGGTGTTTCTGGATACGCCCTCGGATAAATCCGGCGTGTATGTGAGCGGCGGACAGATGGCGGCTCCTACGGTAGGGAAAATGTTTGCGGACATTCTGCCCTACATGGGTTTTGTGCCCCACTTTGAGGACGATGAGATAAGCGAGGCAGAGGTTCCCAATTTGGCAGGAATGAGCGTTTCTCAGGGAGAAAATGCACTGTACGGTGCCTCGCTCCGATACAGAGTGATCGGAGACGGAGACAGCGTAACTGCCCAGCTGCCAAAGGCCGGCAGCAGAATTGCCAGAGATTCGGAAGTTATAATATATGCAGGCGGCACGCCCTCCGAAAACGAGGTCACTCTGCCTGAACTGAAAGGCATGGGCTATGATGAGGCCCGAGATTGCCTTGCACAAAGCGGAATATTTGTAAGAAGTCTCAGCCCTTTAAGCGAGGGCGGGACGCAGAAGGTAGTAAGTCAGAGCCTGCCTGCGGGAACGGCAGTTCCAAAGGGCAGTGTTATAGAGCTGATGCTTCGGGACAGTGACCGTAATCAGCTCGGAAAGTATTGAGGTGTAAAATTGAAGCTTGCGGAATTACTTAAAGAAATTAAGGTCCTGAGCTGTACGGCTGATATGGACATGGAGATAGAGAACATTTGCTATGATTCAAGGCTTGCCTCTCAGGGTTCTCTTTTCGTGGCTGTAAAGGGGTTTGAAACAGACGGACATAAATATATAGGAAAAGCCGCAGAGCTGGGTGCCTCGGCAGTAGTGTGCGAAACAGAACCGAAGGAAAACATTCCTTATATAAAAGTAGAAAACAGCCGAAAAGCCCTTGCTCTTATGAGCTGTGAGTTTTACGGTCATCCTGCGGAAAAAATGCAGATGATAGGCTTTACCGGAACCTCCGGCAAAACCAGCTCCACCCATATTCTCAAGCACGTTCTGGAAAAATGTCTGGGGGCAAAGGTGGGGCTTATCGGCACAAACGGAAACATGATAGGGGATAAGCTGCTCCATTCCGAGCGCACCACCCCCGAAAGTCTGGAATTGCAGCAGCTTCTGAGCGAAATGGTGAAGGAAGGCTGCACCCATGTGGTGATGGAGGTTTCCTCCCACGCTCTGAGCCTTGACAGAGTGGCAGGCATAGTTTTTGATGTGGCTGTTTTCACAAATCTCAGTCAGGACCATTTGGATTTTCACGCCGATATGGAGGACTATGCAGGGGCAAAGAAGCTGCTTTTCTCCCGCTGCAAAAAGGCTGCCTTCAATCTGGACGACAGATGGGCAGAATTTATGATGCAGGGAGTCGAATGTCCGCTGATTACCTATTCCACGGAAAAAAACGAGGCCTCACTTGTGGCAAAGGACATCCGCATGACTGCCGACCATGTCCGTTTTGCCGCTGTATACGGTGACGATCTGAGCCTTGTAAAGCTTGGTATTCCGGGCTTTTTCTCCGTATACAACGCCCTTGGCGTTATATCCGCCGCCCTGCTTTCGGGCATTGACCTTATGAGCTGCTCTGCGGCTCTGGCAAGCGCTCCCGGAGTCAAGGGCAGACTTGAAAGCGTACCCACAGGCCGTGATTTTTCAATAATTATCGACTATTCACATAAACCGGACGCTCTGGAAAAGGTACTCAAAACTCTCAGACCCGTTACGGAGGGCAGGCTCATCTGCCTTTTCGGCTGCGGCGGAGACAGAGACCGTCTGAAGCGCCCCATTATGGGCAGAATTGCTGCCGACTACTCAGACCTTGTGGTGGTCACCTCAGATAACCCCAGAACCGAAGACCCTCAGACCATTATGGACGAAATCTTAGCGGGTGTTAAGGAACGGAAAACCCCCTATAAATCCATATGCGACAGAAAAAAAGCTATCGGCTGGGCTATTGACAAGGCACGCAAGGGTGATGTAATATTACTTGCCGGCAAGGGTCACGAGGATTATCAGATAGTGGGGCATGAAAAGCACCACATGGATGAGAGAGAAATCGTGGCGGAATTTTTAGCTGACTAAGAAAAAGTTTGGAGATATACGATATGACAATTAAGCTGATTTGTGCATTTGTGCTGGCCTACCTGTTTGCCACGGTTTTCGGAAAATACTACATTCCGTGGCTGAAAAAGCAGAAGGCCGGACAGGAAATAAAAGAAAACGGCCCTACATGGCATATGTCGAAAAGCGGCACCCCCACCATGGGCGGAGTGATGTTTATCCTTGCGGTGCTGTTCGTTATTCTTACCGTGGGCTTTGAGGGTATGCTGAAGGGACATTTCGTGCATATTTTTGTGTTCCTGTTTGCCTCGGTTTTCGGCGTGATCGGCTTTCTGGATGACTGGGAAAAAGTAAAGAATAAACGAAATCTGGGTCTGAGCGCCAAGGCAAAGTTTCTTTTGCAGCTCGCTGCGGCTCTCTGCTTCCTGTTCCTCATGCGTCAGATAGGCTATGTAAGCCCTAATCTTTACATTCCCTTTGCCAACAAGACAATTTTAATGCCTGAGTGGCTGTACTTCATTTTTGCCGCTTTTGTAGTGGTGGGTACCGTTAACGCCGTAAATATTACCGACGGTATCGACGGCCTTGCCGCCGGCTCCTCTATGCCCGTGTGCCTGTTTTTCGTGGCGGTAAGCTTCGTGTGGGGACAGGATTATCTGGAGCTTGGAATTGTCGCCTCCGCTCTTCTGGGCGGCCTGCTGGGTTTTCTGGTGTACAACTTCAACCCTGCCAAGGTGTTTATGGGTGACACCGGCTCCCTGTTTCTGGGCGGAGCCATCGTGGGCCTTGCATTTGCCTATGATATGCCCCTTGTGCTTATAACTCTGGGCATCATATACATAATCGAAACTCTCTCAGATATAATTCAGGTGGGATATTTCAAATTGTCCCACGGTAAGAGAGTTTTCCGCATGGCTCCCTTCCACCACCATCTGGAGATGGGCGGATGGACAGGAAAAAAGTGGAAAGAGAAAGAAATTTTTGCGCTCTTTACAGGCATATCTCTCCTCTTTGCCATCATATCATTTATAGGGGTGTATAATCGTTTCGCCCTCTGATATTTGATTTTTTGACCGGGGAGGTGGTAATATGCGCTATGAGAGCGTCCGCCTCGCCGGTTTTCCCGTAAATGCGAAAAAAGAAAAAAGAGGAGAACCGGATTTAAGCTTCTGCGTTCTGGTGCTTATACTTTTATCCATGGGGCTTCTGATGGTCCTTTCCTCAAGCTTTGCCCGAGCATACTATGACCCCGGCAAAGTCACGGGAGGAAACGGAGCTTATTTTTTCATTCGTCAGTTGATTTTTGCTCTGGCTGGAACTTTTCTCATGTTTGCCACGTCAAAAATACCCATGAGCCTGTACAGAAAGTATTCCGTACATTTTCTGGTCGCATCTGTGATACTTCTGCTTCTGGTTCCTTTTGTGGGCACTACGGTTAACGGCTCCCGCCGCTGGCTTGTTTTGCCGGGAATAAGGATTCAGCCCTCCGAGCTTGCAAAGCTTGCCGTCATCCTCTCCTTTGCCCGTCTTATATCGGAAAAGCAGGGGAAGATGCACAGCTTTAAAGAGGGGATACTGCCTTTTGCCGGCATAATGGCTCTGATAGTGGGGCTTTTGATGCTGGAACCTCATTTTTCCGCATCCATAATCATAATTGCCATTGGCGGAATAATGCTTTTTCTGGGCGGAGTTAATCTGGGCTGGTTCGTTTCCGCCGTGCTGATTCTGGGCAGCGCTTTGGCGGTGCTGCTGATTTTCTTTCCTTACGCATCCGAGCGTATCACCACATGGCTTGACCCTTTCGCCAGCTCTTCCGACGAGGGGTACCAGATCATACAGTCTCTTTATGCAATAGGCTCAGGCGGCCTTTCCGGCCTTGGCTTCGGAAAGAGCGTGCAGAAATATCTGTACCTGCCGGAAGAGCATAACGACTTTATTTTTCCTGTATACTGCGAGGAAATGGGCTTTATAGGAGCGGCGCTGCTGCTGTGCCTGTTTGCTCTTTTAATACTCAGAGGCTATTATATAGCCCTGAAATGTCCGGACAGATTCAGTTTTCTGGTCAGTGCCGGAATTACCAGCCTGCTTTTTATTCAGGTGTTTTTAAATGTAGGAGTTGTAACCAATCTTTTGCCCTGTACCGGCATTTCCCTGCCTTTCTTTTCTTACGGAGGTACGGCACTGATGACGGAGCTGATTGAAATGGGCATAATTCTAAGCGCCTCTCGGGACGCTGTATACTGAAAGGAATGACAGATATATGAAATTCATTCTCGCTTGCGGAGGTACCGCCGGTCATGTTAACCCTGCCCTTGCCATTGCAGGCAGACTTAAAGAGCTTATGCCCGACAGCGAATTCCTTTTTATGGGTGCTGAGGGCAAAATGGAAATGGAGCTTATCCCGAGAGAGGGCTATGAGGTTGTTCCTCTCAAAATCACGAATATGAGCCGAGGCAAAAATTTTGCTGCCATCAACCACAATTTTCAGAGCGTTAAAAATGTTGTTGCCTCTACACGCAAGGCAAAAAAGCTTATAAAGGAGTTTAAGCCCGATGTGGTCATAGGCACCGGCGGATATGTGTGCTATCCCGTTTTGAAGGCGGCAGCGGCGATGCATATTCCCACCGCCATTCACGAGAGCAACGCTGTTCCCGGCCTTACAACAAAGCTGCTTTCCAAGAAAGTGGATAAGATAATGCTGGGCTTTGAGGACAGCAGGGAGCATTACGACTGTCAGGATAAGCTGGTGTTTACCGGCACTCCCGTAAGAGGTGACTTCGCCCTTTATACACAGAATTCCGCTAAAACCGAGTTGGGCTTTGCAAAGGATAAACCGCTTGTGGTCTCCGTTTGGGGCTCTCTGGGAGCGGAGCATATGAACGGCATTATGGAAAAGATGCTGCCGAAAATGGAGGGACAGCAGGACTTTAACCTGATCCATTCCATAGGCAGCCGCTATTATAAGCAGTTTACCGAGGACCTGCTGATTAAGAAAATCAATCCTTCCCGCTGCGGCGTGGAGATCCGTGAGTATATCTACGATATGCCCAGAGTAATGGCGGCGGCAGACCTTATTATGTGCCGTGCCGGTGCGTCAACTCTTTCCGAGCTGTGCTACATGGGCAAGCCCGTTATTATCGTACCCTCTCCCAATGTCACCAATAATCATCAGGAGAAGAACGCCGGAGTTCTGGAAAAGGCTGGCGGCGCAGTGGTGCTGAAGGAGGGAGAGTTTGACGAGGACAGCCTGCTGGCAAAAATCAGAGAGCTTGTCTGCGAAAAGAATAAGCTCAGCGAAATGTCCGCAGCAATGCATTCTCTTGCAGTTCCCAAAGCCTGCGACGCCATCTGCGACATTATTCTTGAACTGGGCAGACAAAATAAAAAATAAGAAATATCCGTTTTAATCAGTTCTTAATTCGGCGTGGGTATATCCTGCGCCGTTTTAACATTCAAGGCCTTTCACGCATAGGATAGTTTGATTTTGATGCGTGGGAGGTTTTTCAAATGGATATATGGCATGTGAGAGGCGGAAGAAAGCTTTCCGGCTCCATTCGGGTGCAGGGGTCAAAAAACGCTTCTCTGCCCATTATCGCAGCCTCCATAGTTTCACCCATGGAGTGCGTGCTTTTAAATACGCCTAAGCTGAGGGATGTGGATGCGGCGCTGAAAATCCTGCGCCATCTGGGTTGTAAGGCGGAAATGAACGGAAATCAGCTTTACATAGATTCACGCCCTCTTTCGCTTTCTCATATTCCGCCGTCACTTATGGAGGAAATGCGTTCTTCCGTGATTTTTATGGGTGCGCTGCTTGCAAGGTGCGGCGAGGCCAGACTGTCACCTCCCGGCGGCTGTCAGCTGGGGGAGAGACCCATAGACCTGCACTTAAAGTCTCTCCGAGAGCTTGGAGCGCAGATCGACGAGGAGGACGGAGAGATTTACTGCAAAGGCGGCGATTTGAAGGGCACATACATTTCGCTGCCCTTTCCCAGCGTGGGAGCAACGGAGAATATCCTGCTGGCCGCCTGCGCCGCAAAGGGAAAAACCCACCTTTCAGGTGCGGCAAGAGAGCCGGAAATCGTGGCGCTGGCCGAATTTCTCAGAACTGCGGGTGCGGAAATTTCAGGTGACGGCACGGATAATATTGATATAGAAGGGTTCAGACCCAGAAAGTATGTATTGAACCGCATAATACCCGACAGGATAGCCGGAGCCACGCTCTGCTGCGCCTGCGCTGCCTGCGGAGGGGATATTCAGCTGAAAGGCGGAGAATTTTCCTCAGTTTTGTACTTCCTAAATCAGGCAGGTTGTGATATAATAAGCGGAACGCATAGTTTGCGTGTGGTTTCTCCGGGGAAACTTAGAGCAGTTAAAGGAATCCAAACCGCCCCTTATCCCGGATTTCCCACCGATGCACAGCCGGTTTTGATGGCTGCACTGCTAAAGGCCGCAGGTGAGAGCAGCATTGAGGAAAACATTTTCCGCAACCGCTTCCGCCATGTGCCGGAGCTGAGGCGCATGGGCGCCCGTATTGACATTGAGGGTAAAACCGCCCTTATAAGGGGGGTAAAGGAGCTTCACGGCACCGCTCTCAATTCAACGGATCTGAGAGGCGGCGCCGCCATGATCATCTCCGCTCTTTCCGCCGAGGGCGAGAGCGTTATTATGGACGAGGGCCATGTGCGTCGGGGATATGAGCGCTTTGACGAGGCGCTGAGAGCGTTGGGCGGAGAAATTTATCTTGAAACATAACTAAGATAGGAGTATACTATGGCAGCTTCTTATCGAGGCCAACAGCCGCCGGAAACTAAGAGGGAAGAGAAGTTCAGGCTTCCTAAGCGTCAAAGCAGTATTG
The DNA here is from genome assembly GCA_029264685.1 of Candidatus Limivicinus sp. Lineage (GTDB taxonomy): Bacteria > Bacillota > Clostridia > Oscillospirales > Oscillospiraceae > Limivicinus. The sequence continues at coordinate 24,866 of JARHZW010000093.1, forward strand.
CCGCACCCCTTATGTTTTTCCTTATAATGGTGGCATTGATTTTTGTAATGAGCGTTTTTTTCCGTGTGTCCGATGTGACGGTGGAAGGAAACAGACACTATACCGATCAGGAAATTATCCGTGCTCTTGACATTGAGCAGGGCGATAACCTGTTCTTCTTTGACAGATTCTCGGCTCTCAGCCGTGCTTTCGCAAAACTGCCTTATATCGAGAAGGTCTCCATTGAGCGTAAGCTGCCCAATAAGGTCAAAATCGAGGTTCTGGAGAGTGATGCGCTGGCATATATCCCTCTGGGTGATGAGAGCTGGACCTTTGACCATGGCTGTAAAATGCTTGGTAAAGCCACCGAAGAGGAGACCGGGACCCTTATCCCGGTCTACGGCATTTCTCCCGGTACTCTGCTTATCGGAGAGAAAATGACCACCGAGGACGGCAGCAGCGCCGTGGTGGATTATCTGGCCGATATTCTGTATCAGCTGGAGGAGCGTGGGCTGCACAGACTGACAGACAGTATAGATTTTTCAAATCCCGACAGTCCTGAGATAAGACTTGACGGGAAATACACCGTGGTGCTTGGAAGAAACGATCAGACTGAGCGTAAATTTGGTATGCTTGTCTCAGTTTTGGACAAGCTTATGGTAGGAGACATGGGAATTATTGATGTTTCCAATGTTTCAGCCGCTCATTTCAGCCCGAATTAAGCGCTGTGTTACAAAATGTTTACAAAAGTTTTCGGAAAAATGAAATAAACTATTGACCTAAATAAAAAAATGTAATAAAATATGATAGACCGAAAGCTAATTGTCACTATTTAGTGATGAAGAATATACAGGGAGGCAAGGACATGGATTTCAAAGCCGAAGCAGGACCGGAAAATGTTGTTACAATAAAAGTGGTTGGTGTTGGCGGTGCCGGCAACAACGTAGTAAACAGAATGGTTAAAGCAGGCACTCAGGGTGTCGAGTTTATAGCTATAAATACCGATAAGCAGGCTCTGGCTGTTTCTAACGCAGACCAGAAGCTTCAGATCGGCGAAAAAATGACCCACGGTCAGGGCGCAGGCTCCGACCCCGAAGTGGGCAAGCGCTCCGCAGAGGAGAGCCGCAACAATATTGCAAAGGCAATAGAGGATGCCGACATGGTGTTCATCACCGCCGGTATGGGCGGCGGCACCGGTACAGGCGCTGCTCCCACCGTGGCAGAGATTGCCCGTGAGGCAGGTATCCTCACTGTGGGCGTTGTCACAAAGCCCTTCAAGTTTGAGGGCAAGCGCCGCATGGATCAGGCAAACGCAGGCATTAAGGAGCTTCTGGGCAGAGTTGACTCTCTTCTCATTATTCCCAATGACCGCCTGAAATACGCCACCGACCAGAAAGTTACTCTTGCAAACGCTTTTGAGATTGCAGATGACGTTCTGAGACAGGCAGTTACATCTATCTCCAACCTTATTAAGAATACAGGCTTCATAAACCTTGACTTTGCGGATGTTACCTGCATTATGAAGGATGCAGGCTTTGCCCACATGGGCGTTGGTCATGCCGCAGGCAAGGGCAAGGCAGAGGATGCCGCAAGAATGGCTGTTGCAAGCCCCCTTATGGAGACTTCCATCAACGGCGCA
>JARHZW010000104.1 GCA_029264685.1 Candidatus Limivicinus sp.
AAGTCATTATACAACAGAATCTACCAAAGTGCAAGACAATTATTGATTGATGTTTTAATAATGATGTGGTATGCTCTGAAAAGGAGCGTGATAACATAATGAGAATGAGAAAAAGATCGAATCTGGAACCCCGCATGGAGAAATGTGCGGAGCTTATGATAAAGCAGCCTGAAGCTTTAATTGGCCGCTGGGCTGAAAAATTTGAAGGCTTTGACAATATACACCTTGAACTTGGCTGCGGAAAAGGCCGCTTTACTGTGGAGACTGCCGCAAACGAGCCACGCACTCTTTTTATAGCGGTGGAAAAAGAGCGGAGTGCCATGGTGATAGCCATGGAGCGGATCATGGACAGGGGGCTTGAGAATGTGCGTTTTATTGACGGAGACGTGGCAAAGCTTCCGGAGATTTTTGCTCCCGGAGAAATAAGCAGATTCTATATAAATTTCTGCGACCCGTGGCCCAAAAGCCGTGACGCAAAATTCCGCCTTACATCACCGGGTTTTCTGCGCCGTTACGGCAGTCTGCTTCCGTTGGGCGGAGAGATACACTTCAAGACAGACAATACACCCCTTTTTGACTGGTCAGTCGAGCAGTTCAACGATGAGGGCTGGGAGCTTTCTCAGCTTACCCATGACCTGCATGAAAACGGCCCTGTAGGGGTTATGACCGACTACGAGGCAAAATTCTACGCAGAAGGTCTTAAAATCAACAGATTGCAGGCAAAAAAGGTTTCGGGCACCAAAGACCTGTCCGCAGGCCCGGTGCCCCGCATACGCAACGCCGCTCTCACCGATGCCAGAGGCTATGAGGAGAGCAGGAGAGACAGTGAGGAGAACGAGAAATGAAATTTATATCATGGAACGTTAACGGCCTTAGAGCTGTTGTAAAAAAAGGGTTTGAAGATATATTCAAAGAGCTGGATGCGGACTTTTTCTGCATTCAGGAGACAAAGCTTCAGGAGGGCCAGATCGACCTGAGCTTTCCCGGCTATGAGAGCTACTGGTGCTACGCCGATAAAAAGGGCTACTCCGGAACGGCAATATTTACAAAGCACAAGCCAATCAGCGTTAGATACAATCTGGGGATTGCCGAGCATGACACAGAGGGCAGAGTTACCTGCCTTGAATATGAAAAATTCTATCTTGTCTGCGTATACACCCCCAACGCTCAGGACGAGCTGAAGCGCATTGACTACCGCATGAGCTGGGAGGATGCTTTCAGACAGTTCCTTATGGAGCTTGACAAGGAAAAACCGGTTATTGTGTGCGGAGACATGAACGTGGCTCATCAGGAAATTGACCTTAAAAACCCCAAGCCCAATATAGGAAAGCCCGGATTTTCATACGAGGAGCGTGGAAAGTTCACGGAGCTACTGGAAGCAGGCTTTACCGATTCCTTCCGCTTTTTATACCCGGACAAAACCGATGCATATTCATGGTGGAGCTATCGGGGCGGCGCAAGAGGCAGAAATGTGGGCTGGCGTATAGACTATTTTGTGATTTCAAACCGACTCAGAGACAATATGACCGCAGCATATATCCTGCCTGAAATTATGGGCTCTGACCACTGCCCGGTAGGACTTGAAATGTCATGGTAAAAATAGGAAATGTTGAGCTTTCGGGCAGACTGACTTTAGGCCCTATGGCCGGTGTTACGGATTTTGCCTTTCGCAGCGTATGCAGAGAGCTTGGTGCCGCACTTACCACAACGGAAATGGTCAGCGCAAAGGCGCTTGTATATAAGGACGAAAAAACCAAGTCACTTTTGTACATTCCGCCAAGTGAGCACCCATGCGCCGCTCAGATATTCGGTCATGAGCCTGAAATCATGGCAGAGGCGGCCTGCATGGCTCTGGAAATTTCAGGAGCAGATATAATCGACATCAACATGGGCTGCCCTGTGGGAAAAATTGTTAAATCCGGTGACGGCTCCGCTTTGATGAAAGACCCCGAACTGGCGGGGAAGATAATCGAAAAGGTTTCAAAGGCTGTGGATGTCCCCGTTACCGTAAAGTTCCGAAAGGGCTGGGACAAGGGCAGTGTAAATGCGGTGGAATTTGCCAAAATTGCCCAGCAGGCAGGAGCGGCCGCAATAGCTGTCCACGGCAGAACAAGGGTTCAGATGTATTCCGGAGTTGCAGACTGGGACATTATAAGAGACGTTAAGAATGAGGTAAGTATCCCCGTGATTGCAAACGGTGATATTTTTGAACCGGAACACGCGGAACATATTCTTCGCTATACAGGCTGTGAGCTTGCAATGATAGGCAGAGGCAGCTTCGGAAATCCATGGCTGTTTAAGCGTGGCAACGCTGCAATAGCGGGGGAGCCTGTGCCTGAACTGCCGCCGCTCAGTGAGAGAATGGATGTAGCGCTGAGACAGATTGAAGCTCTGGCAGACCAGCGGGGCGAGCATTTAGCCTGCCTTGAGGCAAGGCACCATATGCCGTGGTACTTGGACGGGGTGGCTTATGCCAAAATATACAAGCAGCAGCTTGTGCATGTGGAAAATCTGGAACAGCTGAGAAAAATAGTAAAAGATATTAAGCGTGACCTTAAATAAACACACCTTATGTGAAATTCCGAAAGGAGTGACAGCATGACAAGGGACGACGAACAGAAAATCATTAAAAAAATTCAGGGCGGAGATGTGAACGCCTTCGAGCTTCTTGTGAATGAGTACGAAAAAAATGTGTACAATCTGGCTCTGAGAATGTGCAAAAATCCGGAGGATGCCGCCGACATGAGTCAGGAGGCGTTTATAAAGGCGTATAATTCTCTCCAATCATTCAGAGGCGACAGTAAATTCTCCGTGTGGCTGTATCGCATTGTTTCAAATCTGTGTCTTGACCATCTCCGCCGTCAGAGCAGAAGACCTGTCAGCTCTCTGTCGGTAGAGGACAGCGACGGGGAAAGCACGGAGCTTGAAATTGCTGATGAGGAACAGGCGCCCGAGAGACTGCTGGAGAGAAAAACCACCCGTGAAGCTGTGCGCAGAGGTCTGGACAGACTGAACAGTGAACAGAGGGAAATATTGCTGCTGAGGGAAATTCAGGGCTTTAGTTATGATGAGATAGCAGATGTACTTAATATAGAAAGCGGCACTGTAAAATCACGGATTTTCAGGGCGAGAAAAAAACTTTGCGACTTTCTTATTGCCGACGGGAACATTCCCGATTATATCTCGTCAAGAAATCGGGAGAAGGTGAAACGTCATGAGCGGATGTGAAATGTATCAGGAGCTTATAAGCTGCCTTTTAGACGGAGAACTGAATGAAGAGGAGAGCACCGCACTGGCGGAGCATCTGGAGCATTGCCCCGAATGTGAAGCCATGTTTGAGGCTTTTACCGGACTTTCAAGGTCTCTGGGCGAAAATATGGAGGAAGTGCCTGAAGGACTTCACGAAAATATTATGGCGGCTGTACGCCGTGAGGACATAAAGAATAAAAACAGCAGAAAAAAGCTTTCAAAACCAATGAAAGCGGCTTTGACCACCGCCGCCTGTGCAGTCCTTGTTGTGGGTGTGGGTGCGGCAGTAATTCCGGGACTTTTCCGCAGCAAAAGTGCCGCCCCGGAAAATTATGCCATGGTGGCAAGCGACAGAGTGGCAATGCCTGCCGAGGCTTCCCGTGAAGCGGAGCCACCGAAGGCTGTGCCGGAAGCCGGTGAGGAAAGCCGTATGCTTCCCGAACAGGAAACTGCTCAGTTCAGCCTGAAAAATCCTTTGCCTCCGCAGCAGGATAAGCTGACTCAAACAGATGCCGGAGCGGGACAGCGCAGAGCAAATGTGCTTATTCTGGAAGAGGAAAACTGGAATAAACTGGAGAAATTTTTGGAGGAAAACAGCACCTCCGCAGAAATTTCACTCCCCGAAGCTCCGGACTGGGTCATAAGCCTCAGCGATGAAAGTCAATGGCTGAATGTGTACTTTGTGGATGACATTCTGTACTGCCTGAGGGCGGACGGACAGGTTTCCGGCGTGACCTGCAATAGGGAAGAGTTTGCCGCTTTTTTGGATAACTTACAATAATTGTACAAAAATTTCGTTTTTTGCGATAGCTTTTAGAGAAGAAATTTGATTAAAGTGCCTTGAATATGGTCGGAAGGTATGTTATAATTTTCCCAAATATAAATGGGCCAGTAGATGCGCCTTATTCGTATATAAGGAGAGTTTCAAGTGAAAAGAGTAAAGGTTTCAAATAACGTAATACGCCGTATGCCAAGGTATCTGCGCAAGCTTGCAGAGCTTGAGAAAAACGGCATAAACAGAATATCATCTTTCGAGCTGGGCCGTCAGCTTGGACTTACACCTTCACAGATAAGGCAGGATTTCAGCTGCTTTGGTGAGTTCGGTCAGCAGGGATACGGCTATAATGTTCCTGCTCTCAGAGAGCAGGTCGGTTCAATACTTGGTATAGACAGAGGCTTTTCCGCCATTCTGGTAGGTGTGGGTAACATCGGTAAGGCACTTATGGATAACTTCTGCTTCAGTGAGTGGGGCTTCAAGCTCAAGCACGCATTCGATATTAACCCTATGCTTATAGGTACTTCCTTTAACGGCGTTCCCATAAGCTCTATGGATGATCTGAAGGTTTATCTTGAAAAGAACCATGTAGATGTTGCAGTGCTTACCGTTCCCTCCACCTCTGCCGTACCTGTTGCGGATTTTCTTATTGAAAACGGTATTGATGCAATATGGAACTTTACAAATCAGGAGCTTATCGAGCCTAACAGTTCCACTATTGTGGAAAATATCCACTTCTCTGACAGCCTGCTGTCCCTCAGCTATTTTATAGCGGAGAGAAACGACGAGAAGGCTGCCAAGGCTGCAAGACTTGAGAGACAGAACTGAATTATTTAACAGTAAAAAGCTCCTGCTTCAGGAGCTTTTTTAAACATTAAAGGAGATATTATGTCTGAGACCATAGCAGCGGTTGCCACCGGCGCACAGGTGGCCGCAATAGGAATAGTCCGGCTTTCGGGAGACAGAGCCATCGAAATGGCGGATGCGCTTTTCAGACCCTTTTCCGGCCGGAAAATGAGCGACAGCGAAGACAGAAAGCTGGTGTTCGGAAATCTTTATACAAGCTCCGGTGAAATTCTGGATGTGTGCCTGTGCACAATAAGTCACGGACCCAAAAGCTATACGGGGGAGGACACGGCAGAATTTCAGTGCCACGGCTCACCGGTAGTTCTTCGGAGTCTGCTGGAGGAGCTTTTTACTCTGGGTGCAAGACAGGCAGGCCCGGGCGAATTTACAAAGCGTGCCTTTTTAAACGGCCGTATGGAGCTTTGCTCCGCAGAGGCCGTGGCTGATATAATAGATGCTGAAAGCCTTGAAGCGGCAAAAAATGCGGCAGGTCAGCTTTCCGGTGCTATCGGAGATAAAATCGGTAAGATTTACGATGAGCTTACCGACATGTCATCTCACTATCACGCAGTTCTGGACTATCCGGACGAGGATATAGAGGACTTTTTGCTGGACAGCTACAAGGAAAGCATAAACAATGCGGCAGCTTCTCTGAACAGACTGCTGTCCACATTCAAGAGGGGTAAACTTATGAATACCGGTATTCCCGCCGCTATCGTGGGCAGACCGAACGCAGGCAAAAGCTCCCTTTTGAATGCTCTGCTTGGCTATGACAGAGCCATAGTTACAAATGTTCCCGGCACAACCAGAGATACCATAGAGGAAAAGCTGAAGCTGGGCAGTGTGTGCCTGCGTCTTACCGACACGGCAGGTATCCGTGAAACGGGCGATGAGGTTGAGCGACTGGGCGTTGAGCGCAGCAGGGAGGCAATCGAGCAGGCGGAGCTGGTCATAGCAGTGATTGACGGCAGCGCCGATTATACCGAAGAGGACGGCAAACTTATTGCCGCCGCTGAAAATGCTCCCAAGGGTCTTGTTGTCATATCAAAAAACGATCTGGACAGAAATCTTTCATTTGTGGAGACTGCTCTTCCCGTGGTATCTATAAGCGCCAAGACAGGACAGGGAATAGAGGAGCTTGAAAAAGCCATATCCCGTCTTTTTCCCCTGCCCTCCGTTCCCGCAGGTGAGATACTCACAAATGCAAGACAGGCCGACGCAGTAAAAAGAGGGCTTGAATATATGGAGTCGGCGGTTTCTGCTATGGAAGCGGGTATGACGCCGGATATAGTTTTAACGGAAATTGAGGGTGCAATGTCCTCTCTGGGCGAACTTACGGGAAAAACTGTCCGTGAAGATGTGACAAATCGCATATTCCAGCGCTTCTGCGTGGGAAAATAAGAGAAAAATCAATATAAAGTGCAGTAAACACTTGACAATATCTACTCTCTATGCTATCATAATTTAGCAATTCGGCGATTTGTGATGCAGAAGTACCCAAGAGGCCGAAGGGGCTCCCCTGCTAAGGGAGTAGGTGTACTAAAAATGCACGCGAGGGTTCAAATCCCTCCTTCTGCGCCAGAAAAGAGACGATTTTTAAATCGTCTCTTTTTTTCTAAAAAATTGGGGTGTCAGTTTGTTGGTGGTGAGGATCATCAGACCGGCGCCCTTTTTCTGTTAGGCAACCTCATGTTTTTTCGTAAAAACTGTTTTGATATGCAGCAGCATATGCCAAAACCGGACACTTCCAGCGTCTAGCTCCTACATTATTGACGACAGTTTTGAACCGTTAGAATTGAACAAACTGATATGTTTCTCTTGCTATTTATAAATGTGTGTTTACTTTTAATTTTACATATGCTATATTCGGCGTGTTAAGTTAAATCATGGGGGGATTTTATGATCACTTTTATTGAACTGAGATCACCGACAGAGCTGGAAAAAATTGTTAAACAGTATTTTCCACAAAATGATCCATGGAATGGCATTGTAGAAGTAGAAAAAGAAATATATGAATTCCGTAGTACCATGGCCGAGGGAGAAAATGAAATTATTGCATATGAGATAATCGACGATGAACAGGTGCTTGGTTTGATACAATATCGTTATATCAAGGGAGGTTTCCTCAAGAAGGAGCAAGTTGTAATCAACATTCTTTCACTTGTAGCATATTCGCCGGATACAGTGCGGGAAATTCATCAAGCATTGCTTCAAAGGTACAACCTGTCAGGCCGGCTCGTACATACAATTACTAAAGCAGAAGAGAACACTCCCATTCATCAATTACTGGCGCAAGAAGGCTTTGAAGAGCATCGCAACAGCTATAAGCATCCGAAATATGGGTTTGAAGCAGGTTCGCTGTATTTTGTAAGACAGGTTTAAAAGAATTCCCACACCGTCTGAAAAACAGTATCGGCATTTGCCCGTTCAGTAACCGGTGTTATCACAAGCAAAATGCGGTGTGACGAGATCAAGTTATGACGAATTTGCTTGAGTGTGAAATCCACACAACTGAAGATCCTGACAAGGACAAATTATTTGGGGTTGTGTAGTAGCGGGTGTTTCGGATTCGACACTGTATCTAAAGTGTTCGGTAGTGCCAAGATACCGAGATAGGCATAAAATGTGCTTATCTCGTTTTGTTTTTCTCCGGCAGGCAGATTGTTGATGGCTGCGTGGGCGTTTGCCATATCCGGGTGGATGTATCTTTGTGTGGTTGCAAATTTTGTGTGCCGCATTATCTCTTGGATCAGACTGGGCGAAGTCTTGGCCATTGCCAGTGCTGTGGCGGTGGTGTGGCGGCAGCACATCTGCATATATGGGCGAGATAAAATTGACAAAACAGGACAGCAGTGCTATTATTAAAAACACTCAGTTAGACGAAACTAACTAAGCGTTTTTGACTGTTTTACCATAAAATAAGGAGTACAAATAGACCATGCTTGCGATAAAAACAATTTGCCTTTGTCTGGTGTTCTGGGGCATATGCTATCTTGGAACAGGAACAGACGAGAAAAATCTGAAAGGTTTGTCCGCCTATCCCGACCCAATCCAGCAGCGGGTAAAATCGGATGGGGTTTTGGGGCCTAAGGTTAAAACCATATCTCCAATTGCCGGTTTTCTTTCCAATTTGCTGCTTTATACGGTTTTACTGCTGATAATCTGCTATTTTGACAGAGAAGACGGTTTTACGGCAAACTTTCTGAATGTACTTGTCATGGGCGAGAGTCTGAACCTGTTTGACCTGCTTGTGATTGATTTGCTCTGGTGGCGGCATACAAAACGCATTCGCTTTACGGGCACGGAAAATCAGCCTGAGCTGTACAGCGACCCTAAAAACCACCTGAAATCCTTTTTTAAAGGCGCTTTGATGTTTTTTGCAGCGGCGCTTATTGCAGGCCTTGTTTTGTCATTGATTTAAAGGATAAAGACTTCCCAAAAAGAGAGCACCTCCCCCAACATAAAGACGGGGGAGGTGCTTTTTTGCATAGGTCCTGCGAGCAGGAGAATAGAAACTTTTCGGACTGTGATAAAGAAAGCTGTGAAACGCTATATAATAGGAAAAGTATTGGAATTTAAACCTTTAAAGTGAAAATCTGTTTCACTTTAAGACATTTCAGCCCTATTTGTCTTTGACATTATGTACAAAATTTGAATAAGGATTTGTACACAGCTACAAAGTTTCATAAAAGTAAACGGTGTATGTTGACTTTACAGTACAGGATTGCTAATATTGAAATACAAACTACTGGAAACGATTCCGGCAGCGTTTCCGAAACTTGCTTGGAGTAAATAAAGTGACTATTAAAGACATTGCCAAAGCCTGCGGAGTAGGTGTGAGCACGGTTTCCCGTGTGCTCAACAATAAGCCTGATGTCAGCGAGGCTGTACGGATAAAAGTTCTTGATTTTGTGGAGAAATCCGGATATATCCCAAACAACAGCGCCAGAGATCTGGTTAAACGCAGCTCGGATTCAATCGGAGTTATTGTCCGTGGCATGGGAAATCTGTTTTTTTCTTCCATTTTGAAAACCATTTCTACCGAGATAGATAAAAACGGCTATACGATGGTTGTCCATTTCATAGATTCCGGAGAGGATGAAGTGAAGGCCGGGGCTGTTCTGGAGCGGGAGAAAAAGCTGCGTGGGCTTATCTTTCTTGGCGGAAGATATGATTACAGCCCTGAGGAAGTGGCCCTTATAGGCGTACCCTATGTATGCTGCTCATACTCCAATTCTTTCGGAACCGTCAAGGAGGAGAATTATTCATCCGTTTCCGTTGATGACTACCAGACGGCATACAAAGCCGTAAAATATCTTATAGATTCAGGCCACAGAAGGATTGCAGCCCTTGTGCCTGCCTGCTGTGACCGTTCGGTGTCCCAGCTGCGCTTCAACGGCTATAAAGCGGCGCTGAAGGACAGCGGTATCAACTTTGATGAAGCGCTTGTAATGGAGACGGGCGGACATTACGGCTTGAATGAGGCATATGAGGGAACAATGGCTCTTGCAGAAAGAGGAGCAGAGTTTACGGCGCTTTTTACAGTTTCCGATTCTACTGCAATAGCTGCCATGAAGGCGCTGGAGGAGCGGGGTATCAGGGTTCCGGAGGACTGCTCCGTTATTGCCATAGACGGGCTGAATGTGTCGCAGTATGTAAGTCCCACTCTTACCACCATGGTTCAGCCTGCTGATGAAATGGGGAGAGAGTGCGTGAGAATTCTTGCGGATATTCTGGAAGGCAGGGGAAAGAACCGCCATGTCCGTGTGGAAACCGCATTGAGAGACGGAGCTTCCGTTAAATCAATTTGATTTTCTGACTGAGTGTCTGAAAATACAACCTCAAAACGAGGAAAAATTATATTAAGGAGAAAGTACAAAATGAAAAAAGTATTAGCACTTATTCTTACCCTTTGTATGGTGTTCGCACTTTGTGCCTGCGGCGAGAGCAAAGCTCCCGAGCAGCCTGCCGAAGCTCCGACGGATGCTGCGGCTGATGCACCAAAGACCGAGGGCTCTGTTTACTACCTTAACTTCAAGCCGGAGGCAGACGCCGCATGGCAGGAGCTGGCTAAGACCTACACCGAGCAGACCGGTGTTCCCGTGAAGGTTGTTACCGCCGCTTCCGGAGAGTACGACACCACTCTCACAGCCGAAATGGACAAGTCCTCCGCACCCACTCTGTTCCAGTGCGGCAATCAGGGCGCCATCAACACATGGGGCGACTACTGCCTTGACCTTAAAGACACCGATGTTTACAAGGAAATGACCACAGATTCCTTTAACCTTAAAGGCGAAAACGGTGAAGTCCTCTCCATAGGCTACTGCTATGAGGCATTCGGCATCATTGTCAACACCGAGCTGCTTGAAAAGGCAGGTCACAGCCTTGACGAGATAAAGAATTTTGACTCCCTGAAGGCAGTTGCAGACGATATTCATGCCCGTGCAGGAGAGCTTGGCTTTGACGCCTTCTCCTCCTCCGGTCTGGACAGCTCTTCATCATGGCGCTTCTCCGGCCACCTTGCCAATATGCCTCTCTTTTATGAGTTCCGTGACGACGGCGTAACCGAGCAGCCCGCCACCATTAAAGGCACTTATCTTGATAACTTCAAGAAGGTATGGGATCTTTACACCACCGATTCCGCAGTTACAGGTTCTGACCTGCTGACTGCCACCGGCGATATGTCCTCCGCCGAATTCAAAGAGGGCAAGGCTGTTTTCTATCAGAACGGCAGCTGGGAGTATGCAGGCCTTGTTGAGGCAGGCATGGACCCTGCAAAGCTGGCTATGATCCCCATCTACTGCGGAGTAGAGGGTGAGGAGCAGGCAGGCCTCTGCTGCGGCACTGAAAACTGCTGGGCAGTGAACAACGAGGCCTCCGAGGCAGATATTAAGGCAACTCTGGACTTCATGAAGTGGGTTGTCACCTCTGAAGAAGGTACCACCATGCTGGCTGAACAGTTCGGTCCCTGCCCCTTTAAGAACGCAAAAACTCCCGAGAACGTGTTCTTTGCACAGGCAAACGAGTACACCGCAAACGGAAACTATGTTGTGACATGGGCGTTCAACTACACTCCCGCTGTTAACGACTGGCGTGCAGCCGTGGTAGACGCTCTCGGTCAGTACACCGGCGGAACAGGCGACTGGAGCGCCGTTCAGACCGCTTTTGTTGAGGGCTGGGCAACTCAGTATAATAACGAGCAGGCAGCCAAGTAAGTCAGGGCCGCAAAAACATAATGAACCACGCAGGGCGAGCGCATGCCGCTCGCCCTGTTTTAAAATTCCGTGTTTGCAGCGGCACACCGGAGCCTCCGGTGCGGCGCTGTGGACATTGAAACAAAACTACATAAAAAGGGAGAGTGGGCTATATGAAAAAAGCGAAAAAGCAAAGAGACAGTTCGGCTCTGAATTCAAAGCTTATACGCCGGCCTATTCAGCGCTGCTTCTGGCTCTTTCTGCTTCCGACCTTTGCGGCCTTCTGCATAGGGTTTCTTTATCCTTTCTGCAAGGGACTTTTCCTGTCCTTCTGCAAGTTCAAGACCACAAGCAAGTGGCAGTGGGTAGGCTTTGACAACTATGTTAAAGCCCTGTCCGACCAGAGCTTTATTCATTCCTTCCTGTATACGGCGCTGTTTGCCGTCACTACCCTGATCGTTGTGAATGTGATTGCTTTTGCGGTGGCCTATGTGCTTACAAGAGGCATTAAAGGCTCTAATATTTTCAGAACCGTTTTCTTCATGCCTAACCTTATCGGCGGCATAGTTCTGGGATACATATGGTCAATGATATTTGACGGCATACTCTGCCGTTACGGCACATCCATTCTTCTGGAAGCAAAGTACGGCTTCTGGGGACTTGTGATTCTGCTGTGTTGGCAGCAGATAGGCTATATGATGATAATTTATATAGCGGGGCTGCAGTCTATACCGGAGGATATGCTTGAAGCGGCTAAAATAGACGGGGCAAGCTCATGGCAGACCCTGTGGAAAGTGACTATCCCCAATCTTATGCCCTCCATAACGATATGCACTTTTCTGACCCTTACAAACGGCTTCAAGCTTTATGACCAGAACCTGGCTCTGACAGGCGGAAGACCGTTTCTGCAAATGGCGGACGGCTCGGTTGTAAAGACAACGGAAATGATGGCGCTCAATATAGTTAACTCCTTCTATGCCTCCGGCGGCGGAAACAGAGGCGTGGGGCAGGCAAAGGCAGTGCTGTTCTTTGTTCTGGTTGCATTTATAAGCATTATGCAGCTTCGCTCCACACGCAATAAGGAGGTGCAGCAGTAATGGTTAAAAAGGGATTAAAACGTGAAAGACGGACAAACACTATACTGACGGTGATTTTTGCCATTATTGCCGTTATATACCTTATGCCGATTTTTCTGGTGCTTATAAACTCATTTAAGGAAAACAGCTTTGTAAACCTTGAAACCTTCAAGCTTCCCACGGCTCAATCCTTTACCGGCTGGGCAAACTACGAAAAGGGCATGACCTTCGGCAATTACCCATTCCTTAAATCGGTTTTCTACAGCTTTTTCATTACCATTGTGTCCACGGCGCTTATTCTGCTGTGTACTTCTATGGCAGCGTGGTATATTGCCCGTGTAGGCAGCCGGTTCAGCAAAATGGTATATTATCTCTGCGTATTTTCAATGGTTGTGCCTTTCCAGATGGTAATGTTTACTCTGGCCAAGACCTCGGACACTCTGCATCTGAACACTCCGTGGACCATTCCCGTTATTTATCTTGGCTTTGGAGCGGGACTGGCGGTGTTTATGTTTTCGGGCTTTGTGCGGAGCATACCACTTGAAATTGAGGAGGCCGCCGCCATTGACGGCTGCGGGCCTATCCGTACCTTTTTCTCGGTGGTGCTTCCAATGCTGAAGCCTACGCTGATTTCCACCGGTGTGCTTGAAATTATGTGGGTGTGGAATGACTATCTGCTTCCTTACCTTGTGCTGGACAGACAGAAGTATATGACCATTCCCATCCATATCCAGTATCTGAAAGGCAGCTACGGTCATGTTGACATGGGAGCCACAATGGCTCTTATAATGGTGAGCATCGTACCTGTCATTATCTTCTACCTTTGCTGCCAGAAGCACATCATAAAAGGTGTGGCGGCAGGAGCGGTAAAGGGATAAAAAGAAACAATAAGAAATGAGTGATTTATTATGAAACGCAGCAGCGGTGTGCTTATGCCCATGAGCTCTCTGCCCTCCAAGTACGGCATAGGAAGCATGGGTAAGGAAGCCTATGAATTTGTGGATTTTTTAAAGGCCTCAGGCCAAAGCTACTGGCAGTTGCTGCCTTTGGGTCCCACAAGCTACGGAGACAGCCCGTATTATTCCTTTTCCACTTTTGCGGGAAACCCCTATTTTATAGACCTCGATATTTTGTGCGATGAGGGTCTTTTGAACGGGGAAGAGCTGAAAGGGATAGACTGGGGCGAAAATCCGGAAAGGGTTGATTACGGCAAAATTTACATGAACCGCTTCAATATCCTCAGACTTGCCTTTGACCGTGGCTGTGAGAAGCTGCGTGGAGAGATTGAGAAATTTCGGGAGGAAAACCGCAGGTGGCTGGATAATTATGCCCTGTTCATGGCACTTAAAGCCAATTTCAGTATGGAAAGCTGGACGCAGTGGCCGGAGGACATACGGCTGAGAAAGACGGAAGCCGTGAGCAGATATACCCTGCTGCTGAAAGATGAAATCGAATTTCAGGTATTCATTCAGTATATGTTTTTTAAACAGTGGAACGCTCTTAAAGAATATGCCCATGAAAGCGGCGTATATTTTATAGGTGATGTGCCTATATATGTGGCGCTTGACTCGGCAGATGTCTGGGGCGAGCCGGAGTTTTTCCAGCTTGACGAGAAGCATCTGCCAAGAGAGGTGGCAGGGGTGCCGCCTGATGCCTTCACGGAGGACGGGCAGCTCTGGGGAAATCCTCTATATGACTGGGATGCTATGCAGGCTGACGGCTTCGGCTGGTGGATACGCCGTATAGACGGAGCAAAGAAGCTCTATGATGTTATAAGGATAGACCATTTCAGAGGCTTTGAGAGCTACTGGGCAGTGCCTGCCTCAGAAACCACCGCAAAAAACGGGAAATGGAGAAAAGGACCGGGTATGAACCTTGTGGGTGTTTTGACCTCATGGTTCAGGGATTTAAGCTTTATAGCCGAGGATCTGGGCTATGTTACACCGGAGGTAAGAGGGCTGCTGTCTGATTCGGGGCTGCCCGGAATGAAAATTCTGGAATTTGCCTTTGATGCCCACGGAGAGTCTGATTATCTGCCCCACCGCTGCGAACAAAACAGCGTGTGCTATATGGGAACTCACGACAACGACACGGTTAAGGGATGGCTTTCCCGGATGGAAGAGGATGACATGAAGTTTGCCTCACGCTATATGCACATTACCGATGATGAGGGTTGGTGCTGGGGGCTTATCCGCACCGGAATGGCCACCGCTTCAAACCTGTTTGTAGTGCAGATGCAGGATCTTCTGGAGCTGCCCGGCTCTGCAAGGCTGAACACCCCCGGAACAAACTCCGGCAACTGGCAGTGGCGTATGGGCTGCGGTGCGGCAGACGAAAAGCTTTCCGAAAAGCTGCTTGAATACACAAAGACATTCAGAAGAATATAAACGGAAAAGCCCTGCCGTAAGCTCACGGCGAGATATTTACGGATTTAATAATACGAAAATCAGAGACCATCGGAAAACGGCGTAACTTATGTCACGCCGTTTTTAATTTTCCGTGGCTCAATAACTATATGCCGAAAAACATCTGCGGCTTTTCCTGAGCTGCTGCTGAAAAACGGAGTATTCGGGCGGCAAAACTTAAAATATGACTACGGCCTGATATTCTGAGAAAAAGTACCTGATATGCAAGCTCTGTATGTGGTTAAAATGTGGTGAAAAATGTGCCTGAAAAACGGGTAAGTAGCGGAAAATACAAGGGATAAGCAGTTATTTGACATGAATTTGTCTATTCTTCCGAATTGCACTCAAGTAAAAAGAAAAGATTGAAAAAATCAAAAAAATATATATAATATAATAATAATTACTAAGTTTTTACTGTGGGGAAGCAGGGCTTTCACATGGAAATTTGCTCTGTGGAGGCGTGAAACACTCCGCAGAGCAGTGTTATATTCGGAAAAAACGGCAGGTACAGCCCATAAAATCGACAGGTGCAGGAAAAGCTATGCCGTAATCCGTTAGACCACAGGAAACATAAGATAAAAGTGTATTTTAATGTACAAAGGAGAGGCAGGACTTATGCCAGAGAAAAAGAAAGCAAAGCATATCCGAAGCTACCCGCTTCTGGCGGTGTTTGTTCTTGCGATGATGATAGGAATGCCGTGGCTGTTCAGGCAGTCGGCAGCCGCCACCGGCGGAAATCTTATCTGCGGTCAGGAAGAACATACCCACAGCCGGGAATGCTATGAAAGCCGCCTGAGCTGCGGTTTGGAAGAAAGCGACACTCATACCCATACGGAGCAGTGCTACACAAAAGAGCTGGTATGCGTAAAGCAGGAGCATGTCCACGGCGATGGCTGCTATGAAACCACGGAGCCAAAGCCTGAACAGCCTGAACCTGAACAGCCTCAGGCGGGGGATGACAGCTTCCAGTCCCTGCCTGAGATATTGCGGCAGGGAGTGCCGGCAGATTATACAGACGTACGGACCGCAGCGCTGCCGCAGGGCGGAGCGGTGTATCTGTTTTCCCGACCGGATGTGATTTCCAAACAGGTTGAGCTGCGTGTGCGTGTGCTTGACCCTGCCGAGCCGCTGTTTGCACAGGCACAGCAGAGAGTGCAGGATACGGGCATAATGTATGATTTCTTTTCGGCTCTGGACATTTCTCTTGTGGATGAAAACGGGGCAGAGGTGGAGCCGACGGAGCCTGTTTATCTGTCTATAGACAGCGGAGCTTTGCTTCCGCAGGAAAGCAAGCTTCAGACTATAAGGATTCAGCATCACAGAGAACTTTCCCAGAACGGTTCTCCGGACACGACTTTCGGCGGCTCTGAATCGCAGGTACAGCCGGAGACCGTGCTTGACGACAGCAACGGCGTGGTGGCGCAAAACGGAGATACAGGCTCATGGGTTGCAACTTTCTCCGTTGACAGCTTTTCCGTGTACACCGTAACCTCTGCCGGCTGGACAGATTTGAACATAAAGATTGAGTGCGTGGATGAGGACTCCAATGAGCTGCTGGCAAATCATAAGCCCGCTGACATTGTATATGACAGCAATTACACATCCCGCTCCTCCTTTACAATCGAGTTTACCTCTCGCAATCATCCCCAGATCCCCAACTACCAGTATGACAAAAAAACCTATTACATGGAAAACGGGGAGTATAAGTTCCAGATATACGGTTTACGCAGACAGGACAGCCAGTGGTACTATTACTCTGACTATTCCAAGGACGGCCCCAAGGGACTGAAGCGTTTTGACCCTCAGCCTAACTTTGAAGGCGATAATCCTACCGGCACTCTTCGCTCGGTATATAAGAAAATAATGCATATTCCGGTGCTGTATCTGGATGATGTGGGAAACACCGAAACAGGGGAAATCAGAATCAACGAAGCTGATGCACCGGGGAGAAAAAATCCCGATACCATTACTCACTACGGTACGACTTTAGACATCAGCAATTCGGATATACTTCCAAAATGCGACAAATACTTTTTTGTGGGCAAAGCCTATGTAAATGAGGCTGTTCCTGACAACGAGGTTCTTACGGTTATCCGAAAGGGCGGTATTGCCCGTGCAATTACCAAATCCGAAGAAGAGGTCACGCTGTCTGAGGATGTGCCTCTGAAGCTGCTGTATCATCTGGTGGGAGAGATACCCGAAAAGTTGAGCACGGTTCCAACCAGAGACAAGGGCATGACCATTAACCTCTTTTACTACAATTCAGGCGATAATTGCGGCCCCAATGAGGGCATTAACGCCGGAAGAAAGCTCCAGTTTGTAAATGATATGAGCAGACCGGAGCCGTACAACAAATGGACAGGGGCCGACACCGGTCTTTATACAGGAATAGTACAGGATCATCTGGATGCAAACGGGTACCCCGTGATGACAGACGGCGGCGAATCGCTGGACTATCTTTTTGACCCTGACCTGTGCAAGGCGGAATTGAATAAAACGGTCAAGCATGTTCACACAAATCTTGACCATCTGTTCTGGCGTGACGCAAACGGCTATTATCATTATGATGCCATGACCAACTTTGCCACTATCATGGACTCCACAGCCGAAGGCGGCGGTCATAGACCCGGACACAACGACGGCGGTAATTTCACCGTTTACCGTCAGCCTGCTCTGCCGGGGGTGGCAGGCGTGGGGGATAACCCCAAGTTCCTGCCGTTTAACACCTATGAGCAGGCCAACAGACCTACGGCAGAACCGGCCTACAGCGACAAGGTGAAGGCATATCACTTCGGCATGACCATTGCAACGGACTTCAATATGCCTACGGGCGGCGTGGTGCCTGATGCAAGCGGCGGCTTCCGTGACATGATTTTTGAGTTTAACGGCGATGATGATGTGTGGGTCTTTATTGACGATAAGCTGGTTCTGGACTTGGGCGGTATTCATGACCGTTACGGCGGAACTATCAACTTCCGCACGGGAGAGGTCATTACCAATGCCCCGTTTTCTGCCCACAGCGGCCGCAGACAGCCCAACCTTTACGGGATTGACGATGTCAGCGGTATGACGGACGAACAGCTTGCTGATATACGAGAAGAAAAAGGCTTTGGTAGATTTTCTACCCATAATATCAAGTTTTTCTATCTGGAGCGTGGCAGAGGTGCCTCTAACTGTGAAATTCGGTTCAACCTTGTTCCTGTAGAACACGGTCTGATTATCGGAAAGAGAGTACCTGCCGAAATGGAGAACACCTTGACAGGCCATATGTGGTATCGGTTCCAGGCGGAAGCGGAGCATGGCGGAATAAAGCATCCCCTTGCAAATGCCAAATACGAAGTAATCAAATGGGACCGTAATGAAACGGACCATATAAACGGCGGTCAGCTGCTGAGAACAGATACCAGCGATGAGAACGGGCGTTTCTGGCTGAGACCCGGCGAACGAGCGGACTTTTCAGGTGCCGTAGACCTGAAACAGGCAGGCACCACTGAGAGAGATAAAATTACCATATACATAAGCGAAATATTCGGCGTCGACGAAACCATACCGAAAATTACGGCGTGGAGCGGAAACGGAGACACTAAAGGCTCTTATCTTGTGGTAACGGATGCAAACGGAAATCAGCGAAAGCTGTCCCCTGCGCTGTACGATTCAGATGTGAATAAATTCCACACAAAAGATACAGAGACTTCTGTAAGCAATCAGGATAACCACGAAGAGGTTATTTGTCAGGCATTTACCACTACGGGAAGAAACAACCAGTTTAACTGGATGGATTTTGAAAATGACCTTGGCGCACCGGCCAGCCTGACCGTTACGAAAAAGGCCTATCATGTAGGAACCGATGTTCCTATTCCCGACCGGCCCTTTAAGATTAAGATAGAGCTGTGGAATGAGCGAAATGATGTATGGGAGCAGATGGAAACGGGGTCTGCCTACTGGTATTTGAACGAAAACGAAACCGAACCGGCACCAAATGCACAACCACAGCACATGACTCAGGAGCAAAACGGCGAGATCACGCTCATGCATAACCAGACGGTCTTTCTCAAGCTGATTCCCGGAACCAGATATAGGGTAATGGAGCTTATGACCGATGAGGGGATGGATGCTTACACTCCCGTGTATGAGGGCAAGGTGCAGAATCCTCAGAACGAGCCTGAAGAGCTGGAGATATACGAGGAGAACCAGCAGCAGGTGAGTATAGGAAACAGGAGCGGAGCCAAGGCAGGGAGTAGGCACGCCGTTGTCATTACCAATCACGGCGACATTACCGTGCCGCCGGAGCTGTACATAAAGAAAGTGGTGGAGGGCTTTGCTCCGTCCGATATGCTTTTTGATATCCAAATTAAAATCGGAAAGAGTGCGGATCAGCTGCAGCCTCTGCCCAAAGACACGCCTTACACCCTTATCTCCAACGGAACGGAGGAAAATCGGACCGTAGAGGGAGAAAACGGCGTCATACAGATACACGGTGGAGAGACGATACATTTGACCTTGGAGCAGGATGATGTTTACAGCGTGGAAGAAATCAATAAGAACAAAGGCTTTGAGGTTGAGTACGGACTGGAAATCGCCAAGAAGGAATGGACAAGGAAAGTCTCCGACAAGCCTTTTGAGCCTGCAACGGCACATAGGAATGAAATCCACACCGTTACTGTCACCAATAGGGGCAATGCTTTCGTGACTCCGAAAGGCTCTTTTATACTGGAAAAGCAGGTCACGGGGGCGGTCCTGCCCCCTGAAAACACTCAGTTCCCCTTTGTTCTGGGAATTGTTGACTATGCCACCGACCGAAACTCCGGCGGCTACAAGCCATCCATTGACTGCCATATCACCTATTACGGCACTCCTGCGGGGGAGCGAGGGGAGCTCGGAACTCCGCAGAACGGAGCCCTGACAGGAGAGATTTCCTTTAAGCCTGAGAAAATTCAGGGCGAGGGTACACCGAGTGCAGGTTCAGACTACAGAGCGCAGCTCTTCCTGTACTCAGGAGAATCGGCAGTGATCACAGGTCTGCCGGAGGGGTATGCAATGCTGGTGCATGAGAACCTTTCTCAGGAGGATGAGGAAAATTATTCCGTCAGCTTTAAAGAAGCAAGCGGAAAAGTCACCGCCGGAAATATGCTGCCTGCCACCGAGGAAAAGCTCAATGGAGAGCGGGTGCTTGAGGTGCTTTGCGTAAATGAAAGTAAACTTCAGCCTTCCAGTGCTCTTCAGATTACAAAGATAGTAAAGCGCAGCGACCGCCCCGACGGTGAACCTGCGGCGGAGGATAAGAAAGAAGCCTTTACCTTTAAGGTCACGCTGAAAGAGCCTGCCGTATTTAATTCTCAGGAGGTTCAGGCAGAGCTTAAAAAAGAGGACGGAACCGTGACTGCCCAGACCCTTAGCTTCAAGAAGAAGGGCAAGGATCATGTTACGGAGCTGTCGCTGAAGCACGGGGAAACCATTGTTATAAAGGGACTTCACAGCGGAATTGATGTAGTGGTACAGGAAACCGGCCACAAGGGCTATACAGTTTCCATGAACCAAAGACCGGAAGACACAGTGACCGTACACCTGAGACCAAACAGCGGCACGCCATACGAGGTTCGCTGCGTGAATGTGACAGGAGCCAGACTCCCTGCAACAGGCGGATACGGTGTGTGGCCTTTGTATCTGGGCGGAACTGTGATGATGGCTGCGGCAGTTGGACTGCTGTACCATCGAAAAAAGAAGAATGATGCCCTGTAAGCACAGGGCATCGGCAATAAAAGATAAAACAGAAGGAGTTTTAATATGAATAAGATGAAACGCTTCCTGATTATAGCTATGGTGCTCATGCTGGCAATGACAATGGCGGTGCCTGCACTGGCGGCAGAGCCTGCTCTCGGCTCTATTACGGTACGCAATGCCGTTGACGGGCAGACCTACCGTGCCTACCGCTTGTTTGACCTGAGTCTGGATGCAAGCGGCAAACACTACGGCTACACTGTAAACCCTGAGTGGAACGAATTTTTCACCACCGGCGGCGGACAGAACTATGTTGCCGTTGACCCTGACAACGGCGGAGTGACCCTGACCAAAGCTACGGCTGATGATTTGCAGAAGCTTGCACAGGCGGCACAGAAGTACGCAAAAGAAAAAAATCTCACAGCTCTCGAGCCTACAGAGACCGCACCGGAACTGAAATTCTCAAATGTGCCACTGGGCTACTATCTGGTCACCACCGGTGCAGGAACTCTTCAGGCACTGGACACCACCGATGTGGACGCAGTTGTGTACGAGAAGAACACTGCTCCCGAAATAGGGAAAACTGCGGATAAAACCAATGCTGCAATAGGCGAAACGGTCCACTTCGTCATTTCCGTCACCAAGGGCGGCTACGCATGGGGCGATTATGTAATTAAAGATACTATGACGGGCCTTGTGCTGAAGCCCGAGACAGTGAAAGTGAAGGCCGGCGGAGCAGAGCTTTCAGCAGATAATTTTATAACGGCTTTTACTGATACGACTCTGACTGTTACTATACCTGAAAAAATTCTCAACCTCCGCAATGAACAGGACACCGACTTCGTCTATCCTGCCGGAACTAAATTTGAGGTGGAGTACAATGCTGTGGCAAATAAAACCGTGGACATGGACAATACTGTGTCCATGGAATATAAGACTGACCCCACAGTATCCACAAGCACACCGACCCATACCGTAAAGGTAGCAAACTATGAGTTCACCGTCAAAAAGACCGACGAAGAGAAGCACCCTCTGGAGGGCGCTTCCTTTGAACTTCACAGACTGGAAGACTGCACTGATGCAGCCATGGAATTTGTGAAAACCGAAAACAGTTATCGACTGCCAAATACGGCAGAAGCAGGTTCTGCCAAAACCTCCGTCATAACGGCAGGTGAGGCAAAAATCGAGGGTCTGGCAGCAGGTGTGTATTATCTCAAGGAGATGGCTGCCCCCAACGGCTATAATAAGCTGGCAAAGCCTGTTAAAGTAGAAATCATTGAACACATAAATGATATACCCGGAGATTTGTATTTCGGTCAGGCCTTTGACAGTCAGGGCAAGAGACTGGCACCCACTATCAAAATAGACGGACAGACCGAGCTGAATGGAGACTTCGTTCTTACTGTGGTTAACAAGAGCGGCATTGAGCTGCCCTCAACCGGTGGCGTAGGAACCACTGTGTTTTATGTGGCGGGCGGAATTCTTATGGCTGCGGCAGTTGTGGCACTTATTCTGAAAAAGCGCAGATCACGGTGATTTTACTGCGGTATCAGCTGTGTAAATCCCCGTAAAACATGGGCTTTGCCCCCTGCGGAAAGGAGAGATCTATGAAAAAACATATATCTACAATACTGTTTACCCTGCTTTTTCTCACCGGTCTCTCCGTGGTGCTCTATCCTGCGGTAAGCAACTATCTGAACTCAAAAAGCCAGTCAAAGGCGGTTGCTTCATACATGGAGCGTATGGAGCAGCTGGATGCCACCCAAAATCAGAAGCTTCTGGAAGAAGCGATGGCTTATAATCAGGCAATTGCCTTACGGCCTGATCGGTTTTCCGTGGAAGGAGAAGAACGAGACGCATATCTGCGCCTGCTCGGCTCCAACGGCGGCGCAGTTGGCTATCTGGAAATCGAGAGCATAAAGGTGAGACTCCCCGTTTATCTGGGCGACAGTGAATCGGTGCTTCAGGCGGGCGTTGGTACTTTGCCAGGCTCCTCTCTGCCTGTAGGCGGTCAGGGAACCCATGCTGTCCTTACAGGCCACAGAGGGCTTCCGTCCTCACGACTTTTTACGGATCTGGATCAGGTCAGGGAAGGGGATGTGTTCGTGCTCCATGTGCTTAACCGGACACTGAGCTATCAGGTGGATCAGATTAAAACAGTGGCGCCTCAGGACTTTGCAGAGCTGGAGATACTGCCGGAGCAGGATCTTTGCACTCTGGTCACCTGCACACCCTACGGCATCAACACCCATAGGATGCTGGTCCGTGGCAGGCGCATAGAAAACCTTGAGCAGCCTGCGGAGACAGAACCCATTGTGACGGAAGAGCTCCGACGGACAAGCCCTGTACGGACAGCGTCCATTGCGGCAGTGTCGGTGCTTGCGGTGGTGGCGATTGTTCTGCTGCTTCCTAAACATAAAAAATCCTAAGGAGGTTCCTATTATGCTGAAAAAAGCAGTTTCTATAATTTTTGCTGTTTTGCTTCTGGCAGTATTGCCCGTATCGGCCTACGCCAAGGAAGTTCCGGATTTGAATTCGGAAGGCAGCATTACAATTCATCTCAAGTCCGGAACTGAGACCGTCAGTTCAGGTTCGCTGATTTTCTACCGTGTGGCTGAACCTGTCCACAGCGACGGAAACTACAGCTATCAGCTTACGGAGCCGTTTGCCGGCAGCGGTGCTGATCTGAGTGACATCGGGTCACCCAAAACCGCCGAAGTGCTGGCGGCTTATGCACAGCAGCAGAAGCCGGAGGGGGCCACGGAGGATGTTCACGACGGTGTGGCGGTACATACCATACCACAGGGACAGCTTGGGCTGTATCTGGTTATGCAGTATCAGCCGGCAGAGGGCTGGCAGCCTATAAAACCATTTCTTGTCTCCGTTCCTCTTATGGAAAACGGAAAGTATGAGTATAATGTGGATGCTACCCCCAAGGTAGGGCAGCCCGTTCCCAATCCGCCTCAGCCCCCGAAGCCTGACCGACCTTCACTGCCTCAGACGGGACAGCTCAACTGGCCTATCCCCGTACTGGCGGCTCTGGGAATGGGACTTGCAGCGGTAGGGCTTGTGCTTCGCCGACACGGAAAGAGGCGTGACCGTGAGGCGTAAGGTCGGGAATCTGCTGATAACGCTGGGGGTGCTGTGTATTCTTGCGTCCCTTGCTCTGCTGATTTACGGGCAGCGGGAGGCGGCGGCAGCGGCAAAAGCCTCTGCGGAGCTGATGCCCAGACTGATTGCGAAAATAGAAGAGAAGAACGCAGCGGCGGAACAAAAGGACGGGGATGAGTCTGCGCCTGAGGATATGTCGGTGGTTACCATTGACGGACAGGACTATATAGGCTATCTGGTTATTCCTGAATTGAGTCTGGAGCTTCCTGTTATGGCGGATTGGAGCTATGAGCAGCTGCATACCGCACCGTGCCGCTTTTCCGGTACAATTCAGGGAAACAACCTTGTGCTGATGGCACACAATTATATTCGCCACTTCGGCCCTATACAGACTCTGACCGTGGGAGACGCTGTCTATTTCCGTGATGCGGATGACATTATCACGGAGTATGCGGTGGCGGCGGTGGAAACTCTGTATGCCACAGATGTGGAAAAAATGACGGCAGGAGAGTATGAACTGACTCTCTTCACCTGCACCTACGGCGGACAAAGCCGGGTGACAGTCCGTTGCAGTCGTGCATAAATAAAGGAAAAGGCACTGGGGGGTTACCCTGACAGTGCCTTTTCCTTTTGCGGTATTTTCCTGCCTGCCGTATCCGGGGAGCTGCTGAAAACAGGTCTTTTGATAAGCTGCTTTTTGTGGGGGGATAATTGTGAAAAAAACTGTACACCGGTAAGGGGACATGATATAATTTTCTCACTGAAAAAACTTATAAGGAGGAGCAAAGCCATGAATAAAAAAATCTGTGTCCTGCTGGCAGTAATTATAGTCTGTTCCATGGCCTTTACAGGCTGCGGCAGCGAAAAGTCCGCTGCAAAAGACCTGAAAGTTTATTCTTTCAGCGGCGGAAATGATTATCTTACCGTTTCAAACGGCGTCATTGTTCTCTCGGATAACTGCGATGCCTTGTATCTGGGCAGCTTAAAAACAGACCGTGAGCATTTTTCAGGGATAACATCTTTTTCTACGGAGTTATATATGTATAGGGACGGAGAAAAACAGCTGCTCTCTTCAAACAGCGTAACAGACACCACAGGTGGAAAACTCATTATGGACGGCGAGCTGGGCAAAATGTGGGGAGAGGGCGGACTTTTCTCACAGCGTCTCACTGAAGATGTGGAAAACAATCTGTTTTTTGAACTTGAAACCACAGATAAAGAGGGAAATGTTCAAAACTATCAGCTTCAGATGGAAGTAGTTGAAGTTACGGAAGATACAAAGGCTTAAAAGCGTTCTGATAATTGCCGTACAGTGCCTGACGCTGTACGGCAATTTTTGCGGAAAGGAAGGTAAAAGTTGGACAAGAAAAAAATACCTCTGATTCTGGACGGAGATCCGGGTCATGACGATGCAATAGCATGGATGCTTGCAAAGGCAAGCCAAAGGTTTGAAATAAAAGCGGTCACTTCGGTTTCCGGCAACCAGACAATAGAGAAAACTACATACAATGCCCTGCGTATCTGCACCCTGCTGGGCATTGATGCACCCGTTGCAATGGGCTTGCCCCACGGGCTGCTTTCAGAGCCGTTTGATGCGCCGTCAGTCCACGGGCAGAGCGGTCTTGACGGGCCGAGGCTGCCCATGCCTGCAATGGAGCTTTCACCGCTGAGAGCGCCGCAGCTTATGGCAAAGGTCATTTGTGACAGTGAGGAAAAGGTCACGATAGTTTCTACCGGAGCTCTGACAAATGTGGCGGCGCTGCTTACGGCCCATCCTGAGCTTAAAGAAAATATAGAGCGCATATCCCTTATGGGCGGCGGTCTTACTCACGGAAACTGGACGCCTGCGGCGGAATTTAATATACTGGTTGACCCTGAAGCTGCGGATATAGTGTTCAGATCCGGAATTGAGCTTTATATGGCAGGTCTGGATGTGACGGAAAAGGCGCTGCTCTATCCCGAAGATTTTCAGCGCATACGAGCTGTGGGAAATCAGGTGGCGGAAGTAACCGCCGACTGGTTGGATTTCTTCTACCGCTTCCACCGTACTCTCGGCTATAGCGGTGCCCCTCTCCACGATCCATGCGCCGTGGCTGTTCTGCTGCATCCGGAGATGTTTACAATAAAGGACTATCATGTGGAAATCGAGACGGCAGGAGAATACAGCAGGGGAGCAACCGTTGCGGATATGAGAGATTTTGACGGAGTTATACCAAATGCCCACTGCCTTATGGATGTTGACAGGGACAGCTTTGCAGAGCTGATAGTTGAGGCTGCCAAAGCCTATGAGGGAAGGACGGTAGAGATATGAATAAAATTCCGGTCTGGTTTGACACGGATATAGGAGTTGACGATTCTATAGCATTTCTGGTGCTGAATAAGCAGCCGCAGCTTGAAATAAAAGGTATTTCAGCCGTTGCAGGAAATGTGGAGCTTGAGTATACATATCCAAACGCAAGAAATATATGCTGCCTTGCAGGGAAGAATTATCCGGTATACAAGGGCGCTGAGAAACCGCTTTTTGAGCCGCTGCAAACCGCTCACGCCATCCACGGCGAAGAGGGGCTTGGCAGGGGAAAGCTTCCTGTTTCCCATGTGCCGCACACTGACATTCCTGCATGGGATGCCATATATAATGCGGCGGCACAGGCAAAGGGGGAGCTTAGGATTATAACTGCCGGCCCGCTTACAAATATTGCCATTGCAATTTTAAAATATCCTCAGCTGAGAGACCTTGTTAAACAGATCCTTATTATGGGCGGTGCCGCTGCGGGCGGAAATGTGACAGCGGCGGCAGAGTACAACATCTATGCCGATCCTCACGGGGCGCAGATAGTTTTTAAATCGGGAATACCCATAGTCATGTGCGGTCTGGATGTTACTATGGACGCATATATGACTCCGGAGGAAGTATATGCTCTGGGAGCCGTGGACAGCCCAGTGTGCCGCTTTTTCAGGGACAGCACCATTGATGTTTTGAATTTTTACGAGAGGGGAAGCAAGCCGGGGCTTTGCCTGCATGATGTGTGCCCTGTTTTGTACCTTGCACACCCTGAACTGTTTTCCGGCAAGCAGGCAGGGGTTTATGTGGAGACAAGAGGAAGGATTACAAGGGGCAAAACAGTTACCGACCTTATGAGCGACAAAAAATTTCCGGAGAGAAACGCCTTTGTGGTTTTGGAAGTTGACAGAGACAGATTTTCGGCCATGGTAAGCGAGATACTCAGAAGCTATTAACTCTAAACAAAAAAAGAAGCCGGTTTACTCCGGCTTCTTTTCTTGCTTATTTTTTTCCTGATTCTTTTTTAATTTTTCAGTGCAAATTCCCACCGCCAGAAAGGTTAGGGAAGCCACCACACCGGTAATGAGAACTATAAGGAAAATGTTTCCGTTTATGCAGGTGTCACAGTTCCAGTTGAGGAAATTGGCATTCAAAATGCACAGTTCCTGCTTGCCGTAGGCTATAAGGCCGTAAGCATCATTTATAAAGGCGAAAGCGGCACCGAATACCAGAACCCCGATACCGGCCTTGAACCATGGGTTTACAGGCAGGTATCTGGCGGTGAGGACTATGATCCACAGAGGGATAAGACACAGGCTTGCCACAATGACTCCTTCTTTCAGACCCTCCATGTTGCCGTTATGGAGACACACTTCAATGATGGTCAGATAGAGCCATATACTGTCCCACAAAAGGCTTATAAGGGTTTTATGACCGGAAAGACAGGCCGGCAGCTTTGCGCCGTGAATAATTATGGGGAAAAACGGCACTGACAGGCCGAAAACCGTGGGTACAGCCCAGTAGAAAAAGTTTCCGCCGCCCTCCATAAGATCTGTAAAAAACATTATAAGAATAATGGACAGGCTGCCGAAAAACAGACTTTTTGAGAGCCTGTTGCAGGAGGACATAAGGGGCAGAACGGTCAAAGCCGCAACAAGAAGCATTGAGGCGGTCAAAACGCCTAAAACTCCCGGGTTCTTTCCTGTTGATATAACCACAATAAGGGTGATAAGTATGGGCAGAAGCAGCAGCCCTCCTATAATGAGGCCGGCTTTCCATGCGGCGCTCTTTTCTTTTAACCTGTGACGAGCCAGAACTCCGTTGCTTTCCGAGGAGATTATATCCTCCACTTCATGCTTTTTGACTTTTTCTGACAACTGACGGCATTTTTCACAGTGCTTTAAATGCTCCTCTACGAAAGCAGCGCTGCTATCGCTGCAAACCTTGTCCTGATACAGCGGCAGAAGATCCTGCACAAGTTCACAGTCCTTTGTGTTAATCATTATCATCCATCCTTTCCTGAATTTTAAGCTTTGCCCGATAGTAGGTCACTCTGGCCCAATTTTCTGTTTTGCCGAATATCTGGCCGATCTCTCTGAAGTTAAGCTCTCCGAATATACGAAGCTGAAAAACTTCTTTGTATGGTTCATCCAAACGGTGCAGAATGAGGTGTATTTTCAGAGCCTGAGCTTTGTCGTCAAGCTCCTGAACGAAATCACTGTCATCGGGGAGAGTGTCGGAGAGATCTGAAACTTCGGCTTTTTTACGGAATTCATCGGCGGCGAGATTTTTGGCGATTGCACAGAGCCATGTGAATTCTCCCGACTTGTTTTTAAATTTTGATTTGCAGGTCATAGCCTTATAGAAAGTGTTCTGTGTCAGCTCCTCTGCAGCGGAGCTGTCCTTGACTATATTCATAAGGTAGGAGTAAACTTTCATGTAGTACGCCCTGTACAGCTTTTCAAAATCCAAAGCTCTCACCTCCTTTACATAGCTTAGACGGAAGGAATTAGATTTCGTTACAAGAAAATTTGAATTTTTTCATAAAATTATCCCGGGCTTTAAGTCCGGGATAGTTTTATGATTATTCCTGTTTAAATATGTCGGGATCGTCCTCCCAGCCTCTGTCCAGAAGCCAGAGCGGAAAAGCGTCCTCATCACATTCCACAGCGTTAAAGCGCTGCATTTTTACCCGTGTCTCATATTTTCTCAGGTCTGCCACGTCAAAGCCAAGCCCCAGCTCTTCGGCTATGGGAATCAGCACATCTTTTGCAACGGCATCCCGTATTTCAAGGCATCCGGGGTAATCCGCTTCTGCCTTGTCAACTCTCGCACGGAGCTGCGGATCAGTATCATACAGCTCAAAAAACTTTTCAACATTTTCAATCATAACATCCACCCCGAACATATTTGATCTGATTTAATAATACTAAAAACAACAGTGATTTTCAAGGGACAATTCCACAATGCACTGATGAAAAAAGCTGCCTTAAAAAAATGTACCCTCTTTACCGGACATCCAATAAAGAGGGTACATTTCAAAATAGGCGGTTTTAAATTCCTTTTATTTGCTTACGGCGCCGCTGCGGTAAATGAAGTTAACGGACATGCCGTTGATGGACAGGGGAGCATAGTCTGTAACTGCATCATGGCTTGCGCTGAATCTGTCACGGAGAGAACCGATTTCGCCGTCAAGGCTGTTTACAACAGGGCTAATACCGTCTCTGTCAAAACGGTTGAGGCCGTCGGAGAGAGCGCCTGCACCGTCCTTTAATTTGGAAACACCTTCGGTCAAAGCAGGCATATTGGCTCTTATGGTCTCAGCGCCGGTCTTTGCGGCGGAAACACCGGCGGTGTACTGCCAGATACCGTTATAGAAAGCGGAGTAGCTGTTAAGACCCTGTAAAAGTCCCACAAGAGCTTCTCTGCCCTTGGCGGCGGCAGCTATCTGAGACTGGACTTCTTCGGAAGCCATTCCCTGAGCTATAAGCTGCTCCTTTGTGGATGCAACACCGTTTGCGATAGCGGCCTGAGCTTCTTCACCGGCCATTGCCTCGGGCAGTTTCTCCTCAACTGCTTTTGCTATTTTGGCTTTGATGATGTGATCGGACAGCTTGCCTGCGGCAGCCTGGGAAACCTGCTCGTCTATGGCTGCTTTAATGGTTGCCTGTATTTCCTCGCTTCCCATCTGAGCCTCAACGGCAGCTTCAATCTCCGGCTCTTTGTCCTTCATAATTTTGCCTACTTCGGCGTCAATCTTCTGGCGGTTTTCCGCATCCATACCGTTGTAATCGTCAATTGTGAGGCCTTTGCTTTCAAGCACAGCATTTAAAACCTGAGTGTGGAAGGTTTCATTAACTGCCTCTCTGACCTGCGTTTTAACGGTATCGGTTACACCTTTTGTGATTTTGCCCATTGCAAGAGAATTTTCTCTGATCTGGGCTTCAATCTGACCCTTTACCACTTCGGTAACTGCCTGTTCAACTTTGACCTTTACGCTTTCCTTAACCACTTCGGTTACCTTTGCTTCGATTTCGGGGGTCTTGGCTTCTACCATGGCCTTTACCTTTTCAAGAGCCTGGGCAGATACATTGCTCTCGCTGAGAGAATCAATGAGAGCGGTTAAAACTTCGTTGTAGTTGTCTATTGTAAGACCGGGGTTGCCAAGGCCTGAAGATTCTATCTGTGTATTTGCGGAAGCAAGAAGAGTGTTGAACACCTGCTGTGCGCCGCCTCTCAGGGAATCGCTGTTTGCATCGAGAGCAGTAAGACCGTCGGCAAGCTGATTTACGCCGTCGGCAAGAGTTCCCACGCTGCCGAAGAGGGTGTCAAGGCCGTCGTAGAGAGCGGAAGAACCGTCTTTGAGCTGGCTTACGGCGGAGGTGAGCTTGGAGAGAGCGTAGCGAATATCTGCGGTGTTGTTAAGGTCAAGACCTTCGTCATCCAAAAGGTTGTTGGTTACAAGGGTAAGGGACATTGCAAGCTCGAAATCCTGAACATCTGCGCTGATTTCAACATAATCGGGAAGCTCCAGAAGGTCATTGTCTATGTTGAGACTCTTCTGCAGACCGGGCAGAGCAAAACCGGCTGCTATGCTGTTCTTGCCGTCAGAAACAACTCTGCCGGAGCTGACGGTGATGTTGCTGAATTTGGAGTTATCAAGGATAAGACCGGTCAAAACCGCAAAAGGAACGAACATTTCCTGCTCTCGGCCCTGAATATTTGCGGTGTAGGAAGCCAGATTTTCGTAGTCATAGCGTATGACAACATGGCCGCTCTTTCCGGCAAGCTTTTTGGGAGAAATTTCTTTGCCGTCCAGAGTGTAGCTGATTTTAACATTCAAAGGGAGCTGATCATCAAGCTTTCCGCAGTCCAGCTTGTTGCCGTCGTTATCATATACGGGCAGCCCGTGTCCGGAGGCTTTGGGGAGAGCATTGATGACAGAGTTTGTAAGAATAAGCTTTTCGGCCTTACCGGAGGGATCGGTCATTACATATACATTTCCCTCATCTTTTTTGTCGGCTCCGTTGTTGCCTGATTTTTCAGGCATTCCTGCTGCCGTGAAGCTGAAAGCTATGGCAGTTGTAAGCACTATGGAAAGAAGCTTTATTAAAGTATTTTTTCTCATTTTGATTCCTCCGCTACAAGTTTTTTACCCTTTTTACGGGGCTTGATAATGGCATCACACAGCATTAAAAATGCAGGCAATACAAAGATAACAGCTAAGATACTGGCGATTGCGCCTCTTGCCATCAAAAGGCACATGGAACGGATAATGTCGATATTTGAATACATTGCAACGCCGAAGGTTGCGGCGAAAAGACCCATGCCGCTGACTATAATGGAGGGAATGGAGGTTTTCAGTGCGGTTGTGACGGCGTCGGTCTTGTCTTTGCCCTGACTGCGCTCGGATTTATAGCGTGTAGTCATCAAAATAGCGTAGTCAACCGTTGCACCCAACTGAATTGTGCTTATACATATAGGCGCTATAAAGGGCAGGGACTGACCTGCAAAATGGGGGATACCCAGATTTATGAATATTGCAGATTCAATAACTGCGATAAGAATGAACGGCAGTGTAAAGCTCTTTTCCACCAGAGCTATGATTACGAATATGGCAAGGACGGAGACGGCGGTTACAACTTTAAAGTCTCGGTCTGTGGTCTCTATAAGATCCTTAGTGCAGGAGGCTTCGCCTATCAGCATTCCGTTGGGATCGTACTTCTTTAATATTGCAATCAGTTCATCAATCTGCTGATTGACTGCGTCGCTTGCAGGATGGAAGCTGGAGTTTATCAGGAACAGCTCACGATTGTCGCTCTTTAATGTGGAGATAAGCTCGGCGGGGAGAATTTCCTCCGGTATATCCGGACCTAAAACACTCTCAAGGCCAAGAACATATTTAACTCCGTCCACAGTTTCCATTTCCTTTGTCATGGCTCGCATTGAACTGGCAGGAAGAGATGAGTCCACAAGCACCATATGAGTGGAAGCAACATCAAACTCATCTTTAAGCTTTTTATTTGCAATTACGAAGTCCATGTCATCGGGCAGGCATTTTGCCATGTCATAGTAAACCTCGCTGTTGGTTTTCTGATAGCCCCAGAAAGCGGGAATGGCGATCAGCACAAACAGTACAAGGAAAACAGGAAATTTTCTTGTGACCCATGAGGAGAATTTATCCAGACTTGGAATGATGGAGCGGTGCTTGGTTTTTTGCAGAGGCTTATCAAGGATAAGTATAAGGGCGGGCAGCTGGGTTACACTGCCGATAACGCCAAGCAGAACGCCCTTTGCCATAACCAGACCAAGATCACGGCCCATAGTGAAGCTCATGAAGCAGAGAGCCACAAAGCCTGCTATGGTGGTAACGGAAGAACCTATAACTGAACTGAAAGTGGCGTGTATGGCCGCTGCCATTG
Source organism: Candidatus Limivicinus sp. (assembly GCA_029264685.1). Lineage (GTDB taxonomy): Bacteria > Bacillota > Clostridia > Oscillospirales > Oscillospiraceae > Limivicinus. Next base: position 32,078 of record JARHZW010000104.1, read on the forward strand.
CCTCTTTCTTGTCCTCTGTCACTTCAAGCTGCTCATTGTAGCTGTGCCAGAGGAATATTGAGTAGTCCATGGTTACGGCAAGCTGAAGCACGGCGGCCATGGCTTTTGTTATGTAGGAGATTTCTCCGAAAAAGTAGTTTGTACCCATGTTGAGCATGATGGAAAGGCCTATGCTCAAAAGGAACACGAAAGGAACAAGCCAGCCGTCAAGGAAAAGCACCATTGCGGCACAGGCACAGATAACGGCAAGGGCCACATAGGTCGGCTCTTCTCTTTCGCAAAGGTCTTTAAGGTCGGTTACAAGGGCGGACATACCGGAAATGTAGCACTGCTTTCCGGCAATCTGGCGGATCTCTCTTATTGCATCCATGGTCACATCTTCGGATGTGGCAGAGTCAAAAAACAGGGCCAGCATGGTTGAGTTTTCGCTGTTAAATGCCTTGTATAACTCATCCGGCAGAAGCTCCATAGGGATGGAAAGATCGGAAATGCTGTCATACCACAGTACGCTGTCCACATGGTCAACCTGAGCCAGCTTGGCTTTAAGCTCCGCTACATCGGAAGGCGGCATATTTTCAACGATAATGAACGAGAAGGCACCTTTTCCGAAATCGTCCATCAGTTCATACTGACCCTTTACCGTGTCCATATCTTCGGGCAGGTAGTCCAGCATATCATAATTTATCCTTGTACCAACCATACCGAGAAAACAAAACGGCATGGAAATCAGCACAAGGATCAATATGGGTATACGGTACTTTACTATTGCTCTGGCAAAACTCATATTATAAAACCCCTCCTACTCAAAATCAGCATCGATACTGTCCGGATACTGATGTTTTATTATTTTCACCGTCAAAATTGTGGTGAGCAGATTTAAAATGCCCTGAGCCAGCATAGAAAATCCCAGAAGCAGCACCAGAACTCTGGTGCTTTCGGCGGTCCTGAACAGGAGCGTAATTCCCACGCCTACCGTAATGACGGCGGAGATAAGGATAAGCCACCATTTCTTTATTCCGAATATCCGTGAATCTATGGATATCTGGATTTTAAGGAAACCGTCCATTATGGCGGAAATGCCGATTGCCACGCATACCGCATCGATTATGCTTCCCGGCTCTAAAATCACCATTATTCCTATGGTTATCATCAAAAGACCGAAAGCCAGATCATACTGAAAAGCAAGGCGGTAAAGATCCTTTGAGAGATAGCCGACGATTTTAACAATGCCGAAAACGATCATCAAGGCGCCGGCGTAATCACCCAGAATACCGGGAGAAAAGTCCGGATTAAAGATAAAAAACAGCCCTAAAACGCAAATAAACAGGGACAGGATTACAGAACCCGTTTTTGCAAGCTTCATGGGCAGGATTGATCGCATAATAATTCCTCCTGTAAGTTTGCTGTATAAATAACTATACAAAGAAAGTGCTTTATGTTGTATAGGCAGGCTGAATATCAACGCTGTAAATTTAGGCAAAGAAACAGCTTTGCATAAAAAAAGAGACCGCCGAAGCAGTCCCTTTTTTGTCTTGTTATCCGAATTTTTATATCTCTTCCCGGTTATGTTCACAGAAGCTGACCATAGCCTCCCAGTGACCTGTTTTGATTTCACACAGTCTGGAAATAAAAGGCTTTATATCATCCTTCATACCGGTCTGAAGCCAGCCCAGAATGATTCCGAAAAGCTCACACTGATAATAGCGCAGCAGAATACGCCGGTCTTTTTCGCTGAGCCTTGCGTGGGGGAAGGCGTTGTCAAAGTAGGCTTTAACCGTGTGCTCGCAGACCTGCCAGAGATACTGCTCGAACATATCACGGTTTACGGAATTATATATGTGCATGATGGCACGTCTGTTTTCAAGAGAAAAGCCTGCCGCTACCATGGCGCAGTCCTCAAAGCTTGTAAGCTCAGGAAACTCCTCTATTATCCTGTTTATTTCACCTTTCAGAATTTCCTGAATAAGAGAGGGAATGTCCTGATAATGGTAGTAGAAGGAGTTGCGATTTATGCCGCAACGGTCGGTAATGTCTTTTACGGTTATTTTGTTCAATGGCCTCTCGTTCAAAAGACCGAGAAAAGCTTGGCGTATTGCCTTTTCGGTGAAGTTTGCCATTTATACACCTCTAAGTATATTTGTCATTAAAAAGAAAGCTTAGACATATGGAGAAGCTTAAAAATATATGCCGAAATAATCACTGTGCATTTACGCTGTCGGCAAAGCGAAGGAAAGCAGCCTTTCCGGCTTCCGTGCGCTTGTATACGCCCGCATCCTCAAGTACCTGCTGGAATACCAGCCCCACTTCTTTTTGAATAATATCGGTAATATTTTCTGAAGTGATTTCGTTTCTCGCCTGTATCTCCTCTGCCCAAAGAGCGTGAGAAGCGATTTCGGGAATAGAGCTTATATCCTCATGGGCGAGAATTGCGTCCTGAAGCCGTGAAAGCTCAGTTTTCAGTCTTGCAGGCAGAACCGCAAGACCCATGACCTCTATAAGACCTATATTTTCTTTCTTTATATGGTGGAGGTTCTGGTGGGGGTGGAAAACACCCAGAGGATACTCCTCCGTTGTAAGGTTGTTTCTGAGTACCAGATCCAGCTGATAGTCATAGCCTCTGCGGCGGGCAATAGGCGTAATTGTGTTATGGGGCACTCCGTCGGTTTCGGCAAATATGCCTGCTTCCATGTCGCTGTATCCACGCCATGCGGTGAGAATCCTGTCTGCAAGCTCTGCCAGACGGTCGCTGTCATCTCCTGACAGACGGATAACGGACATGGGCCATTTAACTATACCGGCCTTGATGTCTTCATAGCCTTTAAAGCAAAGCTCAGTCTCAACGGGCGCCTTAGCCATGGCAAACTCGTAATTTCCGCCCTGAAAATGGTCATGGCTTAAAATGGAGCCGCCCACTATAGGCAGGTCTGCATTGGAGCCTAAGAAGTAGTGAGGGAAGCAGCCTACAAACTCTAAAAGCTTGTCAAAGGTGGCTCTCTCAATCTTCATTGGGTGATGGTCGGAGTTAAAGACTATGCAGTGCTCGTTATAATATACATAGGGAGAGTACTGGAAGTACCAGGGCTCGTTGCCAAGACTTATGGGCACTATGCGGTGGTTCTGCCTTGCAGGGTGGTTCATCCTGCCGGCGTAACCTTCATTTTCGGCGCAAAGCTGGCATTTGGGGTATCCTGACTGAGGCGCAAGGGCGGCAGCGGCGATGGCTTTGGGGTCCTTCTCAGGTTTGGAGAGGTTTATGCTTATGTCAAGCTGACCGTAGCTGCACTGATATTTCCAGCGCAGATCCTTGGCCATTCCGTCACGGCGTATATAGTTTGTGTCCTGACTGAATTTATAAAACCAGTCGGTAGCGCTGCGTGGGCTTTGAAAATACTGCGCTAAAAACTTTCTCCTGACCTCGTGGGGAAACGGAGTCAGCACGCCCATAAGCTTTGTGTCAAAAAGCTGGCGGGCAACTATGTTATCATCTACAAGACCACGCCTGACGGCATCATCAGTGAGAACTTCAAGAATACTGGCAAGGCTACGCTTAATTTTGTGGCTGTCCTCTTCAACACTGTCAAGACCCATGACTTCAAGCAGACGGTTAAAGACAAATGTTTCGTCGCCGGGCTCTATAAGGTTGTTCTCCAGAGCGTAGTTTATAAGAGCAAGCAGATATGATTTCATAGTTTCCTCCGTTTTGCATTATCTGATTTGTGAAGTGACCTTTTCTTGATGATACTACGGATTTAATATTTGGTCAATGCAATATTGCTTTCATGGAGAAAAATGAACTGAAAATATATACAGCGGGATAAATGAACAATGGCAATTGGAGTAAAAAGAGAAAAAAAGCTTGAAATTATCTTAATAAGAGAATATAATGTGTTCAACGAGCCAAACAGGAGAAAAAGGAAGTGCAGGCAATGGCAGAGCGAGTTTATATGTGCATAGACCTGAAATCTTTCTACGCATCGGTGGAATGTGTGGAGAGAGGGCTTGACCCTATGAAAACACGGCTTGTGGTGGCAGATCCGGACAGGACGGAAAAAACAATATGCCTTGCCATAACTCCCGCTATGAAAGCCTTGGGGGTGAAAAACCGCTGCCGTGTCTTTGAGATACCACCGGGAATAGACTATATAATGGCTACGCCCAGAATGGCGCTTTATATACAGTATTCGGTGAGAGTGTATTCCGTATACCTTAAATATGCTGCTTCTAAGGACATTCATGTATACTCCATAGACGAGGTGTTTATGGATGTGACGGACTACCTGTCCTACCGCAGCCAGACTCCACGGGAATTTGCGGAAATGGTGCTGAAAGATGTTATGGACACGGTAGGCATAACTGCCACCTGCGGCATAGGTACGAATCTGTACCTTGCAAAAATTGCAATGGACATAATCGCAAAGCATTCAAAGGATAATATAGGTTTCTTGGATGAGGAGAGCTACCGTGAAAAGCTGTGGCGCCATACCCCTCTTACGGATTTCTGGCGCATAGGCCCGGGGACGGTCAGGCGGCTTTCGAGAATAGGAATAGAGAATATGCGGGATATTGCCCTTGCAAATCAGGATACCCTATACAAGCACTTCGGAGTAGATGCAGAGCTTCTTATAGACCACGCATGGGGCAGAGAGACGGTGCGGATGGAGGATATAAAAGCCTACAAGCCAAGAAGCACAAGCCTGTCCTCAGGGCAGGTTCTCTCCAGAGGCTATGCATACGAAGAAGGGCTGCTGATTGTGCGGGAGATGGCGGAGGGACTGGGGCTTGAAATGTTTGAACAGGGCTTTTCCACAAATCTTATAACAATGAGTCTGGATTATTCCCATTCGTCGGGCCGTGAGCAGTCACGGGGAAGCATACGGACAGGATGCTATACTGCTTCCGTTAAAACTCTTTCCGACAGCGCAGCAGAGCTGTATGAGCGTATAAGAGACAGGGCTGTTCCGGTGCATAAGATAAATATATGTTTCTGCAATTTGAGTACGGAAGATGTTCAGCAGTACGATATTTTTTCTCAGCCGGAGCAGCAGGAAAAGCAGATGAAAATTCAAAGGACCATGCTTGATATAAGGAAGAAGCACGGGAAAAACGGAATTTTTAAATGTATGGATCTTATGGAGGGAGCCACAATGCTGGAGCGAAACCGACAGATAGGAGGTCACAGAGCGTGAGACAGCCGATGAGCAGGGCAGACAGAGCAAAGCAGTTTATGCCTTTTGCCGCACTAAAAGGCTATGAAGAGGCCGTAAAAGAGAGCGAGAAACGAAAAAAAGAAAAAATCATTCTTGCCGAGGACAGGAAAGAGGAGTTGGACTTTAAGCTCAGACAGCTTGAATACGGAGATGTGGTGACGATTTCTTATTTTGACAGCGGAGAGTACAGGAAAGTCAGGGACAGGTTTATAAAAGCCGATGACTTAAAGAAAAAAATCGTAGTAGGTAAAAAAGAGATAGATATTGAAAATATAACGGAAATAGAGTAAATGCCGGACCTGAAAGATCCGGCATTTACTCTATTTTTAAATCTTAAACCTGCATTTATTATAATGAATGAAAATAAAATAAAAAAGCTCCGGTAATTAAACCGAAGCTTTATGGCAGCGGGAGAAGGATTCGAACCCTCACATACGGAGTCAGAGTCCGCTGTGCTACCTTTACACAATCCCGCTAAACGCATTTGCTATTATAACCGTATTTTAGGATTTGTCAAGGGCTTTTTTGAATTTTTTTGGAAAAAATTTTTACAAAGAGCTGAAAAGCCCGTTTTATCAATGAAAAAACAACAAAAATTTTTACAAAGTTAAGTTTCTGACGATTGCGGAGATTGTTAAAAAAGTATATAATTAAGCGTCGGAGTATGCATAAATTTGTGACAATTAAATTTGCCCGGTTAATAATTTTTTTATATTTATGTGTTAAGATATGTTAAAATGTGACTTTAGAATGATTATGAATGAAGGAAGATAATATGGAAGAAAATAAACGCAGCAGTTTCATGGAAAAAGTTTCGGCGGTTATTGTGGATAAAAGAAATATCATATTCTTTATATTCGTGATCGCTGCCCTGTTTTGCGCTGTGTCCAGAAACTGGGTACAGGTTTGCGACGATATTACAAAATATCTGCCCTCAAACACGGAAACCAGACAGGGTCTTGACCTTATGGACAGGGAGTTTACTACCTACGGCACGGCGGACATTATGGTGGAAAACATAAGCTATGCTCAGGCGGAGGATATTCGGGAAACAATAGAGAATATCGAGGGAGTAAAGTCCGTAGAGTTTGACGACACGGATATGCACTTTAATTCTGCGGCTGCCATGTTTGCCGTTACCTTTGACGGCACTAACAATGACGAGATCAGTATAAAGGCCTACAAGGAAATAAAGGAAGAGCTGAAGGATTATGACCTGAGGACCAGAAGCGATGTGGGCAACCCTCTTAAAGCCATAATAAACGGCGAAATGCTGATAGTTGATATTATAGCGGTGGTAATAGTTATTTCCGTTCTTCTGCTTACATCCCAGACCTATGCCGAGATACCTGTGCTGCTGATAACCTTCGGAGCGGCTGCGATTCTGAACATGGGCACAAACTATCTTATGGGCGAAATTTCCTTCATTACCGACTCCATAGCCATTGTTTTGCAGCTTGCATTGGCTATCGACTATGCTATTATACTTTGCCACCGCTTCCAGGAGGAGCGGCAGGACAAAGATGCCAGAGAAGCGGCTATTGTGGCTCTGAGCAAGGCTATTCCTGAGATTTCCGCCAGCAGTCTGACCACGGTTTCCGGTCTTCTTGCTCTTAGCTTTATGCAGTTTAAGCTGGGCTACGATATGGGCGTTGTACTTATAAAAGCCATTATCCTCAGCCTTGTGTCCGTTTTCTTCCTTATGCCGGGACTTCTTGTGGTCTTTTCTCCTCTTATTGACAAGACCCACCATAAAAACTTTGTCCCGAAAATCAACTTTCTCGGCAAAGCAGTGTATGCGACCCGCTTTGTGATGCCGGTCATATTTGTTGGTATTGCAATTTTTGCTTTCTCGTTCTCACACAAGGCAAATTATGTGTACTCTCAGGAGTCCACGGAGTCTATACGGAAAAATGAAGCCCAGTTGGATTCAGCCAGAATGGACAGTCTGTTCGGAAAGAACAATCAGATGGCAATTATAGTGCCTGCCGGCGATTACAATAAGGAAGCAAAGCTCATAAGCGATGTGAGCGAGCTAAGTCTTGTGGAAAAAGTTACGGGGCTTGCAAATATCGAGGCAAAAAACGGCTGGTATATTACCAGCTCTCTCAACCCAAGACAGTTTGCGGAGCTTGCAAATCTGGATTATGAAGTAGCGCAGTTTTTGTATACCGGTTATGCCATGAATACGGGCGAGTACGGACAGGTGGTTACAAATCTTGAAAACTACACTGTTCCGCTCATAGATATGTTCGACTATCTCAACGAACGCAGGGATGATGTGGTTCTGAACCTGCCGAAGAATGTTGAAGAAGAGCTGGATGATTTGGCCCAGCAGCTTGCCGACGGCAAAAAACAGCTCAGAAGCGATGACTGGAGCCGTATAGTTCTGGAGCTAAATGTGCCTATAGAGGGTGAGAAGAGCTTTGAGTATCTGGATATAATCCACGGCATAGTGGCAAGATATTACGATGACTACTATGTAGTGGGCGATACTACCAGCTGCAGCGACCTGCAGCACAGCTTTGAAAACGATAACAAGCTTATAAGCGTGCTGACCATATTGTTTGTTATTGCGGTTTTGATATTCACCTTCAAGTCCGTGGGACTTCCGCTGCTTCTTATCATCATTATTCAGGGAAGTATATGGTGCAACTTCTCCATACCCTACATCTCCGGCAACAACCTGTTCTTCCTTACATATCTTATAGTCAGCGCAATTCAGATGGGCGCAAATATAGACTATGCAATAGTAATCTCCAACCGTTATATGGAGCTTAAAGAGAAAATGCCTCTCAAGCAGGCCATGATAGAAACCCTGAATCTGGCATTCCCCACAATTATAACATCAGGAACCATGCTTGTTTCGGCAGGCTTCGTTATAGGCTTTTTGACATCAAACGAGACCATATCTGCCATAGGTATGTATCTTGGTATGGGTACTACAATATCCATATTCCTTGTTATGTGTGTCCTGCCTCAGATCCTGCTTATGGGCGATATCATAATTCAGAAAACCTCCTTTACAATAAAGAAGAGCGCAAATGTCACCCATAAAACCGGCACTATCCGCATAAACGGCAGAGTGCGTGGAAAGCTTGACGGCGTGATTGATGCGGAGGTACACGGTGTGTTCAGAGGTTCGCTCAATGCCATAGTGGATGTGGGCGATATTGAAGAGCTGCCGGTTCAAACCGAGCAGATAGAACAGTCGGAAGAGGAAAAACCGGAAATTACGGATGGAGGCAGCAAATGAAAAGCAAAAAAATAATGGCGCTGCTGTTGGCACTGGTGATGCTTGCGGGCATTGCGGTTCCCACGGCCTTTGCGGAAAACAATGAAAAGCACATAAGCACGGCTCAGGAGCTTATGGATTTATCCGTTAACTGCTCTCTTGATAAGTGGTCTGAGGGCCTGACGGTAATCCTTGACAATGACATTGATCTTCTGGGCGTGGAATTTTACCCCATACCCACATTCAGCGGAGTTTTTGACGGCGGCGGACACACCATTAAAAATATGAAAACCGCCACTAACGGTTCGCATCAGGGACTTTTCAGATACATACAGGCTGAGGGAACAGTTAAAAACCTGAATGTTGAGGGTATGGTATGCCCTGAGGGAAGCCAGAATCAGCTGGGCGGCATTGTGGGCGTAAACTACGGCACAGTTGAAAACTGCTCTTTTTCCGGTACGGTTAAGGGACTTAACCATGTTGGCGGAATATGCGGCGAAAATCTTGGCACGGTTTCAAACTGTCAGACGGATGGCAATGTGGACGGAAAGCGTGCCACCGGCGGAATTGCCGGCAAAAACGAGGGTGTCATAAGAGAATGCGTTAATTTGGCTCAGGTGAACACAAGCATTTCAGAAAAAGGTTTGGAGCTTGACAAAATAAGTATTCTTGATATATCAAGTCTGGAGCTTACTAACGCAGACGATAAGGATGTGGTGACAGACAGCGCAGGAATAGCGGGCTATTCAACCGGTATTCTGAGCGGCTGCACCAACAGAGGCACCGTTGGCTATCAGCACTACGGATATAATGTAGGCGGAGTTGCTGGCCGACAGTCAGGCTATATGGAAAACTGCCGTAACTATGCGGATGTGTTCGGCCGCAAGGATGTGGGCGGCATAGTGGGTCAGATGGAGCCGTATATGCAGCTTAAACACTCGGTAAATCTGGCAGACGAGATCTATGCCCTTCACAATATGGTGTCTCAGGCACTGGGAAATGTGGACGATATGTCAGACCAGATGCACGATTCTCTGAACAGCATAAGAGAGAATTCATGGGATATAATTGACGGCATTTCAGGGGGAAACTTTGCTCCCGGACAGGATAATTTCGATCCTGAGGCAGACAATTTCTTCAATCAGCCGCAATTCGGCAGCATTTACGACGAAAACCTTCAGAATATGGCAAACGAAATGGGAAGTATACTGGAGGGCGTGAATTACTCTGCCGGAGAAATGGCAGATATGCTTATCAATGTCAGCGAGCAGCTGGCCAATGTGGTTGTCCTTATGGCCGGTTCACTTTCGGGAAAGGATAAGACCCATATTGAAGATATTTCCGATGACCTTTCAAATGATGACCACGAGGGCAGAGTTGACAGCTGTGTAAACTACGGAAGTATAGAAGCTGATAAAAATGTGGGCGGTATTTCCGGAAGCATGGGCATTGAATACGATTTTGACCTTGAGGGTACGCTTTCCGAGGCTGTGGGAATGAGTGATTTTCTTACTGCCACCTATCAGACAAAATGTATAAGCAGCCGAAATGTGAATGAGGGCAGCGTGGTAGGAAAGAAGGACAATATAGGCGGAATCAGCGGCTTTGAGGAGCTTGGCAGCATTAAAGACTGCGAGGGATACGGAAGCATAAAGAGCGAAGAGGGCGGCTGCGTAGGCGGTGTTGCGGGCAGATCCCACAGCTCCGTAAGAGACAGCTACGCAATGTGCGAGCTGGACGGTAATGCAAATGTAGGCGGAATTGCAGGCTACGGAAAGGAAATCAGCGGATGCGGAAGCCTTGTGGGAATTGCGGATACTACGACGGCCTGCTGCGGCACTATTGCGGGCTATGCGGATGTTACCGTTGCCGACAGCATAAAAAACAATTTCTATGTGCATGACAGCGTAGGAGCAATAGACGGTATAAGCTACGAGGGCATGGCCGTAGGCAAGAGCTACGATGATTTTGTAAACACTCAGGGACTGCCTGACCGATTCAAGACCCTTAAAATGTCCTATATGGCTGACGGAAAGCTTGTAGGCGAGGTTGAGTTTAAGTACGGTGAAGGTCTTGATGAGAGCCGGATACCCGCAGTTCCCGAAAAAGAGGGCTTCAGCGGACACTGGCCACAGTATGATTACAAAAAACTGTATTTCAGCGATACTATAGATGCCGTATACTCACCCAGACAGGCGGCAATCGCCAGCAAGGAGCAGAGAGAAGGCACACCGCTTTCACTGGTTCTGCTGGAGGGAGACTTCTCCGACGATGCCAAAATCAAGCTCAATCCCTATTCCGGCAGCGGACCTCAGATTTCTGAGCATGAAGCCATTGAGATGTGGGTTATGCGTATAGAAGACGATAACAGAGACAAGAACCAGGAATATATGGTAAGATTTGCAAGCCCGGATCCTGAGACCGACGTCAAGATAAGAGTATATGACGGCGAAAGCTGGAACAATGTGAATATAGGCCACAACGGCAGCTATATTACATTTAAGGGAAGCGGCGATACGCTGGTGTTCTGCGCCATAAGCAGTGAAAAAACCGGAGTTCCCGGACCTGCTGTGGCAATCGGCTCTGTACTGTTCGTGGCAATAGCTGTAGTGGTTCTGGTGCTGATACACACTAAAAAGAAAAAATCCGAAAATACCAAGGAAGAGAAAAAAGACCCTGAAGTATCGGATAACTCCCAAAAGCAGGAGAATAAGCAGACCGAAGCTGAAAGCACTGCACCCGAACAGCATAAGAAAAAAAGAATAAAAAAGAATAAGTAAAACCAAAAAACTGCGGTATTATGAAAAATACCGCAGTTTTTTAAATATACAGCTAAAAATTACTTTGAGAGAAGCACCTGATCGTTTTCCAGCTGCGTACCGGACAGCTCCGCAAACATATCCATAAGGTACTGCTTGGTAAGGCGCTTTTTCTCTTCTCCTTTAATGTCAAGAATGATTTTTCCCTGATTCATCATTATGAGCCGGTTTCCGTGGCTGATAGCATCGCTCATGTTATGAGTTATCATCATTGCCGTAAGCCCGCCCTCTTCAACGATCCTGTCGGAAAGCTCAAGCACCTTTTGCGCCGTACCGGGGTCAAGAGCGGCTGTGTGCTCGTCTAAAAGCAGAAGCTCAGGCTTCCTTAATGACGCCATCAAAAGGGTGAGTGCCTGCCGCTGACCGCCTGAGAGCAGACCGACTTTAGTGCTCATCCTGTCCTCAAGACCCAGTCCCAGCGGCTTTAAAAGCTCTCTGTAGCGTTCCTTTTCCACAGCTGTCACACCCCAACGGAGACTGCGGCGCTGTCCTCGTCTCAGCGCAAGCGCCAGATTTTCCTCCACCTGCATATTAGGCGCAGTTCCCATCATGGGGTCCTGAAAAACACGGCCTATAAGCGGGGCACGCCTGTGCTCCGGCAGTGCGGTAATATCTGTGCCGTGGAGAATGATTCGCCCTCCGTCTATCGGCCATACACCTGCAACAGCATTGAGCATAGTGGATTTTCCTGCACCGTTTCCGCCTATTACGGTTACAAAATCGCCCTCAGCCAAATGGAGGTTAAGGTCATTCAGGACATTTTTTTCGTTTATTGTACCCTTATTAAAGGTTTTGCTTATGTGTTCCAGTTTAAGCATTCTGCTCAGTACCTTTCTTTTTTAGTTTACGAAAAGAAGCTGCGGATTGCTCACGGAGATGGGGAACGGCAAGAAACAGAGCAACGATCACAGCAGTAAAAAGCTTCAGATCGTTTGAATTCAGTTTAAGCCACAGCACTACTATGACAACAAGGTAGTAAATAATTCCGCCTGCAACGGTAAACGCAAATACCCCCAGATAATTCAGATGCCGCCCAAATATTCCACGGCCCAAAACCTCTCCTATGATAACTGCGGCAAGGCCGATTACTATTGCGCCTCTGCCCATGTTTATGTCAGCAAAGCCCTGATACTGAGCCATAAGACCGCCGGAGAGAGCCACAATGCCGTTTGAAAGGCCCAGACCTAAGATTTTCATTGAATTTACATTTATACCCAGAGCGCTGCTCATGCCGGCGTTGCTGCCTGTGGAACGCATGGCGGAGCCCTGTTCCGTTCCGAAGTACCAGTATAAAATCAGAACCAGAGCCAGAGAAAAAACAAAACCCGTAGCTATGGCGGCAGAAATACTGCGGGAGGATAAAATGAGGTCAAATTTATCGACACTTACTGCCTTATTGGCAGACATTCCCATTATCCTGAGATTGACGGAGTAGAGGGAAAACTGCGTCAGGATTCCCGCTAAAATTATGGGTATACCCAGTTTTGTGTGCAGAAAACCGGTGCAGAATCCGGCAAGGATTCCGGCGAGAACAGCCGCTGTAATCGCAAACCATGCAGGATAGCCAGCCAGTATAAGCATAACCGTAACTGCTCCGCCGCAGGTAAAGGAACCGTCCACCGTCAGGTCAGCTACATCCAGAAGCCTGAATGTAATATATATACCCAGCGCCATAAGGCCCCATATAAGTCCCTGAGCTATACCGCCGGGTAGATTTTTTATGAGCTTTAACAGGCTCAAAGAGGCAAAATATGCTTCCATACTGACTTTACATCTCCTTAATTCAATCTGTATCAACTGCCCGAAAATCATTCGGAACGCTGATGTTCAAAGTCTTGCATATATCGGGGTTGTATACCTTTTCAAACTTGGGTGAAAAACGGATTTCCATCCGGCTTATATCCTCGCCGTTTAAAAGGATTTCGCAGGCCATTCTGCCTGTCTCAAAGCCTATGTCGTAGTAGGAAATGGACAGAGCGGCGGCACCGAAAACGGCGCATACCAGTTCTTCGCCGCAGATTATGGGTACGCCGGCGTTTAAGGCCACATTGTTAATGGCCTCGCCGCAGGAAGCGGCAGTGTTATCTGTGGGAATGTACAGTACATCGCTCTCTTCACAGGCGGCAGCTGTAACAGCGGCCACATCATTGGAGTCCGAAAAGCTGAACTGACGGACTGTGTACCCCATCTGAGTCAGCAGGGGAGTTATTGCTTCCACTTGAAAAAGGGAGTTCGGCTCACCTGAGCAGTAGAGTATGCCAACTGTGCGGGCGTCGGGAAACAGCTCGTTGAGTATCTGAGCCTGACCGTCAATGGGAGCAAGGTCGGAAGTTCCGGAAATGTTTCTGCCGGAAACGCCGGTCCACTTTTCTTCCCCGAGAGCGGTGCCGTAATCTGTGATTGAGGTGCCCAGAACGGGAATTTCAGCGGTTGCCGAGACAGCGGCCTGAAGAGCGGCTGTGGAATTTGCCATTATTAAATCCACACCGTCACTTACAAACTGACTGCATATTACAGAGCAGGTGGCAGAATCCCCAGAAGCATTCTGGAAGGAAATGTTAACCCTGTCTCCCAGACCTTCTTTGAGGGCATCGGTGAAGCCTCTGCTTGCCTCGTCAAGGGCGGGATGCTGTGCAAGCTGGCATATGCCCACGTTAAATACTTTCCCATCGCTGCCGGAAGGGGCGGATTCCGGTGCGGCGGTCCCGCAGGCGCCCATGGAAAGGGCAAGGATAAGGGCGAGAATTATGGCTGTGATTTTCTTCATTTTGTTGTTCCTCCTTAAAAATGGGTGCAAAAAAGCCGCCCGGAGCAGTCCGTGCGGCTTTTAATCCTATGCTTATGTTAATGGGCAGCACAAACTACTATTACCTTGTAACAAAGTAATAGTAATAATATGCAACTACAAAATTAACAAAAGGCATTATATTATTTCTCCCTTAAAGTGATGCACTGACTTTATCACTTTCTGGTAATGAAGTCAATACCTAAAAATAAATTTTATTTTATTCTGATTTTGCGCCGTATCAACAAAAATATAACTATAGAAGCTATAAAAATACGCAAAGAAGCCTGTCGATGTTATAAATGCTTTGCCTTATGGCTATAATTTCCAAAGTATTAAGAAAGTTTAAGAATTAAAATTTAATTTATTTATTGATTATTCATATATTTGGGTTATAATAGCAAGCCAACAGATATTTTAAATAATCAGCTCAAGAAATGGAGAGTAAGGTATGAAAAAAAAGAAGAATCTTGCGTTGAGAATTGTACTGAGTGTTCTTGGAACATTTGCGGTACTTGGCATTGCTGGTTTCTGCTTCTACATGGCATGGGAAAAAGCGCCTGACCTTGATCCTGTTGCACCAAACACAAAGCCTGTGGAAATCGGCGGGAAAAAGGACAAAAACAGCGACGGAAAAGCCTTTGATACTCAGCGGCAGGACGGAATCTATACCTTCCTGCTGGTAGGAAACGACGACGGTACAGGCAACACGGACACTATAATGGTGGGTAAGCTGGACACCAACGAACATAAAATAGATGTTGTGAACATTCCACGAGACACCCTTATAAATGTGGACTGGTCGGTAAGAAAGATAAACTCGGTGTACTGGGGCTCTAAAAACAGTGGTGGAAACGGAATAGATTCGCTTAACCGCCATGTGAAGAATATTACCGGATTTGAGCCTGACTGCTATGCAATTATAGATCTGGGCGTGTTTATAGATGTTATTGATGCCTTGGGTGGTGTAGATTTTGATGTTCCCGTTCCAATGCATTATGAGGACTCTGCACAGAACCTTTATATCAACCTTGATCCGGGGATGCAGCATCTGGACGGTTATGCAGCCATGGGGCTGTGCCGCTTCAGACATGACTACGCAAACGGTGACTACGGTCGTATAGAAATGCAGCAGAAATTCCTTAAATCCTGTGCAGAGCAGTTTATAACCTTGGGAAATGTGCCTAATGTTTCAAAAGTTGTAAAAATTCTTGCAAACGGTATGGATACCAATCTAAGCGGTGCTAATATCGCCTATTTTATTCGTCAGGCGCTGAAATGCCCGCCTGAGAATATAAACTTCCATATGGTTCCCAGTGAAGGAGCAGGAATAGGCGGACTTAGCTATTCTGTTATAAACCTTTATTCATGGATAGATATGCTCAATGAGTGTCTTAACCCCTATGAAAGTCCTATAGGTGCTGAGAACCTTGATATAGTGTACAAAAACGGCGGCGGCTATGCTGCAACCACCACCCTTGCAGGAGACTGGTATTACAATTCAAGCCGCTCCTCCGGAAGCAGTGCCCCTGTTGTTTCGGAGCCTGTGCCGGAAGAGCCGGAGGGACCCACCATAATCGTTGTGCCTTCAACACCGCCTGATCAGGGCGGAACTGAAAATCCCGAGATACCGGTTGCACCGCCTGCCCCGGAGGAGACGGAAACCCCTGTGGCGCCTCCGCAGCCTGATACAGGAGAGCCCACTGTACCGGATGTACCGGAGCCCAATCCCGATAACGCCGTATTCGGCTGAAAACTGCCGTGAATTACGGGGGAATTGGCTTCATTTCTGGCTTGTTAAAAACACATTTTCGTGATAAAATTTAGAAAAAACAGGAATCTTACGGAAAAGAGGCTATAACGGTGAATTACTTTTTGGGCATACTTGCAGGACTTGTGTGGGGAGCGGCTGTGGCAGGTCTAAACGGACTTGTTACAAAACGCTGTGTTGAAAAAAACACCTCTCAGGCAATGACCGTTGCCAATATTGTGAAAGTGGCAAGCTATATTCTGGCTTTTGCGGTGGTATTTCTGATAAGGAATATTTTGCCGTTCTCCTATGAAGCTGTGATTATCGGCACTGTTCTGGCTCTTTCCATGTTGCAGATTGTAATTTCATACAGAATTGCAGGCGGCAAATAAACAAGATAAAAAACAAGATAAAATAAAAATCGGATGTGATTTTGTATCACATCCGATTTTTTGCTATGCCCTTACAGACGATATAAAATCTCTGAAATCCTCTCTGTCCCAGACCTCAGGTACGGGATAGAGTGGGTTTGCCTCTTTCATGGCCCATGAGATTATCTGCTCTACATCCTTATCCTCTATTACATCCACCTTGTCAGGCAGCTGCATCTCTCTCTTTGCCTCTTCTATCCAGTCTATAAAGGCGTTTGCCTTCTCGGCGTCATTACTGCCCTGAAGTCCGCAAACATCGGCAAGCTCGGCCAAACGTCTGTGAGCCTTGGAACCGAAGCGCCGCATAACATGAGGCAGCAAAATCGACATGGCAAGTCCGTGAGGCATACCGTACAATCCGCCTAAAGTGTGACCGATGGCGTGGACATAACCTACGGAGCCTCTGGTAAACGCTCGTCCGGCGTAGAAGGCGCCCAGCTGCATTTTCTGCCGTGCTTCCAAATCACTTCCGTCATGGTAGGCTTTCAGAAGATTGTGGTATATAAGCTTTACAGCCTCTTTTGCAAGCCTGTTTTCAAGCTTTGTGTTATATGTATGGTTGGTGTAGGCCTCAACGGCGTGGCACAGTGCATCCATGCCGGTGGTTGCAGTGGTGTTGGGGGGAAGACCCACGGTGAGAACAGGGTCAAGAACCGCATATTCAGGGATAAGACAGGGGTCGTTTATGGAAGCCTTGTGGTGAGTTTCACTGTCTGTTATGACGGCGGCAATGGTGGTCTCGGAGCCTGTGCCGGCGGTTGTGGGAATAGCCACAAAAGGCGGGATTTTCTTATGCACCTTTAGGACACCCTGAAGCTGAGTTATCCTCTTTTTCGGATGAACTACCTTTGCGGCAACACCTTTTGCACAGTCGATCCTCGAACCGCCGCCCATTGCCACAATCACCATGCAGCCGTTTTCCTCATATGTCCTCCAGCCTTTTTCCACATCGTCGCAGGTGGGGTCCGGCTGGTCAAACCCAAGGGTCGTGTATCGTATACCTTCCTTGTTCATGGCCTTTAGCATGGGGTCGGCCTGACCACGGCGGAGCATACCTGTTCCGGTGATGAAAAGGACGTCGTTAAGCCCTTTTTCCTTTAAAAATGCAGGCAGCTTTCCTATTGACCCCGGCCCCTCCAGATATTCGGGCATACGGTATGGCACCACATAGTTTGCAAGCTTGAACACACCCTGATAAATTCTGCATCCTGCTGTCAGCAATACTTTTGAAAATTTCATGTTGACTCCTGCCTTTCAGCCGCCGCAGGACGGCGCAAGAAACATTACCTGATCGCCGTCTCTGAGCTTTTGGTTAAATTTTTTTGGTTTGCCGTTAATAAATACATTGCAGCCTTTCAGCGTCTTTACAGGAATTCCTGCTTTTATTTCAACTTCTCTGTAAAGTGCCCTCATGCTGCCGGCTTCTGCCTCAAGGGCCTTAACTCCGCTGTCCAAACGAAGCAGACCGAAAAAACGAACAGTTATCATATTATTTTCAGCCTTTTTAAAAGCTTTTCCTCCGGTATACCGTCTTTTGACCAGCCACGGGCATGATAGTAGGTTTTTTTCATCTTTTCAAGAGGTACTTTGGTTTTTGGATTTTTAGGGTCCTGAGGCACATCCGTGAGGCGTTTGGGAAGCCTGTCATTTTTTGCGCTTATACCGAAGCGGCAGTCTATGCTCCGTTCGGTGTTGTAGCCACGCTCTCCTATACGCATGAATTTGCCCAGTGTCATCTTCATTCCCGTTGCATACCGCAGCATGGTGGTGTGATGAATGAAGGGAAGATTGACGCACAATATCCACGGGCACTTGTTTGCAATTCTTATAGCCCATCCCAAATGGGGAATGGCCCTGTTGACAAGCTTTGAAACGGGGCTGTTTGGTTTTTCAATCAGAAAGGCCGGAAGCACGCCGAAAGAGGTGAAAAGACACTGACCGGAGGCGGAAATGGCCTCCATAAGGTCCTGAAACATCATTGTAAAGTCGGCCTTGCCTTTCGGAGTCTGAGGGTCCACATCAAGGCCCAGACCCTCCAGAACCACAAGATAGCCGCCGTTTAAATGGCAGCCGCCGCGGTTGGAAACAGCGTAGCCGAGGCCCTGACCTACGGCCTGTCTGGGCTCATAGGCCGCAAGCTCCAGACCCTTGGAGTGCATGGCAAACTCCTTGCCGCCGTATTTGTCCGAGAGACGCTTTGAGCCCTCTGCAAGCTCAGCGCCTATACCACGGCGGTTGGCTATATCGCTGAAAAGCTGCGATAGACCGTCTGTTTTGCCAAACTCCAGTCCGCAGTTCCATATCCCTTTTTCGTTTGCCTCCATGGCCCATGCAATGGTGTTTGCACAGGATATGGTGTCCATGCCAAGCTGGTCAAGCTCATGGTTCCAGTCCAGAATTTTCTGCATATCATTGTTCATGATGTTTCCGCCCAGCAGTCCCAGTGTTTCAAGCTCAGGGCCTTTAACATTCTGCCCGTCCACCTTTACGGTTCTGCCGCAGCGGATGGGACAGGTGAGGCAGCCCTGATTGCGCTCAAGATATTCCTCGGCCAGAGTTTCACCGCTAACCATGTCAAAATCTTCGTATGTGCCCTGAGAGTAGTTTTTTGTGGCCAACAGACCTCTCGCCTGCATGGGGCTTACAAGTCCGGCGGTGCCTAATGCGGGCATCTGCTTTCCGGTGAGCGGGTGCTTTTTCAGATAAGTAAACCAGTTTTTACACCACTCCATAGTGCCGTCCTTATCGTAAACAGGCACTTCCTTCGAGCCTGTTACGGCTATGGCCTTTATGTTTTTCCAGCCCAAAGCCGCACCCATTCCTGTTCGTCCGGCGGCTCTTTCCTCGCTTATTACGGAGGCGTACTTTACCAGATTTTCTCCCGCAGGTCCTATGCAAATTATGCCAAGCTTGTTTTTGATACCTGTTTTTTCCTTTATAGCCGCCTGACAGGCTCCGGTTTTCATGCCCCATAGATCTCGGGCGCTGTGAAAGCGGAATTCATCGTCCTGAATCTCTATCCAGCAGCGCTCGCTGCATTTTCCGCTTATAATAAGGGCATCATAACCTGCTTTTTTAAGGTAGTAGCCGAAGCTTCCGCCGCAGTTGGAGGAGGCCACAATGCCGGTCTGAGGTGAAAGACCGGAAATGTCAAATCTTGCAGAGCTGGGAGCGCCGGTGCCGGTAAGAGGGCCGGTGGCAATTACAAGCCAGTTGTCCTCGGAATAGGCGGTTTCGGTGCCTGTCAGGTGGTCAAAAAGAATTCTGGCAGCCATTATTTTTCCGCCTATGTACAGCTCACGCTGCCTGTCCGTCCACGGGTATTCACTGACAGTTCTTGTACTCAGATCCAGCTTGACGATTTTACCCATATATCCGCCGTAACGGGAAACCACAAAAGCACCCCCCAAAAAACTTTATAGTGATTATATGTTATAAAACGGACATTTACAATAAAATAATACAGGATAAAGTGTACAAAAATGTACATGAAGTTTTGGAATAATAGTATAAAAATCAAATATATCTCAAGGGAGAAATCAGTATATTTCTACTTCCTTTACAAACCTGTCCTTTATCCCGCCCACAAGAAAATTAAGCCCGTCTATAACATGGGGGCGGGTGTCGCCGCCTATTAGCACATACATAATGTCATCGCCTGCCAAGAGTCTGCCCTGATTCAGCCAGACTCTTGCGTAAAATATGCCCGGTAATTTCAGCGTGTCCTGACGAAGCCCTTCCACGCCGTCACGGTCATATGAAAAATCCATAGCCAGAACCTCGGGTATACCCGCTATTCCCTCACGGACGGTTTTCTTGGCGGTGGAGCGTACAACCCCGTTGTGTACCAGATACATTCCTGTTTTAGGCAGAGAGGGGTCGGATTTTGCCTCTCTGAGCCACTGATCCATTGAAGGTAAATTGTTTTCCATGTTTCCTCCTATTTTATAAGCGGATTTTCAAAATCCATATTTAGCAGATCCATACAGTAAAGCTTTCCGCTCTCCACCTGTCTGCCGCACAGCAGGCGCAGGCAAAGGGCGCTTTCCATGGCGGCGCACAAAGCCGGAGTAAAGGGAAGAATACCCATGTCGGCAAAGCTGCCGTTAAGCAGCTTTCCCAAGCCCCTTTCCTCGGGCATTATCAGGGCCGCCTGAGCGGTCCAGCCGGAAACCGAGCCGTAAATATAGGGAACATTTGCCTTTTGGCAGGCTTTCAGCAGCAGCCTTCTGCTTTTTACATTGTCCAGAGCGTCCAGCACCGCATCGCAGTCAAACACCGAGTGGAAAGCATTGCTGCGGTCTATGTATGAGGTGAAAACTTCCACGTTTACAAGGGGGTTCACTCTCTTTGCCCTGTCAGCGGCGGCAAGGACCTTGAAAGTACCTGTGCTGCTGCCGTCGGCCAGAAACTGGCGGTTCAGATTGCTGTCTTTAAAGCAGTCTCCGTCCATAATTCGGATAGAGCCTACACCGAGCCTAAGGGCGTATTCAAAGAGATAGCCGCCCAGACCGCCGCAGCCGGCTATGAGAATTTTCTTCATCTTTAACTGCTCCTGCTCAGCAGCGCTTATGGCAGGGAGATTTTTAATATATCTTGCATCCACGGCATATCCTCCGAATTTTGATAAGTCCATTTTACTCACTGTTCGGCAGCTCCGTCAAGGGCGGAATATAAATACTTGAGGAAAAACTAATGAAGAGTTATACTTTAAACAAATCACACTTGCGGAGGCTGAAAATGCTGAAAGTAAAAACACCGAAAGAGGTTATGGAGATTATAAAATCGGAGTTTTTCCCTTTGGAAAACTGCGAGTATGTGCCTTTGGAAGAAGCTTTGGGCAGAGTGCTTTCAAAAGACATTAAGGCTGAGGAATTCGTACCGAATTTTGACCGCTCCACCGTGGACGGCTGGGCCGTCAGAGCCTGCGACAGCTTCGGCTGCTCGGAGGCCGTGCCTGCCGAGCTGAAAATCGCAGGTGAGGTCAAAATGGGGGAGAAGCCGCACTTTGAGCTTAAAGAGGGCTGCTGCGCCCAAATACCCACAGGCGGTGCGCTGCCGCAGGGGGCGGACTGCGTGCAGATGCTTGAATATTCCGAAAGCTACGGTGACGGCAGCGTAGGGATCCTGAAGGCGGCTGCACCGGGGCAGAATCTTATTCGCAGGGGAGACGATGTGTACCCCGGCAAAAGGGTTCTGGAAAAAGGACGGGTTTTAAGACCGCAGGACATAGGCGCTCTGGCGGCTATGGGGGTTGTTTCCGTTCCTGTGGCAAAAAGGCTGAAAATCGGCGTGATTTCCACAGGTGACGAGCTGGTAACGGCGGATAAAAAACCAAATTACGGAGAAATTCGGGACGTTAACGGGTATGCGATTTCAGCCCTGCTCCGTGAGTTCGGAGCTGAGGTAATCTACTACGGAATAATTAAGGACAGTGAGGAACTTTTGCTCCGGTGGGCAGAAAAAGCGCTGAAAGACTGCGACGGACTTATAATATCCGGCGGCAGCTCTGTAGGGCAGAAGGACGGGGCGGAAAAGGTCATATCAGCCGTTGGAGAGCTGCTTTTTCACGGTATAGCCGTAAAACCGGGAAAGCCAACCATTATGGGAAAGGCCGGAGGAAAACCGGTGTTTGGGCTTCCTGGGCATCCTGCGGCCGCTTTTCTTATGACAAAGCTTTTTGTCCTGCCTCTGCTGAGCGTGCTAATGGGACGGAAAGACAAAGAGTACTGCGTAAGTGCTGTTTTAAGCGAGAACATAAGTGCAAACCACGGCAGAGCGGAGATTCTGAGCGTAAGGCTAAAAAAAGAGGGCAGCGGAATGATTGCAGAACCTGTGAGAGGCAAATCCGGCCTTATAAGCGTTCTTTCCTCATCGGACGGATATATTATCATAGAACGGGACAGGGAAGGTCTGCCGGCAGGATCAGAGGTTCAGGTTTATTTGAATTAGGAGGGAAAATGGCTTTTCAATATCTGAGTAACAGTGCTTTGGGGCAGGCCGGAGAGATTTATACAGCCCGACTGGCGCAATGCGGATTTTCCGAAGAAACGGAGACGGTGAAAGTTCAGGA
>JARHZW010000096.1 GCA_029264685.1 Candidatus Limivicinus sp.
TTTTATTTCTTTACAGGGTCTAACAATCAGCAGCTTCAAAAATAACAGTAAGGAGGATAAAAATGAAAAAATTTCTGAGCGTTTTTCTTGCCGTGTTAATGGTCTTTTCTCTGTGTGCCTGCGGCGCTAAATCTGCTGACTCTACGGAGGCAAACCGCAGTCCTGTGAGTGCACCGGAAGCTCCTGCAGGGGAGCCGGGTTTTGACTTTGTCGCAGACACGGAATCGGCCGCAGAGCAGGAAAACCAGCTGCCCCAGGTTGACCCCGAAAAGATCATCTACTCGGCAGAAGTCACCGTTGAGACAACAGAATTTGAAAAAAGCATGGAGCAGGTCAAAGAGCTTGTGGCAAAATACAATGGCTACATTGAGCAAAGCTCCGTAAATGATGCCAACTTCCGCACAAAAAGCTCAGGCAGTTACTACAGCCGCAGTGCAGAATTTACTATCAGAGTTCCCAGCAGCGATTTTTCCCAGATGAACGGCGATCTGTCTTCCATAGGCAATGTGCCTTACAGTCACACCTACACCGAAAATGTGTCAGCACAGTATTATGACACCGAAGCAAGGCTCAAAGCCTTCACCGCACAGGAAACTCGGCTTCTGGAAATGCTGGACATGGCTAAGAGCGTGGAGGACATTATTGCCATTGAGGGTGAGCTTGCAAATGTGCGCTATGAGATAGAGAGCTTGCAGTCAAGCCTTAAAAACTGGGACAGACGGATAAACTACAGCACAATCTACCTTAATCTTCAGGAAGTAAGAGAGTACAGCGACGAGCCTATGGGCAATCAGCTCAGCTACGGTCAGCAGCTTTTGCGTTCTCTGAAATCCGGTCTTCACGGCGTAGGCCGTTTCTTCAAAGACCTTCTTTTGTGGTTTGTCGGCGCTCTGCCTGCATTGCTCATAATCGCAGTTCTTGTCATAGTTCTCCTGCCTGTTTTCAAAAAAATCCGTGCAAAGCGCAGATTTAAAAAGCAGGCGAAAGCCGAAAACTCAAATAAATAGTTAATGATAAAAAAAGACGGGATAAAAATCCCGTCTTTTTTATGCACATAAATCCTTATTTACTCCGCTGAGCTGTCCGTTAAAGGCAAGGTTAATACTAAGCGGTCTGTCTCCGCCCTCAACATCAAATCTGAATTCGTCCAGATGGCTGTCGGTTTTCGTCTCGGTGAAGTTCAGCTTTGCCATATCCCACTCAGGGTGCAGCTTCTGCACAATGTCCCTTGCGGTTTTTTCTGCCTCCTCCTCGCTGACTCTGACGCCGTTTTCCTCTACAAGGGCGCTGTCCAGCTTTTCCATGCTTCTGGTATTTATGTATAAGCCGATCAGTTCACCGGTTTTATCAAGAACCGTGTATCTGTACACATCGTCCTCATACACTCCCACCGTCTGCCCCTGAGAGTTTTCCGAATAGCTCAAAAACCTGATTTCTCCCGCTCCCAATGCCTTTTCAGCTATGCCTTCAAGAGCTCTTTTTTCCGGAGTATCTGTGCGTATATAGAAGGTAAAAGCCAAAAACATCAGCAGAAGAATAAATATTACTATCTTTACTCCTCTTTTTGATTTCACTTCAATTCACCTTTTTTCCTGTTCTTTCTGAGCATTGATCCTGTCCGTCCAGCACTTATGGCACATGGCCGTATAGCTGTCGTTTCCGCCTAAAAGCACCTGATTTCCGCTGGTAACGATTCTTCCCTCCTGATCAATTCTGGCGTTGACGGTGGCCTTTCTTCCGCAGGCGCAGACTGTCTTTATCTCCGTAATTGAGTCGGCAAGCTCCATCAGGCGCTGTGCCCCCGGGAAAAAGCGGGTAAGAAAATCGGTTCTCAGACCGAAGCAAAGCACCGGCAAATCCTCCTCATCAACGATTTCTCTGAGTTGGTCGATCTGATCTGGTGTAAAAAACTGTGCCTCGTCGGCTATTATCACGTCGTGCTTTCCGGCCTCGGCGTATTTCTCCTTAATATTATCCTCGGGAGTGATAACATTGGCTTTGCACTCAAGGCCAATGCGGCTTTTTATTATCTCTGCCCCGTCTCTGGTGTCTATGCTGGGCTTTATAAGCCAGACAGACATTCCCATTTCCTCATAGTTGAATTTTGTAATAAGAGCCTGAGCAGACTTTGACGAGCCCATAGCTCCATACTTAAAATACAGCTTCGCCATCAGTCCTCATTCTCCTTATTAAGATGAGCTCTTACCCGCTCTATGACCATATCCAGTGCCACCTGATTATGGCCGCCCTCGGGTATAATTATATCGGCTCTGCGCTTGCTGGGCTCAACAAACTGCTCGTGCATGGGTTTAACTGTGGTAAGATACTGCTCCACAACGCTTTCAAGGCTTCTTTCTCTCTCCTTAACATCCCTTACAATTCGGCGGAGTATGCGAACATCTGCGTCAGTGTCCACATAAATTTTAATGTCCATCTCATTGCAAAGCTCTACGGACTGGAAAATCAGAATACCCTCTACGATGATAACCTTGGCGGGGTTAACCTTTATGGTCTGATCCGTCCGGTCGTGAATGGTATAGTCATATATAGGGCAGTATACACTGTTTCCTTTTTTTAGCTCACGGACTGCGTCAATGAGAAGCTCGGTGTCAAAAGAATCAGGGTGGTCATAGTTCAGCTTGGAGCGTTCTTCATAGCTCATGCCGTGGTGTGCCTTATAAAAATTATCATGGTGAATGACTGAAACATCATCCTTGAAATTCTCGATTATCTTCTTTGTTATAGTAGTTTTTCCGCTGCCGGTACCGCCGGCAATGCCCAATACTATTACATCGCTTACATCGCTCATGTATAAATCCCCCGAAAATTATTTATCATCTTATAATAACACATCTTTGTCGCTGTTTCAATTTGACTTTTTGCTTTTTGTACAATATAATTGAAGTATCTTTATAGCAAATATTAAACAGGAGGAAATTACCATGTCTATCCCTACCCCTCATATAAACGCAAAAAAAGAGGACATTGCCAAAACCGTTCTTATGCCCGGCGATCCGCTGAGAGCAAAATTCATTGCGGAAAACTTTCTGGAAAATCCGGTACTGGTAAATAACGTCCGTGGCGTTCAGGGTCACACAGGCTTGTGGAAAGGCGTTCCCGTAACTGTTATGGCCTCCGGTATGGGTATTCCCGCAATAGGAATTTACAGCTGGGAGCTTTTTAATTTCTATGATGTTGACAATATTATAAGAGTAGGTTCGGCAGGCGCTTTAAGGGACGACCTGAAGCTCATGGATATAGTGGCCGGTCAGGCCGCCTGCACAAACTCCAACTATCTGGAGCAGTTTAACACCGGCGGCACCTTTGCCCCCATTGCAGACTACACCCTTTTGACAAAAGCCGTCGAAGCCGCCAAAGAAAAGGGCCTTGACATGAAGGTTGGAAACATCCTTTCTAATGACAATTTCTACTGCCCTCAGGGCTCGGAAAAGAACGACCAGTGGAAGCGTATGGGCGTAATGGCCATTGAGATGGAGGCTGCCGGTCTCTATGCAAACGCCGCCTATGCCGGAAAGCGTGCCCTCTGCCTGTGCACCATTTCCGACCATATCTACCGTTCCGAGGCTCTTTCCCCCGAGGACAGGCAGCTGTCATTCTCCCAGATGATAGAAATAGCGCTTGACACCGCCGTTAAAATGGCGGAAATTAAATAAACAGGAGCAAATTTAAAATGAACAGATATCTTGATATTGCACCCGAAGTACAGCAGGCATTACAGGAGGGTAAGCCCGTTGTTGCTCTGGAGAGCACAATTATTTCCCACGGTATGCCCTACCCCAAAAACGTTGAAACCGCACTTATGGTTGAGCAGTGCATCCGTGATAACGGCGCCGTTCCTGCAACTATTGCTATTATAGGCGGCAGACTGAAGGCAGGCCTTTCCCACGAAGAGATAGAGCATCTGGGCAAGGCAGGCAGAGACGTTGCCAAAGCCAGCCGCCGTGACCTGCCTGCACTGGTTGCAAGAGGCGCTGACGGCGCTACCACCGTTACCACCACCATGATTATCGCCCATATGGCAGGAATTCAGATTTTTGCCACCGGCGGCATAGGCGGTGTACACAGAGGTGCGGAAACCACCATGGATATTTCCGCCGACCTTGAAGAGCTGGCTCAGACCCCTGTTATGGTTGTGTGCGCCGGCGCAAAATCCATTCTGGATCTGGGTCTCACTCTTGAGTATCTGGAGACCAAGGGCGTACCCGTTATCGGTTACGGCACTCAGGAGCTGCCCGCATTCTACACCAGAAAAAGCGGTTTTTCCGTGGACTATCGGGTGGACAGTCCTTCCGAACTGGCTGATATGTTCCGTGCTCAGCGTGGACTGGACTATAAAGGCGGTATGCTTGTAGCAAATCCCATTCCCGAGGAATACGCCATGGATAAGGAAGTTATAGACGCAGCCATTGAGCAGGCACTTAAAGAGTGCAAAGAGCAGGGTATTCACGGCAAGGAAACTACCCCCTTCCTGCTTGCAAAGGTTGTGGAGCTTACCGGCGGAGACAGCCTTGAGAGCAACATCAAGCTTGTTTTGAACAACGCAAAGGTAGCCGCTCTCACCGCCGCAGAGCTGGCACGCAAATAACACCCTCTGCCCTCTCAGGTAAACGCCCTGAGAGGGCTTTTGTCATATATCTGTTGAATTCTCTATATTTTGGTAGTATAATGTTATGACTAAAATTTATGGAGGGCTTAGATATGAGTAATAAAGATTGTCTTGTTACTGTCATGTGTGCCGCCTTCAATCATGAGGAATACATACGCAGTGCCTTGGAAGGCTTTGTGAACCAGAAAACCGACTTCGGCTTTGAGGTTCTTATAAATGACGATAAATCTACCGACAATACCGCCGCTGTAATTCGGGAGTACGCCGAAAAATATCCGGAAATTATCCGTCCTTTCTATCAGGAGGTTAATCTGTACTCTCTTCACAAGGATGTATACGACGAGTTTTTCTACCCGAATGCCAGAGGCAAGTATGTGGCTTTCTGCGAGGGTGACGATTACTGGGTTGACCCTTTGAAGCTTCAAAAACAGGTGGATTTTATGGAGGCTCACCCGGAATACAGTGCCTGTGTTCACAATTCCATTGTGCATGATTGCAGCGGCAGCTCACCTGACAGGCCGTTCATTCCCAAATCCGGCGACCATGACCTGTTCCTTGAGGATGCGGTAAAGGGCATGAGCCATGCATACCACACCAGCTCCCTGCTTGCAAAAAAGGATATTATTGCAGACCATAAGGACTTTTATTTTATTTCCTGTTCATATGGCTTCAGCGATTATCCCGACGCTTTGCGTCTGCTGCTTGACGGGCCTATTCGTTTTCTGGATGAGGATATGTCGGTTTACAGGCTGTGCAGCAATCCCGGTTCATGGAGCTCAAAGCTTTCAAGCCAGTATAAAAAGCTGCACCGCTTTATTGTGGGGGAAAAAGAAATGCTCACTCTGCTGAAAGCCCATGTAAAGCCTGAGCAGCTTCCCGCAATAGAGCACGAAATTCTTGAAAGAGAGTACGAGCTTCTCTTTATAGAAGGCAAAGCCGACGAAATGGTTAAGCCCCCCTACAGAGAGATCTACAAAAAGCAGAGCCTTTCATACAAGCTCAAAATCACACTCAAGCGCCTTTTCCCAAGACTTCACGCAAAGTACAGAGAGAAACGGGGTTATGAGGAGTAAACCCTGTTTTTCTTAATTTTTGACGGAGATTTTTAATGGATAATAAGCTGAAAGTATTTTCCAATCTGTTCTGGCGCTTTTTTGAGCGTTGCGGAGCTCAGGTAGTTTCATTTATAGTTACCATAGTGCTTGCAAGGATTCTGGAGCCTGAGCTTTACGGCCTTACAAGCAAGGTGGCGGTCATAACCTCCATTCTGCTGGTTTTTGTAGACAGCGGCATGGCAAACGCCCTTATACAGAAAAAAGATCCGGACGATCTGGATTTTTCCTCTGTTTTCTATTTTAATGTCAGTTTTTGCCTGCTGCTTTATATAGGGCTGTTTTTTCTGGCTCCCACCATATCAAATCTTTACCATGAGCCAAGTCTTACTCCTGTCATGCGTGTTCTTGGACTTACGGTTGTTGTGGCAGGCGTCAAGAATGTTCAGCAGGCCTATGTTTCCAAAACCCTGCAATTCAAGCGCTTTTTCTTTGCCACTTTAGGCGGCACCCTGTTTTCCGCCGTTTTGGGCATATCCATGGCATACATGGGCTTCGGTGTCTGGGCCCTTGTTGCCCAGCAGCTTTCAAATGTCACCGTAAACACAGTGATTCTCTGGCTTACCGTGGGCTGGAAGCCTAAAAAAATGTTTTCATTTCAGCGCCTCAAGGGGCTGCTTTCCTACGGCTGGAAGCTGCTGGCCTCCTCCCTGCTGGATACAGTTTATCTCAAAATCTACCCCCTTATTATAGGGGTTAAATATTCAAACTCCGATCTGGCTTTTTTTGAGCGTGGAAACTCCATGCCAAACCTTATAGTCGAAAACATCAACTACTCTATTGACAGCGTACTTCTGCCTGTTCTGTCATCCGAGCAGGACCACAAGGCACAGGTACGGGACATGACAAGGCGGGCAATCAAAATAAGCTCCTACATTATGATGCCCCTTATGGCAGGTCTGGCAGCCTGTGCAGAGCCTGTGGTGCGCCTGCTTTTAACAGACAAGTGGCTGCCCTGTGTGCCCTTTTTGCAGGTTTTCTGCATTGTTTACGCCTTTTATCCTCTCCACACCGCAAATCTCAACGCAATAAAGGCCATGGGACGCAGCGATGTATTTTTAAAGCTTGAAATTATAAAAAAGACCGTTGAAACTCTGGTTCTGCTTGTCACCATGCGGTACGGCGTTTTTGCAATGGCTTTGGGCCAGCTGTTTTCAGGTGTTCTTTCCCAGCTTATCAACGCCTGGCCAAACCGCAAGCTTCTGGATTATCGTTATTTGCAGCAGCTGAAGGACATGGCTCCCTCTATTCTGCTGTCTGCCTTTATGGGCTTTTGCGTAAGCGGAATTCTGCGCTTTGGCTTAAACGATATTCTGACTCTTATAATTCAGATACTTTCGGGTATCGCAATATACGCAGGACTGTCCGTGGTTTTTAAAGTAGACAGCTTCCGGTATATTCTTTCTATAATCAAGAAGTTATTTTCCAACAGAAAGGAAAACGCTTAAATGAAAAAATTACTGCTCCTTGGCGGCTCCCGCTACCTTTTGCCGGTTATTAAAGAGGCAAAGGCTTTGGGGCTTTATACAATTACCTGCGACTACCTGCCCGATAATATTGCCCACAGCTATTCTGACGAATACCGCAATGTGAGCATAATCGAGAAGGACAAGGTTCTTGAGCTTGCAAAAGAGCTTAAAGTTGACGGCATAATGTCCTTTGCCTGTGACCCCGGTGTTACCACTGCCGCATATGTAGCCGAAAAGCTTGGTCTTCCGAGCTGCGGCCCTTATGAATCCGTTGAAATTTTGCAGAACAAAAACCGTTTCCGCAAATTTCTAAAGGATAACGGCTTTACGGTTCCCGATTTCAGGGACTATACAGATGTTGAAACCGCTGTCTCTCAGGCAAAAAGCTTTAATTACCCTGTTATAGTAAAGCCTGTGGACTCTGCGGGCAGCAAGGGCGTAAGCCGTGTGGACTGCCATGATGATTTTGAAGCCGCCGCCGTTTACGCCATGGAAAACTCCATACACGGCGGAATTATCGTAGAGGACTTCATACTTCAGCAGGGCTTTTCTTCTGACAGCGACTGCTTCAGCGTTGACGGAGAGCTGCGCTTCTGCTCCTTTAACTCCCAGTATTTCGACAAAAATGCCGATAACCCCTACACTCCCGCAGGATTTACATGGCCCTCCTCCATGTCTGAGGCCCATATGGCAGAGCTTAAAGCCGAGCTTCAGCGGCTTTTAAAGCTGCTGAACATGAAAACCTCCGTTTACAATGTTGAGTGCCGTGAGGGAACGGACGGGAAAGCCTACATTATGGAGGTGTCTCCCAGAGGCGGCGGCAATCGGCTTTGCGAGATGTTGAATTATGTCACCGGCCAAAACCTTATAAGAAATGCGGTAAAAGCCGCTGTAGGTATGCCCTTGGAGACGCTGACCGAACCTGAATATAACGGCAGCTGGGCACAGGTTGTGCTGCACAGCTCCAAAACAGGAAAATTCAGAGGCTTGAGCATTGCCCCCGAGCTTCTGCCCTATGTGGTAGAAAAAGACCTGTGGTTTAATGACGGAGACGAAGTCGAAGAATTTACCGGTGCCAACAAAACCATAGGCACACTGGTTATGAATTTTTCGTCCCGTGAAGAGCGAGACAGGTGCATGGCAGATCTGGACAGCTGGCTTAAAGTCCTTGTTGACTGAGCGGAGAGGTGTTTATGAAAGAAATAGGCGGTTATTTTGAACTGGAAAAGTTTTCCGGTCCCATGCTCCATGAAGCTGCGCTTCCCCTTAACTGCGGCAGAGCATGTATAGAATACCTTCTGGAGCAAAAACAAATTAAAAAAATAGCCCTGCCTGTTTTTCTTTGCGATGTGGTCAGGGAAAGCTGCCTGAAAGCAGGGGCGGAGATAAGCTACTACTCCATTGGCCCTGATTTTATGCCTGTAAACCTAAATCCTGCCCGTGGGCAGTGGCTTTATGTGACAGATTTTTACGGACAGCTAAGTCAGGCTCAGCTTGTATATCTTCACCAAAAATACCCCAACATGATTGTAGACAATGCTCAGGCTTATTTTAAGCCCCCTTTAGAGGGCGTTGACACTCTGTACACATGCAGGAAGTTTTTCGGAGTGCCTGACGGCGGATTTCTCTATACCGATGCCCCCGAAAGAGAGCTTCCAACGGATATTTCATACGACCGCATGAATTTTGTGCTTGGCAGATTTGAAAAAAACGCAGGAGAATTTTACAGTGCTGCAAGCTTCAACAACGATTATTTCAGCTCCCAGCCTGTAAAGCATATGTCCGTTCTGACAGAAAATCTGCTTCGAGCCATAGATTATGACAGCGTTAAAAATAAGCGCAGCCACAACTTCAGTTATCTGCATAAGCACCTGAAAGACCTGAATCTTCTGGATATTCACCCTGTGGACGGCGCATTTGCCTACCCTCTGATGCTTGAAAACGGAGCCGAATACAGAAAAAAGCTCATCCAAAACAAGATTTTTGTTCCAACGCTCTGGCCTAATGTACTCAATGAGGCCGAGAAAGGCTCGCTGGAATACAAGCTTGCCGCAGACGTTCTCCCTCTTCCCTGCGACCAGCGATACACTCAAGAGGATATGGACATTATAATAAGCTTTTTTAAATAATTTTTGCTTATAACCCTATTTTGCGGCATAGCCGGGAGGTTTTAAAATGTCGGAAACTATAAATGTGACTCGTTCTTCAATGCCCTCATTTGAGGAATACTGCAATGAAATAAAGGACATCTGGTCTACCCGCTGGCTCACCAACATGGGAACAAAGCATCAGGCCTTAGAGTCCGGTATAAAGGAGTATCTGGGTGCCCCTAATGTGACCTTGTTTACAAACGGCCATCTGGCTCTGGAAAATGTAATAAAAGCCTTTGATCTGAAAGGCGAAATCATCACCACTCCCTTCACCTTTGCCTCCACCACCCATG
Source organism: Candidatus Limivicinus sp. (assembly GCA_029264685.1). Lineage (GTDB taxonomy): Bacteria > Bacillota > Clostridia > Oscillospirales > Oscillospiraceae > Limivicinus. The sequence continues at coordinate 9,652 of JARHZW010000096.1, forward strand.
CCATAGTCCGCTGTGGCTGTACCCCTGTTTTCTGCGACATAAACGCTGAGGACTACACAATGGATGCAGATAAAATAGAAGCTTTAATAACGGAAAACACCTCCGCTATTATACCCGTGCATGTATACGGCAACCTCTGCAATGTGGAAAAAATAGAAGAAATTGCAGAGCGGCACAATTTAAAGGTAATTTACGATGCGGCTCACGCTTTCGGAGTCACAAGAAACGGTGTAAGCGCCGCAAACTTCGGAGACGCCGCCATGTTCTCATTTCACGCCACAAAGGTTTTCCACACCATCGAGGGCGGTGCCCTGTGCTACGCCGACGAAGGGCTTTCCGAGCGGCTTAACGACCTTAAAAACTTTGGTATTCACGGACCCGAAGAAGTTCCTTTTGTTGGCGGAAACGCCAAAATGAACGAGTTCTGCGCCGCAATGGGCATATGCAATCTGCGCCATCTGGACGGAGAAATAGAAAAGCGGCGGAAATGCCATGAACGCTACATGGAGCGGCTTTCAGGAGTTAAGGGAATCAGGCTTAATCCTGTTCAGCCCAATGTGAAATCAAACTATGCCTACTTCCCCGTCGTATTTGACGGCTACAAATATACCAGAGATGAGATCTATTCCCGTTTGGCACAGCAGAACATAATCGCCAGAAAATATTTCTACCCCCTTACCAATGATTTTGACTGCTACGCAGGAAAAGCAGGCTTTAGCTCTGACAAAACTCCCGTTGCAAAGCACATTGCAGACAGAGTTTTGACTCTTCCCCTCTACGCCGACCTTGAAATTTCAGATGTAGACCGTATATGCGATATAATTTTAAGCTGAAAAATACCCTTGAATCTATAATTCAGAGGCTAAGGATTTACTATGACTAAAATACTTTTTGTATGCCACGGCAATATTTGCCGCAGTCCCAGTGCAGAATTCTACATGAAGGATATAGTGCAGAAAGCGGGGCTGGAAAATGAATTTGAGATTGCCTCAGCCGCCACTCATACAGACGAGATAGGAAACGGAGTATACCCACCCTCCCGCAAGGTGATGGAGCGGCACGGTATAGACTGCTCAGGAAAACGGGCACGGCTTATGAGCCGTGGAGACTATGGGCACTACGACCTTTTAATAGGTATGGACGAGGAAAACATGTACCACATGAACAGAATCTGCGGCGGCGATCCTGAGGGTAAAATCCACAATCTTCTGGAGTACGCAGGCCGCCCTCACGACAGCGTTGCCGATCCGTGGTACACCAGAGATTTTGAAGCCACATGGAGAGACATCATTGAGGGTTGTGACGGGCTTTTAAAAAAGCTGAGAAGCTGATTATAATATGCAAAAAGAGACTGCAAATGCAGTCTCTTTTTTATCATTCTCCGTCGGAAAACATTGCTTTTGCAATATCTCCAACCTTGCTCTCTATATCGCTCCGGCTTATACTTTCGGAATTTTTCGGTGGAAAAATGTCAAACTCCCCGTCCTCGGTATAAAGACCGCAAAGGAAATCCTGCCATTCGGAATTTATAGCATCCATAAAGGCGCTGTGCTGTTCCTGAATCTTCGTGTAGCAGTTCTGCACCCTTTTTACAGCATATTCCTGCTGCTCCAAGGCATCATTTATAATCTTGGCCTTCTCCTGTTCAGCCTCCTGGATTATCTGCTCTGCCCTCTGACGGGCCTTATTTACAAGCTGCTTATAAACAGCCTGACCGGTCAGCACCGCATCACCGATTTCAAGGGTTTTGCCGTTCAGTGCCTCAAGCTGGGCACGCATCTGCTCATTTTCTTCATTCAGAAGTTTGGCCTGCCGGCGAATATCCTGAAAAACCGCCTCCACCTTGTTGGCGTTATAATATTTTTTCTTAACTACATCAATATGTATTGCGTCAAAATATTCTTTATCAAGAGCCATAATTCTCTCCAATCGCTAAAGAATTTGTTCTCTCATTATATCAGAAGCCTGCTTAATAATCAATGCCGTGTTTAGCCATGTACCGTTCAGCCTCACGGGCAGTTTTGCTCATGTATTCTATCACACGAACGGGATATTCTCCCACAGCCGTTTCCCCCGTTACCATTATAGAGGAAGCTCCGTCCGCAACCGCATTGAAAATGTCGCTTACCTCTGCTCTTGTGGGCACAGGGCTGTGCTCCATAGAGGCCAGCATCTGGGTTACCACCATAAACGGCTTGCCCTTTTTAAGGCAGGCTCGGGATATGTCCTTCTGAAGCGCAGGCAGCTCCCAAAGAGGCAGCGCATTTCCTAAATCCCCTCGGGCAATCACCACCAGATCTGCCTCACTCATTATGCTGTCAAGGGCTTTGACGCCCTCCATATTTTCAATTTTAGCAAAAATCCTTATATTCTCTCCGCCTGCTTTTTTTAGCTCTGCTCTAAGCTCACGCAGGTCATCCGCACCACGGACAAAGGGCTGCATTACCGCAGTAACTCCGAATTGGGGAGCAAGGCGCAAATTTTCCCTGTCACTGTCGGTAAGTGCCGGGGGATGAATTTCAGTTCCCGGCAGGGCTATGCTTTTTCTGCCCTTTAAAATTCCGCCCAGTTTTACACAGGCTGTAACAAAGCCTTCTCCCTCTTCTTCCGCCTCTAAAAGCAGCTTTCCGTCATCAAGAAGAATCTCCTGTCCTTTTTTTATATAGGGCAGGCATATATTCGGAACGGGAATACCGCCCTTACCAAGGCAGACGATTTGGCCGGCCTCAAGTTCCACAGGCTGCTCCATCTGCCCCACACGAAGCTCAGGACCCTGCATATCTATCAGCAGCCGGGCCTTTACTCCCAACTCCGACGCAGCCATACTCAAAGTTTCGATCTGATCTGCCGCCTGTTCAAGACCGGTGTGGGAAAGATTGAGCCTGACTCCGTTCATTCCCTCCTGAAACATGGCTTTCAGTGTCTCCTTATCGGAGCAAGTCGGTCCAAGTGTACCATATATTTCCAACATAATCTCAATTCTCCTGTACTGTCTGATTTGTTATGTACAATTATACCATAAATTCCGCAATTTCATAAGTTTATTTTTCTTTCTGTTTGGAACTTAGCTCTTCATTTGGGTAATTTATTGTAGTATACTGTGTAAGTGCAGTTAAAGCTGTGAGAATTCCGCTGAATTTTGAGGCTGAAGCGCTTGGAAGCAAATGCAAAACTATGTGCAAGGAGGTGCAGGCAGAGATAAAACAGCGTTTTGGCTTGAAAATTATATTATTAAATGTCAGAGTAGGATATGGCGCGTAAAGTGTCGGAGGATGGGAGTTGTCTCCGGACGAAGTATGAAAAATGCGCGGTGCCATATCCGCATCCGCTGCAAATGAGAGATTCTCTTTTTGTGGCTCGACACGAAAGAAGGTCACAATATGAAAAAAACAAATACTCGCAGACTTGCCTTAGACGCAATGCTTGCCGCCATGTATGTGGCTCTGAGCTTTGTATCCATTAAACTTCCGAATATTAAGCTCAGCTTTGATTCCCTGCCGATTTTAGTGGCTTCATGCCTGTTGGGTCCCGTAGACGGTATGTCCGTGGGTCTTATCGGCAGCTTTATTAACCAGATGCTCACATACGGTTTTACAGCCACCACCTTGCTGTGGATAATTCCGGCAGGCGTCAGAGGCTTGATGGTGGGTCTTTACGCAAAGAAGAAAGGCTTCAATATGAGCGTTACCCAGACTGTTTTCATAGTCATACTCAGCGCTCTCGTGGTTACAGCCCTCAACACATTTGTCATCTATCTTGACAGCGTTATTTTTGACTATTACTCTTATGCACTGGTCTTCGGGGCTATAATTCCCAGAATAATCGCAGGTGTCCTCACCGGCCTTATTCTCTCGGCTGTTCTTCCCTCTATAGTTAAAACCTTAAAAAAGAAGCTTAACTTCTGATATACAGTAAAAACCTATCACATTTTGTGATAGGTTTTTGTTTTTAACAGCCGGAACTGTTGTTTAAAAGTTCTTTTCTTGTCTTCCAGTCCGGCATAATCTTTTCTAAAAGACCGTAAAAGTCTTTAGAGTGATCAGGGTGTATAAAATGGCAGAACTCGTGTACAGTTACATACTCTATACATTCTTCCGGTGCGGAAATAAGCCGTTTATTCAAGGTAATAGTTCCTTTCTGCGGTATGCACGACCCCCAGCGGCTCTGCATATCCCTGATTTTAAGTCCGGGATATGCAACACCCATAGGCTCAAACAGGGGGTAAACCTTTTTCACCTGCCTTGCGAAAACCTCTCTGCACAGTTCATCTCTGAACTGTTGAAACTTCCGCTCTTTTTCTGAAAAGTTTTCCACATTTTTCGTTTCGATATATAGTTTTCCACTGTCAACATAAACGCCTTTATTTCCCTCTTTAACCACAAGTTCAAGTTCATGACCCAGAATACGGAAACGCTCTCCACTTATATATTCATGGGCTTTAGGGGCATTTTCCGCTCTTGCAGCGAACTTTTCTATGGCGTTTAAGATGAATTGGCCTTTTTCGGAAACAAATCCGTCCACCCTCTCAGTGCTAACTGCGGCAGGAGCGGAAACGCACACTGTTCCGTCGGATTTCACACGGAGATTTATGTTTTTAACATTCTTATGCTCGAAGATGTAAGAAATGGAAATGCCAGTATAAAGCACTGTTCTAACCGTAGTTTTTCCCATAGTCACAGCCTCTCGTTTTGTTTGCGAAGGTACACCCGAAATTTCATTTGCTGTACTTTTCAAACCAGTTTGTTATCTCAGTCAGTCTCCGCACTCTGTGGAGGGGTTTTCCTGAACGGGAAAGCTCATGGTTTTCGCCGTGGAAAAGGCACAGTCTTGCAGGTACGCCCTGTGCTTTAAGGGCAGTAAACATCTGAAGCCCCTGCTCCAGCGGGCAGCGGTAATCTTCATCTGAATGTATGAACAGGGTCGGCGTCTTAACACCGGCGGCATACTTTACGGGCGAGTGCTCCCAAAGCTTTTCCGGATCATCAAAGAATTCAGCCCCGCACTGGTCGGTGGCAAAGTAGTAGCCTATATCACTGACGCCGTGGAAGCTGAGCCAGTTTGATATGGAGCGCTGAGAAGCCGCACAGCAGAAGCGGTCGGTATGGCCGATTATCCAGTTTGTCATAAAGCCGCCGTAGCTGCCGCCGGTTACGCAAACCCGCTCAGGGTCTATCTGAGGATAGGCATTCAGCACAGCATCGGTAAAGTCCATAATGTTATCGAAATCAGTTCCGCCGTAGTCCCCTCTTATATCCATAAACTCATTGTCTCTGCCGTCTCCCCCCTTGGGGTTGCAGAAAAACACAAAGTAGCCCATACCTGCCCACAGCTGCATCTCATGGTAGAAAACAGGGCCGTAAACCGTTTTCGGGCCTCCGTGAATATCCAGAATCGCAGGATACTTTTTGTCAGGGTCAAAATCTTTGGGCAGCAGCACCCAGCCTTCAATATTCAAGCCACGGCTTTCTATGTGCATATTCTGATAATCGGCCACATATCTGCCCTCCAGCGCCTCATCATTGAAATGGCTCAGTCTGGTGATCTCTCCGCTCTCCAAATCCGCTGAATACAATTCCTGAAGGCGATTATCATAAAGAGCAATCATAAGTGCCTTGGGGTTATCCTCCGAGAGCGCAATACCGTCTATGCTGCCGGCTTTGTTTATAATGGTTTCTGCGTTTCCGTCAGGCAGAAGCACATTCAGCACTGCGTTTCCCTCTCTGGTAGCTATGTAATAAAGCTTATCTCCCTTTGCCTGCCACTCGCTGCCTCCGCCGTAGCGGCAATCGCTGCCTACGCTGCCGTACATATTGTATTCTTCCTTACGAAGCAGGGAAAACTCACAGCTTTCAGGGTCAAACACATACATCCAGCCGTTTTCGTTTACGCCGTAGCGGCTGCAATCAGAGGCAGAAATCCAGATTTTGCCATTAACTTCTATCATATTTCCCATGCTGAGTTCCGGAATATCCACAGCCACGGACAGTTCCTCTTTTTCGACGCTGTATCTATAAAGCTGACCGTTTTTTATGGGACACTTGTCCGTAAATGCCGTACCGTTAAAGTAAATATCATTTCCTATGCAGACAAAGCTTCCCACATCCAGCTCAGGTCTGGTAATGCGTTTAATACTGCCGTCATTTTTCACCGCAAAAAGGGCAGTGCGCTGTTTATTGGTAACTCCTGAGCCGTTAAGCCAGAAGGGTATCTCGTCCAGCACCTCATAGTCCTTTTCGTCCTCATAGTGTTTGGCGGCAGTCTTACGCTCCTCTTGGCTCATTTTGTAGTAATCGGGAAAATTCATGTCCACGGTTCCCGTGACCGCATATCCCCAATCAGTCTTTTTTATCGCTGCGGCAGAGAAAGGCAGGTCAAATGCGTGAAGAGCTTCTCCCCCCTTTATATTGAGGCGGTAATAGCTTGTAAACATCTCTTTCCCGCTCCGGCGCTTCTTTTCCGAAGCGGAACGAACCGCAGGGAAAAGTATATTGCTCTCATCCTCCCAGATAAAGCTCATTTCCCCGCCTAACTCCGTAAGCTGCCGCAAAGTTCCGTCATAAAGCCACAGACGGCTTTCATAGGAGTTCTCCTCCTCGTTGCAGTTTGAAACCGTAAATGCAGCGGCTTTTCCGCCGGGAGCATATTTTAAGCCTGATAAAAAGCGGTATTTCAAAAAATCTTTCAATTCTACTGCGTTCATATTTCTATCCCCTTAATGGTATTTATATTGAGAGTATAGCACAAAGGAACTTAAAGATAAATCTTAGATTTATTCCTCTTAGTTAGCCGTCTCTAACCGCATTATAATCTATTCTACTGCCTTTTTCAAGATGAGTTCGGTTTAATGACATACGGAAAGGTAACGGCTCTGCCTGTGTTTTCAGTTAAATGAGCAGTACTATAAAAATTTTACACCCGTAAAAAGGTCCGCACCATAATTCAGGTGCGGACCTTTGGAGTATTGTATTCAGCTTTTCCAGTATATCCACGCAACCTTTGTGTTTACGGTATCCACAAAGTCTCCCTCAGGGCTGCACAGCTCCTTCACCGTTTCGAGCGCACGGTCAAATTCCGCCCCGCTCTCACAGTGGGCAAAGCGTGCGGCCGCCTCCCGTGGGCTTCTTACATCCGTCCAGCTGTAATCCTCTATTTTTACAGCTGGAGAAAATCCCGCTTCTTTTATAAAGCCAACAAGCCGCTCCACATCCTGTTTCAAAGCATCGCTGTTCATGCTGTGCTCGGGCGCTGTACCACTGAGGCGATAATACTCATCCCTTATGGGCTGCTCCCAATCCGTAAAACGGCTTACAAAACAAAATCCGTTTGTGATGGCACTCATTTTCTTTACGGTGTTCACATCATGAACAGCTGGAGACATGGTAGAAACTGCAAGCTCAAAAGGCGGCGAAAAGCTTTCATTTTTGGGGCTTACATCATTAAAATCGCACTGCAAAAAAGTACACGGGCTGCTGTAGAGCTGCATATTCTCTCTGGCATGGCGCAGCATTTCACCTGATATATCCGTCAAGGTAACATCACAGCCCATATCTGCAAAATAAGTTCCGTATTTTCCCACGCCGCAGCCTATGTCAATAACTCGTATTCCAGGGCGCAGCCCCAGTCGGCTGCACAAAAAATCCAGCAGCTTTATATTATATTCATTTTTTCCGGCAGTTTTAAACACCCGCTGATAATTAACCGCTTCTTCATCCCAGTTTACAAATTCAGCCATATCTCCGTTTCCTCACTCTAAAATCGGTCATCTGTTAAAGCAGCCTGCCGATTCTCTGACTTTATACACCTGACGGTTATATTACCATTGTTGCATAAGGCTCACAAGCCCCCATCGGGGATATGCTCCGTTATTTTCCCATGCAAGGTATTTTTCTGGCAAAAATCCGCCGTTTAAATATGAAGCTTCCATGGATAGTTTACACTGAACTTGCGAATTATGCCAAAAAATAGACAATGTTTTGGCAGTGTTTAAATTCTCCTTGTCATATCCCCCCGGGGGGCTTGCTGTTTATGGTATTTCATGTAAACTATTATTCAGTTTAAGCCGGTAACAAAATACCGTCAGGGAAAATTTAACCGACTACAGGAGGAAAACCAATGAAATCCAGAAAAATCACAGCTTTACTGATGTCAGTTCTGCTGGTGCTGTCCTTTATGGCCGGCTGCGGAGACAGCAGTCAGCCTGCACCTGCCCAGACCCCCGCTCAGGAAAATCAGGAAGTTACTGCTCCTGAAGCTCCCGCAGGAGAAACCAGAAAAATCACGGATATGCTTGGCAGAGAGGTGGAAGTCCCTGCAACCGTTAATACTATAGTTGCACTGGGAAACACTCCCCGACTGATAACCTATTTAGGTCTCACCGATAAAGTAGTAGGCTACAGCGGCATGGACCCCGAAAAGGCCACCCCCGCCTGTGCCTACGCATACGCCAACAGGGAGCGCTGGGCGAATGTGCCGATAGTCGGAACAGATGCAGGCGGGCAAACCGATTATTACCCCGAAGAGATCATAAAGGCCGCCCCTGACATAATTCTTGCCACATGCCCCCTTGAGCTTGCACAGGATCTGGAAAAGCAGATCGGCATACCCGTTTTTGTGGTAAAGCCGGACAGAATAATGACCAGAGAATATGACCAGTGTCTGCTTTTACTGGGAGAGGTCTGCGGAGTTGAAGAAAGGGCGCAGGAAGTTGTGGATTATATCCACGCCTGCCTTGATGACCTTGCAAACCGCACGAAAGATATTCCCGAGGACGCAAAGCCGGATGTTCTTTCCGCCGCCGCCACCTTCAAAGGCGCTCACGGTTTGGAGGGCGTAAGAATTAAAGACGCCGTAATGGAAGCCGCAGGAGCCAAAAATCTGGCCGCAGAGCTTGACGGTCAGAGTCTTTGCGTAATAACCGACATGGAGCAGATTCTTGCATGGAATCCGGAATACATTTTCCTTGACAGCAGCGGAGTAGGTCTTGTACGCCAGGATGCAAAAGAGCACCCCGATTTCTACGAAAAGCTTCGTGCCTTCAGCGAGGGCAAGGTTTACCAGTATCCCAGCTCCACATCCTACTACGAAAATCTGGAAATACCCCTTGCAAACAGCTATTTTGTAGGCTCTGTTTTATATCCCGAGCAGTTTAAGGACATAAACGTCCGTGACAAAGCCAACGAAATAATGAAATATTTTCTTGGTGTAGATGACTATATGAGTATCCTTGAGGAAACCGGACAGGGTTACTGCGCTGTTGAGCTTGGTAAAGACTGATGAGCGGCAAGCAGGAAAAGCTGGCTGATACATACGCAAGCTTTATAAACAGAAAAAGGCTTGTCCTTGTCCTTACTATTGCAGTTACCATTGTGATCGGTATTATTTCAGCCAGTCAGGGTTCAATCAAGCTCAGTGTGGCGGAAGTGATACGAACGCTGTTCGGGCGTGGCGAGGAAATGTCGAGAACGGTCCTGCTTGGAATTCGTCTGCCCAGAGTGGCTGCCGCCCTGCTGGTCGGGGCCACTCTGGCAGTCTCCGGAACCGTAATGCAATGCGTGCTGAAAAACCCTCTGGCCTCCGCCTCCACCTTAGGCGTTTCTCAGGGAGCAGCCTTCGGTGCTGCACTGGGAATAATCGTTTTCGGCGGCGGAGTTGTGAACAGCGGCTCGGCAAAGGTTGCCGTTGAAATAAACAATCCTTATATAGTCACTCTCTGCGCCTTTGTTTTCGGCTCCTTATGCACCGGAGTTATTCTGGCCCTGTCTCAGTTCAGAAAATCTCTGGGTCCGGGCGGTCTCGTTCTGGGCGGCGTTGCTCTCAGCTCTCTGTTCAGCGGCGGCAGCACCCTTTTACAGTATTTTACCGATGACACAAAGCTTGGCGCCGTGGTTTTCTGGACTTTTGGAAATCTGGGCGGTGCCAGTTGGAGAGAGCTTTTGATTCTGCTTGTAATATTTCTTGCGGCAATGTGTTATTTCATGCTGAACCGCTGGAACTACAACGCCATGAATGCCGGCGCTGAAACTGCCAAAAGTCTGGGAGTAAACACCCGTGCAGTAATGCTCGTCAGCATGGGTATCTGCTCTCTGATTGCCGCCGTAGCAGTGTCTTTCGTAGGAATAATCAGCTTTGTGGGCCTGATTGCGCCCCATATTATGCGTCGGCTGGTTGGAAATGATTACCGCTATCTGCTGCCCTGTTCGGCTGCCGCAGGCGCTCTGCTCCTGCTTTTGGCCGACACTTTCGGCAGACTGATAATCGCTCCCGTTATATTGCCCATAGGTGCAATAACCTCTTTCCTCGGAGCGCCCATGTTCCTGTTTCTGCTGTTTAGAGGTGACAAAGCCAATGATTAGTGTAAAAAACATAGAATTCAGCTACTCCAAGGGCGGAGAAAAGGTACTCAATGATATAAGCTTTGACATAGAACCCGGTCAGTGCATGGCTATTCTGGGCAACAACGGAGCAGGAAAAAGTACTCTTCTGAAATGTATGGACAGGATATTCCACAGTCAGGGCGGAGCCGTAATAGTAGACGGGAAAAATGTCCTTAGTCTCAGCAGCAGAGAACTGGCGCAGAACATCGCCTATGTGCCCCAGAATCAGGAAATCAGCGACATGACCGTTTTTGACATGGTTCTTCTGGGCAGAAAGCCCTATATCAAATGGGATGCCGATGACCACGACCGGCAGCTTGTCCGTGAGCTTCTGGAAAAATTCTCTCTGGAAAAGTTTTCGATGCGAAAAATGTCCCAGCTCTCCGGAGGAGAGGCACAAAAGGTAAGTCTGGCCAGAGCTTTGGCTCAGGAGCCTAAATTTCTCCTTCTGGACGAGCCCACAAGCAATCTGGATATGCGAAATCAGCATGAAGTACTGCAAATGGTGAGAGAGCTTGCAGCAGAAGAGGGCATAAGCGTTGCCATAATAATCCATGACCTGAATCTGGCTCTGCGCTACTGCGACCGTCTTTTGTTCATGAAGGACGGCAGAATTTTCTCCGATTGCACACCGGAAAGTATAAGCAGAGAAATTATAGAGCAAGTCTACGGTATGAACGTAGTCATAGAAAGCATTATGGGGCACCCCACGGTTGTACCCGTATAACAGTAAGGAGATTTGCATATGTTTGATATACACCGTTTATTTGAGGAAGCAGGAAAGCTCCACGGGCATTACTGCCCCGGTCTTGCCATAGGCGTAAGAGCCGCCGTGGAGGCAGAGAGGATTCTTCAGTGCGACTGCAAAACAAACAAAGACCTGTTCTGCATTTATGAAAAAGCCGCCTGCTGGCTTGACGGCATACAGTGGGTTTTCGGAACTACACTGGGCAAAGGAAACATCAGATTTGAACCGCAGGATCAGGCCGCTTTTAATTTTTACGATGCACAGAGCGGCAAAAATGTAAGGCTGTGCTATAAATCCCCCGACAACGGCATGAGCCGTGAGGAGCTTACGGAGTATATACTTACCGCTCCCTTTGAGGAGCTGTACCAAGTGGGTCCGGCTAAATTTCCCTGCCCCGTAAGAGGCTGAGATTTTAAAAACAGGTTCTGCCTTATAAAAAATTTCACCCCGTTAATCACGCAGAATAATTACTGCATGACTAACGGGGTGAATTTTATAAAATTATACTTTTATCACTTCATAAACCCGCAGCAGCCCATATTTGACATGGGCACAAAGCCCTGAGATTCATAAAAAGCAATGTTTTTCTCAATTGCATCAGTGGAAAGAACGATTTGCCGAACATGGTCAAACCGTTGCAGAAGTGCCTTGATAAGAGCTGAACCGATGCCTTCTCTCTGGTGTTCCGGAAAAACAAGTATATCCTGTATGTATATGATCGTACAGCCGTCCCCTACCGCTCTGATAAGTCCCCGCAGCTCATTTCCCTCATAGGCTGCAAGAACAATCAGGGAATTTTTAAATCCCTCACGGAGTGTCTCAGGCTTTGCGGTGTAGGCCGTCCAACCCACGCTGCCGTATAATCTTAATATTTCAGTTTCATTATATTTTGTATATTCTCTGATTTCCATATCAGTAACCTCCAAATTAAATTTTTGAATGTCACTGAATAAAACGCAATCTCATCACACGCCCTCCGTTTCGATAAAGAAAATCATATAAGAATTTGCCTGCTTAATTGTAACATTGCCCTTATCCCTTGTCAAAAGTTTTTCCGCAGTGATTTCGGCTTTATCCTAAGCCTATATTTTCAGATGTATTCCTGTTTCGGAACATTTCTTCTGTTCTTGGAAAAATATTTCCGCTTATACCTAAAATTTACATTTTAAGCTTTTTATTACAAAATGCAAAAAATCCCCGAAAGCTTTCGCTTTCAGGGATTTCTGGAGCTGCTATCCAGATTCGAACTGGAGACCTCATCCTTACCAAGGATGCGCTCTACCGACTGAGCTATAGCAGCAAATTTTATGCCCCTTAAAGTAAGGGGCATAGTGTGGCGACCGAGAAGGGACTTGAACCCTCGACCTCCGGCGTGACAGGCCGGCGTTCTAACCAGCTGAACCACTCGGCCACAGCTCCATTAATATAACATCTACCCCCCTATTTGTCAATACTTTTTTCAAAAATTTTTTGAGTTTTTTCCATTTTTTTCATTGCCTTTATCTC
>JARHZW010000082.1 GCA_029264685.1 Candidatus Limivicinus sp.
GTTTTCGTTACTCACGACCAGGAAGAGGCCATGAGTATTTCCGACATGATTGTTGTTATGAAGCTTGGTGTAATTCAGCAGGTCGGCAAGCCCCAGGATGTTTACGATGATCCTGTAAACCTGTTTGTGGCAAAATTCCTCGGCACTCCTCCTATTAACGTATTTGAAGGACATGTGCAGGGCGAAAAGCTGTACATTGATAATAACGCCGTTCTTGATGTTAAGGGTATAAGCGACCAGCCCGTTCTTATCGGAATCCGTCCGGAAGGCTTTGTTCTGGATGAAAATGGCCCTATGCAGTGCCATCTCAACAATGTGGAGGTCATGGGGCGTGACGTTAGCATAGTTTCTACAAGCGATGCTTCCGTAAATCCCGTTATCCGTTCTATTATAAATGCAGACAATAAAATATCCATTGACAGAGAAACCATCAATTTCTCTCTCAAACCTCATAAGGTGTTTATTTTCAATCGGGAAACCGAAAACCGCATTTACTTCGAGGTGAAATAATATGGTAGACAGTAAACAACAGTGGAAAGCGTGGTTGTATCTGGCTCCGGCCATAGTGTTGCTGCTTGTGTTCACCGTCTGGCCGATTATAAACACCGTCAGAATGGCATTCCTTGAAGGCTACAGAGGTCTGGAAGCTGTGGGCGGCGTAAGCTACAGTTTCGGATTAGGTAACTTTACAAAGGTTATTCATTACCACAAGTTCATCAACTGCCTTAAAACTACAATCCTGCTATGCGTTTTGACAGTTCCTATTTCTACTTTTCTGGCTCTTCTCATTGCTGTTGCGCTCAACAACATTAAGTTCCTCCAGAAAGGACTCCAGACTGTTTTCTTCCTGCCCTATGTTACAAACTCCATTGCCATCGGCATGGTTTTTGCCGCTATGTTCAATATAGTGGGCAGCTTTTACGGCACAGAAAATGAGCTTATAGCAACTGCAGGTATAATAAACAATCTTATCGAGTTTTTCGGCGGTCAGCCGGTCAACTGGATAAACTACGGCTCGTCATATACGGCTAATATAGTGGTTATGACTGTATACATTGTCTGGAACGCCCTGCCCTTTAAAATCCTTATTTTGCTGGGTGGACTTCAGAGCATAAACACTCAGTACTATGACGCTGCCAAAATCGACGGCACTCCCCGCCGCAGGGTCTTTTCCCGCATTACCGTGCCTCTCCTTTCCCCAATGCTTGCCTATGTTATTATTACCGGATTTATCTCCGGCTTTAAAGAATACAGCAGCATAGTGGGTATTTTCGGCGAAGGCATGGGTCCTGCAGATGACCCCGGCAGACTTAATACCATGGTAGGATTTATTTATGATGCTCTGAGCACCAACAGTCAGGGCCGTGCCAGCGCAGCAGCTCTTATCCTGTTCGGTATAATCCTTGTTGTCACCCTGATAAACACTCAGGTGGGCAAGAAGCGCATTCATTATTGAGAAGGAGGCGCTGCTATGTCAGAAACTAACAACGGAGTTATGCAGGAAAAAAATATGCGTTCCGTAGCCGCAAGGCAGAAAATCGGTAAATATACCGTCAAGTTCTTTCTTTACCTGTTTTTGCTTACTATGGCTCTCATTGTGCTTTTCCCGTTCTACTGGATGATTATTTCATCTCTGAAAACACTGGCTGAATACAGGCTCAGCGTACCGACATTCTGGCCAAGAACCATAATGCTGTCGAACTATGCAGAAGCATTCAAGGCTGCAAATCTGGGCAGACTCTTCATGAATACTCTTTATGTTGGTGTCGTGTCCACCCTTTTGTCCCTCGTGATTACGGTTCTCTCCGCCTTTGCATTTGCCCGTCTGGAGTTCAAAGGAAGAGAAACCATGTTTGCTCTGCTGCTTGCAACAATGATGATCCCCGGTGAACTTTTCACCATTACCAACTATTCTACAATTACCCAGCTTGGCTGGATGAACACTTTTACAGTGCTCATTGTTCCCTTCCTTGTGAGTGTTTTCTACATCTTCCTTTTGCGACAGAATTTTATGCAGATTCCTAACGAACTGTATCTGGCAGCAAAGGTTGACGGAACCAGCGACCTGAAATATCTCTGGAAGGTCATGGTTCCCCTGTCTCTGCCTACTTTGATTTCCATTACCATTCTCAAAATGATGGGTGCATGGAACTCTTATATCTGGCCCAGACTTGTGGCAAATGATGCAGCTCACCAAATGATTACCAACGGTCTCAGAAACGCTTTCACTGAAACCACCGGTGATGTTAACTATCCTGTGCAGATGGCCGCAGTAGCTATCGTGTCCGCACCTCTGTTTCTTGTCTTCGTATTTCTCCGGAAATACATTATGGCAGGAGTCAGCCGAAGCGGTATAAAGGGTTAATAGGCGTGCTTGCGCCCGTTAAATATTTTTTCAATCAACAGAAAGGAAAAATCAGCCAATGAAAAAGAAACTCTTATCCCTTGTATTAGTGCTGCTTATCGCTTTCAGCACTGTAGCTCTGACTGCCTGCGGCGGTCAGCAGGCTCCTCCCGAGGAAGGCAGTTCAAGCGGCAGCACTGCCGATGCTCCTGCAAATAACGGAGCTGTTGCAAACTTTGAAGTCCCCGAGGGCGGTTATGACGGAAGTGAAGTTACTATCACCTTCTATCACACCATGGGTGAAAACCTCAGCACCGTTCTTGACCAGTACATCACCGAGTTTAACAAGCTGTACCCCAACATTCATGTAAAGCACGAGAAGATGGGCGGCTATGACGATGTTCGTGAGCAGATCAGCACTGAGATTACCGTTGGAAATCAGCCCAACCTTGCTTACTGCTACCCTGACCATGTTGCTCTTTACAATCTTGCTAAAGCAGTTATTCAGATGGATAACCTGATCGACAGCCAGATTGAGGTAAAGAGAGCTGACGGCACCACCGAAATTCTTGGTCTCACCGACGAGCAGAAGGCCGACTTCATCGAAGGCTACTACAACGAAGGCAGACAGTTCGGTGACGGTCTCATGTACACCCTCCCTATGTCTAAGTCCACCGAAGTTCTCTACTACAACAAGACATTTTTTGATGAAAACGGTCTGACTCCTCCCGCTACATGGGAAGAAATGGAAGCTCTTTGCGCTAAAATCAAGGAGATTGATCCCGAAAGCTGCCCTCTCGGCTATGACAGCGAGTCAAACTGGTTTATCACCATGTGTGAACAGTACCAGTCCCCCTACACCAGCGCAACCGGTGACCATTACATTTTCAACGATGCCAAGAACAAGGAATTCGTCAAAATGTTCAATGGCTGGTATCAGAAAGGTTATCTGACCACTCAGAAGATTTACGGCGGCTACACCTCCGGCCTCTTCACCGCTGAAGACGGCATGAGAAGTTACATGTCCATCGGCTCTTCCGCAGGTGCAACCCACCAGCTCCCCCAGACCGACGCAAACGGCAACTATCGCTTTGAAGTCGGCATTGCAACTATTCCTCAGGTAGACTCAGCAAACAAGAAGGTTATTTCTCAGGGTCCCAGCCTTTGCATCTTCAAAGACTCCAATCCTCAGGAAGTCCTTGCTTCCTGGCTGTTTGTCAAGTTTCTCTCTACAAACGTTGACTTCCAGTCTGAATTTGCTATGGCTTCCGGCTATGTTCCCGTTATCAAGTCTGTGTCCGACAACGCTGCATATTCCGAGTTCCTTGCAAATGCAGACGGCGGAAAATACCTTGCTGCTCTCAGCGCAAAGGTATGTCTGGATCAGGTAGACGCCTACTACACCTCCCCTGCTTTCAACGGTTCTTCCACCGCTCGTGATCAGGTTGGCGGACTTATGGTTAAGGCTCTTACCGCAAAGGGCGACGATGTAGACGCTCAGATAGACAAGGCCTTCCAGGAAGCTATGGATGAATGTGAATACGCAAACTAAATTAAGCTTCACAGATGAAAAAGAACTTTAAAACTATTTTAGTCCTTTTTCTGGTATGTTTATCCTTGGTTAATCTCGTGGGCTGCCGTGACAACGGCAGCCCCGAGAAGACAAATGAGGCTGCGACATCTCCTGAAATTTCCATGGAAAGCTCAGATTTTGCCTCACAGCTTGAACTCGATTTTGAGTCTGACACATTAAAACAGGAAGTAACCGTTAAAAGCTATGTAGACGGCGATACGGTTCATTTTAATGTGCCGGAAGAACTGGACAAAACAGGCGTGCTTAAAGTCAGGTTTCTGGCTGTTGACACACCGGAGTCTACCGGAAAAATCGAGGAGTACGGCAAAGCAGCTTCAAACTACACCAGAGAAAAACTTTCTTCCGCCTCTTCTATTTTGATAGAGTCGGATAATGACCGGTGGAACAGAGACTCCACCGGCTCCAGATATCTGGTCTGGGTCTGGTACAGAACAGATGAAAACAGTCCATATCGTAATTTAAACCTTGAGCTTCTGCAAAATGGTCTTGCCTCTGCCTCTTCAACTGCCAGTAACCGCTACGGAGAGATATGTATGTCCGCTCTCAATTATGCGAGAGATGCGAAGCTTAATCTTTTTTCCGGCCAGCCCGACCCTGATTTTTTCTATGGTGAAGCGATTGAACTAAGTCTCAAAGAGCTAAGATGCAACATAGGAAATTACAACGGGGCAAAGGTGGCATTCACCGGAATTGTCACGAAACATAACGGCAACGGAGTTTATGTAGAAGCATACGACGAAGAGAACGATATGTATAACGGAATCTATGTTTACTACGGCTTTAAACTCTCCGGTGCCGGTCTGGACATTCTTTCAAACGGCAACGAAGTCAGGATTGTAGGTACAGTTTCCTATTATGAAGGAAACGGAACCTACCAGATTTCCGGAATATCATACAGAGCCGCCAAGCCAGATGACCCTGAAAATATTCAGAAATTGAGTGAAGGTCACGAACCGGCCTACCTGCTCACAAGTGCCGATATGCTTTGCAATTCCAAAATTTCAGTCGAAACAAACGGTAACAGCGTAGAATTTGACTATGCCGCACTTGCTGCGGACACAAGCATTGAAATGCAGAAATTGCAAGTGAAGTCCATCAAAACCACCGATGACAAGAACAGCTCTTCTTACGGAGCAATGACATTGCTGTGTGAATGTGAGGGCATTCCGGTCACGGTACGCACCGAACCCTTCCGTGACGCAAACAATCAGTTTATCGGACCGGAAACATATTCCGGTAAAACGATAAATGTAAAAGGCATAGTTGACTGTTTCCACGGAAACTATCAGATCAAAGTATTTTCCGATGAAGATATTACAATTTCACAATGATAAATAAGGAGCGAACTATGAAAAAAATTATTGCATTAGTCCTTATGCTCACACTCTGCCTGACTGTATTTGCAGCCTGCGGTCAGGAAAACACCCCCCCTGCTGAAACTACCGACGAAAATACAGCTGTAGGAGTTTCTGATGATCTGGCTGCCGCTGAAGAATACATCAGCACCATGTACAGAAAGGCTCCCGAAACCCGTGTAGAGGACTATGCGGTTGTGGGCAAGCTGGTAGTCGGTGAATCCACTTTTAATGTAGAATGGACTGCCGACTCCGAAACCGTCAAATTCGTAAAAGGCGATGACGGTATGGTAACTGTTGATATTGACGAAAAAAATCCCGAGGAAGTTAATTTTGTCCTTACAGGCACCATTTCCGACGACAAGGGCAACACCAAAACCATCACAATCAAGCAGAGAGTTCCTGCCGCTATTATCATTAACGACAGCATGACTCCCGAGGAAATCGTTACAGCACTCTACAAGCTGGAGGACGGAATTTCCACAAGTGAGACCGTTACCTTGACCGGCGTTGTCTCCGCTATTGACGGTGAGTACAATCCCAAGTATAAGAATATCACTCTCACTATGGTTGTAGGCGAGCTGAATGAAAATCCAATCGTATGCTTCCGTATGGGCGGTGACGCAGCCGAGACCGTCAAAGTCGGTGACACCATCACCGTTACAGGTATAGTAAAGAACTACAAGGGCACTATAGAGTTTGACGCTGGCTGCACTCTGGATAAAATAGGCTGAGAGATAGCATAAAAAGAGACTGTAAAAATCACAGCCAAACTTACAGAGCGTTAGACATAGAGGTCTGACACAATATATCGTAACATTAAAAGCGGCAGGAATTACTCCTGCCGCTTATTTTCACAAAAACAACCGCCCGCTAAACGGGTGCTTGTCTTTCTACAAATATGAATTCATCATAGGAATAGAAAAACACAAATATAAGAAATAATCCGAGTCCGAAAATGCAAAAGACTACTCTTTTCATGTAATATTTTCAGGCATTTATGCTAATGTGTATAAAACGAAAGCTAAATGATGTTGTTTAAAACATTAACTATGGTAAAATAAAAGCAGATTTTTAGACAAGGTGAAAAATCATGCTGAGAAAAAGAACCAATACACATACTATTTTAGCACTCTTTGCAGCCGCTTTGCTTTTGCTGTCCGCCATTTTTCTCTCCTCCTGCGGGAACTCATCGCAACCTCCCTCAGAAGAAAGGGCGAAAGAAAGCTCTTTTACAGGAAAAATTAAAATATCGGAGCTTATGTATCATAATACCAGCTCCCTTCAGGATGAAAGCGGCGCCTTCCCCGACTGGATAGAGCTGCACAACCTTTCCGAAGAAAATATAGACCTTTCAGGCTGGATGCTCTGCGATGGCGAGGCCGAGGAAAAATGGGTTTTCCCTCAATGCTCCATGGCTCCTGACGAATACCTGTTGATTTTCTGCTCATCTGACAATAGCCTGCCCATGGAATGTAACTTTTCCCTTTCCGAAGGAGAAACACTATACCTTTATGATGTGCAAGGAGCAGTAATAGACTCCGCTTTTTGTTCTGCCGTACCTGATGATGTATCTCTTGCGCTTAACTCTCAGGGGCAGCTTGAGCCGGAACGCTGGATCAGTCCGGGCTTTGAAAACAGTCATTCAGGATATGAAGCTTACGCATCCTTACATACAGCTATAGGCCCGCTTTCAATAAATGAGGCAATGGTCTATTCTGATACAGATGAGGACTGGGTAGAGATTAAAAACCTGTCGGACAGCCCAGTTAACCTGTCATCTTTCTATCTTTCAGATGAGGGGAAAGAGCTGAAAAAGTGGCAGTTTCCCGATATTGTCCTTGAAAGCGGTGAGTACCGCCAGATTATCTGTTCCGGTGATGAAGGTTTAAGCGACAATTATAAAATACACTGTAATTTCTCTCTGGATTCAGAAAGTGAGAGTTTGTTTTTATCAGACAGCAGCGGCAATATAATTGATTATGTGCATCTGCACAGCATACCGAGCGGCGGCAGCATGGGCAGACTGGCAGACAGAGATGGTTTTTTCTACTTTGAAATTCCCACTCCCCGAGCTGATAACGCTGACGGAAAGCGCCGTGTCTCCGACAGTCCATACCTGCTGACAAACGACGGTGTCTTTAACGATACTCAATCCGTTACAGCAGAGCTGGGCGGAAACGGAGTCATATACTACAGCACCGACGGCAGTCTGCCTACAGAAGCCTCCGAGCAATACAGCAGCCCTTTGAGCTTTGACACCACCTCTGTTTTGCGTGCTGTAGCAGTAGAAGAGGATGCACTGCCCAGCCCTGCCGTTTCCTACAGCTTCATCCTTAATGAAAACCACAGTCTGCCGGTTTTAAGTCTTGTAGTAGATAAACCCACGGAATTCAGGAATATGTATCTGGATGGCTTTAAAGGCAAGGAATTGCAGGCAAATCTTGCTCTTTATAATGATTCCGCTGAATTCAACCACCGATGCAGCGTATCCATGAAAGGCTTTACCAGTCTGAGTTTGCCTAAAAAAAGTCTGGGAATTGCCTTTAAAGGCTGTCACGGCGGCAAGCTCAACTGTGATATATTCGGAAACGGTATAGATGAGTTTTCTAACCTG
>JARHZW010000105.1 GCA_029264685.1 Candidatus Limivicinus sp.
TATTATCGCTTATACAAAGCGGAAGTCTTTACGGCTTCCGCTTTTTTTATACTGAGGAGCGTCCTCGGAGCAAAGCTTCTGTATTTTTAGCTGAAATCCTGCCGGCGCAGTGCTCAGAAGACATTAAAAATCGAAAACTTTTCAACAAAAACTGCGAAAGTTGTGGAAAACTTCCGCAGCTTTTAGCTGCATATGAGACTTTAGGGCTGCAAAAGCCTAATCCATTACGGCTTTGCAGGCCTCATAGGCAAAACCCCTGCGCCAGTATGCTCTACTGAACAACTATCCTATTTAATATATTCCTTTTGTGATTCTATCTAATTTCACGCTTTATCCATGCCATCAGCAGGTCTACTACGCCCTTTTGCTGAATTTCGGACAGTTCAACTCTTTTTGGCACTCCGTACCACTTTTCAAAACAGCCTCTGCAGCAGCAGGCGCAGGCGTGCTGGGCCACAAATACGGGATGTCCACGCATAGGGGTCTGCCTGCCGTCGTTTGGAATTTCCGACGGAGCCAGACGGCGGCGGACGAAATCTTCGGCGTGTTCCCTGATAACGGGAAGCCCTTTTTCGGCAATATATAATTTATCTTTTTCACTCAGGTGAAATCGGGATCTAAACTCAGATTTTTTAAGTCTGGCAAGAGCCTCGTTAATAGTCATAAAACGGCACCTCCGCACACACCATAAAAACCCTTTTCTGTTTGCAGGGCTTTTTTCTCAGCATATCACATTTGACCCCATGAGAACAGTTGCTTTTTACATTTCATGGGGGTAAAATACATATGTACCCGATAACGGACAAGGACAAATACTAATACAACTTTAACAGGAGGAAAAAATGCGTAAAAAATTAAGTGTAATCCTCGCAATTTTGATGTTGGTTACCTTGTTGGTTCCAAGTGCATTTGCGGAGGAAGTCAAGTCAGATGACATCGCAATTCTTTACACCAACGATGTCCACACCTATGTAGACCAGCCGTTGAGCTACGATGTTCTGAAAAACATCAAGGATGAACTGGAAAAGCAGTATGAACATGTTCTCCTTCTGGATGCCGGCGACCACGCACAGGGTACTGCGTTCGGGTCTCTGGACAAAGGGGAGCACATAATACAGCTTATGAATGCTGCCGGTTATGACGCCGCAACTTTGGGCAACCACGAGTTTGACTACGGCATGGACGGCTGCAAGCAGCTTATACAGTGGGCTGAATACCCCTACATAGACTGCAATTTTTACGAAGAGAAAGACGGGGTTCGGGGCGACAATGTTCTGGACAGCTACAAGATTTTTGACTGCGGAGAGGAGAAGGTGGCCGTTGTAGGCGTGCTGACTCCCGAATCATTCACCAAGTCCACTCCTGCATACTTTCAGGACGGCAGCGGAAACTACATCTACGGTATTTCCGGCGGTGAGGACGGTGCCGCTCTGTACGCAGATGTGCAGAAAGCCGTGGATGATGCAAGGGCAGAGGGTGCAACCATAGTTATAGGTCTTGGCCATATGGGTGTAGACCCCTCTTCCGAGCCGTGGACCAGCACCGCAACCATTAAAAATGTGTCCGGCCTGAATGCTTTCATTGACGGCCACTCACACTCCACCGTGGAGTCGGAAACCGTAAAGGATAAGGACGGAAACCCTGTAATTCTTACTCAGACCGGCTCTTATATGGAAAATATCGGGCTGATGCTTATCCACAAGGACGGCTCCGTTGAGACCGACTTTATTACCGCCGAGCCTGTTACGGAGCCGGATCTGGACGAAAACGGTCAGGTTAAGAAAGACAAGGACGGCAAGGAGTTAACCAAGGTGGTGGGCTATAATCTGGTCTCTGATCTGTACAAGGGCCAGTATGCCCGGGACGAGAAAGTCAAGGCTTTGAAAGAGGACTGGATAGCCAAGGTTCAGGACGAGCTTGGCGTGGTCATCGGCTCTACCGAACTGACTTTTGATAACTTTGACGGAGAAAAACGCCTTGTTCGCAGTCAGGAGACCAACACAGGCGATTTTTGTGCAGACGCACTTTATTATCTGTTTGACGACATGGATCTGGATGTTGATGTTGCCGTTATGAACGGCGGCGGTATTCGCAATAAGGCGGTTACGGGAGATATTTCATACCTTACCTGCAAGAGTATTCATACCTTCGGCAATGTGGCCTGCTTGCAGACCGTAACCGGTCAGCAGATTCTGGACGCTCTGGAATGGGGCGCCCGCAGCGCAGGCACGGGAGAAGAGTGCGGCGGATTTTTGCAGGTTTCGGGCCTTACCTACAAGATAGACGGTGAGCGGCCGGATTCCACCAAAAAAGACGAAAAAGGGGTCTGGGTCAGTGCTCCTGAGAGCAGCGACGGATACAGAGTCCATGATGTGAAGGTATACAACAAAGAGACCGACACATGGGATCAGCTCGACCTTACTGCCGAATACAATCTGGCAGGCTATAACTATACCCTCCGTGATCTGGGTGACGGCTTCAGTATGTTTGAAGGCGCAGTGAACGTGCTGGACTATGTGATGGAAGACTACATGGTTCTTGCAAACTATATACAGGCTTTCCCCGACGGTGTGGTTGAAGCTGCCAATTCTCCTCTGACTGCAAAATATCCCGGTCTGACTGCGGATTACAGCAATGTTAACGGCTCAGGCAGAATTGAAATGGCTCCTGCCGATACCGTGGCACCGGCACAGCCTGCCGAAACCTCCCCTGTTCCTGAAACACCCTCTGAACCTGCCGCAGAAAACGGCGGCATGAGCACCGGCACTATCATTGCCATCGTTGTGGTGGTTCTGGCCGTGTGCGTGGTAGTGGTTGTGGTTACGGGAAAGAAAAAGAAGGAAAAGTAAGACGGTCTTTATCGGATAAACCCACAATTTAAGCGGAATTCCCTCTGCCTTGGTGCAGGGGGAATTTTTTGCCTTGACAGTATATGAGTAATTATATAATCTATTGAAAAAAGCGGGAGGTAAAGCCGTGGATAAATACAGCCAGAGAAAACGGGCGCTTGAGGCAAGAAACGCTCTGGGGGAAGAGAAGAGGAAGGAGTTCAGCATGGAGATCTGCCGCAGGATTCTGGAGCTTGAGGAGCTGCAAACGGCGGATATAATTTTATCCTATGCGGCGGCGGCAGGGGAGGCAGACCTTGAATATGCCCACAGAGAGCTGCTTAAAGCAGGGAAAAAACTGGCTTTTCCCGTGTCGGAAAAAGGCGGAATAATGAACGCCTACATTCCGCATAAGTGGCGCAGAGGCTTATACGGCATTTGGGAGCCGGATAAGGAAAACTCAAGACTTTGCCCTCCTGAGGAAATTTCCCTTGTATTTGCTCCCTGCGTGGCATTTGACAGTCAGGGCGGCAGATTGGGGCATGGGGGCGGCTATTATGACCGGTATCTGCCGAAATGCAAAAATGCAAGGGTGGCCGCCGTAGCCTTTGAGGCTCAGTATCTGGAAAATTTGGTCTCTGAAAGCTGGGACAGGAAAATGGATATGGCAGTTACGGAGAGAAAAATTTACAGATTTTAGATAAATGCCTGTAAAACGGCCGGAAGAAAGCCAAGGTGCAGTTTTCGGCTTTTACGGTCCGTGCGGGAGCGCAAAGCTGGCAATTAGCTAAATTAGGTGATTTTGTAAACAATAGTCACAGTGTAAAGACACTGCTTGAATGTGAAATTAAAAAACGGTATAATACTAAGATGTAGAAAATTTCAGTTGGCTGTGCAGAAAGGGGATTGCCATGGGGTTAGAGGAAGCCAGAGAGCAGTATGAGGCAGCTCTCAAAGCGGGACGAAAGACCTACAGAGAGAACATACGCAAGGGCAGAAATCCGTATTTGCAGGTTCTGGACGAAATTCTGGACGGAGTTTCCGTTGCAGGTCATATGAGTATGGGACTTGTGGAGATACCGGCGGATATGATAGCCGGTACAAAGACTGCCGGCCGCACGGCAGCCTTTGCCGCAGACTTTATGCCGCTTCTGCCTGAAAACTCCGAATTCGGCGCAAAATGGATACAGCTGTGCAGCGCTCACCTGAGCGATGAGGGAATCCGTGACCCCGTGCGCTGCTATGAGTATCTGGGGCGTTTTTATGTTCTGGAGGGCAACAAGCGTGTCAGTGTTTTGAAAAGCTACGGCGCTCGGTCTGTTCCCGGAGTAGTCACAAGGCTTATCCCCGAGTATTCGGAGGATTATGAAATCAAGCGCTATTACGAATTTATGGACTATTATCAGAAAACAAAGCTCTATCAGGTACGCTTTACCCGTCCCGGAAGCTTTCCAAAGCTTCAGGCCGCACTTGGGTATGAGCCTGACCATGTGTGGACTCAGGAGCAGCAGAGGATCTTTAGATCCGGCTTCTGTAATTTCTCCGCAGCGCTGGAAAAATTTACGGACGAGGAACTGAGCGTTACAACGGCAGACATTCTGCTGGTGTGGCTGCTTGTGTACCCCTTTGAGGGGTTGAAAGAAATGTCTCCGAGCGAGCTTGTCAGTTCCCTGCATACCATATGGCAGGATGTGAAGGCTCTGGAAAAAGGCGGGCCTATAGAGGTCAGCACGGATGACGAAAGCGTGGAGGACGCAAGAGGCTTTATGGAAAAACTGAAAGCCACAGTGTTTCCGAGCCGTCTGAAGGTGGCGTTCATTCACGAGCTGTCTCCCGAGGTGAGTAACTGGACCAGTGCCCATGAGGAGGGCCGGCACAAAATGCAGGAGATTATGGGTGACAAGGTGGAGACCCTTGTTTACATGAATGTGGGCACAGGTTTTAAGGCGGAGGCAGCGCTGGAGGATGCGGCGAGAAGAGGGGTTCAGCTTATCTTCACCTCTACGCCCTCTCTGATTGCCCAGTGCAGAAAGTTTGCGGCGCAGCATTCGAATGTGAAAATACTCAACTGCTCCGTTGCAATGGCCTATACCGGCGTCCGTACTTTTTACAGCCGGATGTACGAGGGCAAGTTTATAGCAGGAGCGATAGCAGGGGCCATAAGCCGCTGCGACAATATAGGCTATGTAGCCAGTTACCCTATTTTCGGAGTTCCGGCAGAAATTAACGCCTTTGCATTGGGAGCGCAGCTCACAAATCCAAGGGCAAGAATAGAACTTAAATGGGCCTGCGTTCCGGGGCAGCCGGTGGAAGAACTGAAGGAAAAGGGACATGATGTGATTTCCGCTCTTGATGTGCCTATCCCCGGCTGGAGCAACGGTCTTTGGGGTACTTTTCTGGTAAAGCCTGACGGAGACACGGAGCTTTTGGCATCACCCTATTGGGACTGGGGGACATTTTATACAAAGCTTGTAACCAGCGTTATGGACGGCGGCTGGGACACCCTGAATTTCAGCAAGGACAGCGAACACGCAGTGAACTACTGGTGGGGACTGGACAGCGGGGTTGTAGGGATCGAATATGCGGATGCTATGCCCGACGGTGTAAAGGCTTTGGCGCTTATTCTTGAAGAAAGCATAATAAACGACAGCATAAGACCGTTTCACAGACCCATAGTGGACCAGAACGGCACTGTCAGAAATGACGGCAGCAAGTATTTCAGCTATCAGGAAATACTTAATATGGACTGGCTTTGCGACAATGTGGACGGAAAAATCCCGTCCTTTGAGGAGATGACCGAAAAAGGACAGAACATTGCCCGTGTTCAGGGAATTTACAGAGACAATATAATACCTGAAAAGGAGGGAGTCATCCTTTGAAGCTGCTTTTACTTTCCGATAAAGAGTGCTCAAGCCTGTGGGATTACTATACCCCGGGGAAGCTGAAGGGCTACGATCTTATACTCTCCTGCGGAGATCTGAAGCCGGATTATCTCAGCTTTATTGTCACCATGGCAAATGTGCCACTGCTGTATGTCCACGGCAACCACGACACAAAATATGCCAATACTCCCCCTGAGGGCTGCACAAATATAGACGACAAGCTTTTTATTTATAAGGGGCTGCGTATACTTGGACTGGGCGGAAGCCCCAATTACGGGGGTGTGCCGCCGTATCAGTACTCTGAAAGAGAAATGCGGCGCAGAATAGCAAGGCTGTCCCTTAAACTCAAGTGGTCAGGCGGTGCGGATATTGTGCTGACTCATGCGCCAGCTGCCGGTTACGGGGACGGAAAGGACTATGCCCATAGAGGCTTTGAATGTTTTAACGAGCTTATGGATAAATATAAGCCCAAGGTTTTTGTACACGGTCATGTTCATTTAAACTACGGCCACAACATCCCCAGAGAATTGCAGCGGGATGACACGAGAATAATAAACGCCTACGAAAAGTACGAAATTGAAGTCTGACAGAACCCTTGGGCTTTGAAGGTACATTGGAAAGGAGCATTTATATGAAAGATACTGCACTTATAGTAATTGATATGCAGAGAGGCTTTATAAGCGAAAAGTCAAGCTGCTATATTAAGGGGGCGGCAGCCACCGTCCCTGACTGTGCGAAACTGATAAGAGGATGCAGGGAGCAGGAAATTCCTGTTATATTCGTAAACAGACTTTACCGTGAAAACGGAAGCGATGTGGAGCATACCAGACTTGAGGGCTGGCTCAGAGGAGGAAAGCCGCTCAGTCCCAACTGCATGGATGACATTTCCACAGATATGCCGGAGGAATTTGAACCTCAGCAGGGGGACTATATGCTCATAAAGCCCCGTTTCTCCGCCTTTTTCCAGACCGAGCTTGACCTGCTGCTGCGCCGTCTGGGTGTAAAGAATATTGTACTTACCGGCACCACAACACCCAACTGCATACGCACCACCTGCTATGACGGAATTTCGCTTGACTATAATGTGGTGGTCATAAGCAACTGCACCTCCTCCTCAACGGAGGAAATCCAGAAGGCAAACCTGAAGGATATGGAAAATATTGGCGCTCAGATCATGACCGGCAAAGAATTTTTGAGCGGAAAGAAGAAAATCAAGGATACGGCCGGAATAGCCGTAAAGTATGTGCAGGGCTGACAAACAGACCGTGAAGCGACAACAGAAACTCAGATGACAGTATAAATATCGGTAAAATCTTTGAAATAAAGGCACTTAATCCCGTGATAGGGTAATTATTAAGAAAGTTTAATAATTGATTGCGTTAAAATCGTTGATTTTTATCTTCTGTCTGTTATAATCTAAGATAACAGGAGCAGCCTTGCAGGCTGCACAGTTGAACCGTTCATATTAGAATAAAAAACACAAGGAGGTTTTTGATATGAAGAAAGGCACAAGATTTATGGGCGCTCTTCTGGCGCTGATTTTTGTGTTTGCTCTGCTTCCTGTGAGCGCTTTTGCCGCAGAGCCTGCCGTTATTGATGAAACGGGCAGCTCCGGAGCAGTGACCATCCCTGAATTGCAGGAAGGGACAGACGGTCAGACAACACCTGACGGTAATACCGCCCCTGCCCTTAAGCCGGAATTCGTTGCTACATCCGACTCTGAAGGAACACTTAAGAACGTCGGCGGCATGGAGTGGAAGGTAGGAAAAACCGGCACATACAAGGCTGTTGATGCGGATAAAACAGAGGTAACCGTAGGCCGTGAGGACGGCTTGAACGCTAAGGATCCCGGTTTCCAGATATTTGTAAAAAAAGCAGGGGCACCTGATGCTCAAGCCGTTGAGATAAAAGTCGGCAGAATGCCCGGCCCCGGAACATTTATTAAGGAAAAAGTGGAGCCCACCCTGGGTAAAAATGACGGAAAGATCGTTTTTAAAGAAAAGGTCAACATGGAGCTTGGCCATGACGGCACAGTCCAGAATTTCTATGATGTTGAAGAAATCACAGATCTCGGTCTGGGCGAGCATTTCCTCCGCACCTTACCCAAGGGAAGCAATCTTGCATCCTCCATTCACAGCGGTGACGGTGTTTTAAATGTAATTTTCGGTGTGACCGTGAAGTTTGCACCCGGTGAGCACGGCGAGGGCCGGATGGATGATATTTCTGTACCGACCAATTCCACCATTGATGCACCCGAATGCAAGTTCACCCCTGTAAATACCGACAAGGTCAAGTATGAGTTTGACGGCTGGGAAACAGACGAGTTTGCTGAAAAAACCGAAGACGGAAAGTACCTTATAAAAGACTCCACAGTCTTTACCGCCAAGTGGAAAGAAGCCAAGGAGCCTGTGATGGTTGACATTACACTTACCTTTGACTACAATGACGGTTCAGGCAAAACCAGCTCCGAGACCAAGAGCGTAGCGGAAGGCTCCAATGCAGAGTTTACCCTGCCCGAGGCTCCCTACCAGAGAGATGAACACGATTTCCAGGGCTGGGAAATTGCCGGCACTGTTTACAAGGCCGGAGACAAGGTATACAACAGCGTAAATACCACTGCAAAGGCAGTCTGGAAAGAGAGAGAAGCTCTCCACTATGTGCTGAGATTTGACGCCAACGGCGGCACAGGCGCTCCCGAAGCTCAGGATATGGGCATGAGCAAGCACCGTGAAGTGCGCCTTACCGTTACCGACAAGGTTCCCACCAAGGACGGCATGAAGTTCCTTGGCTGGTCTCTCCACAAGGGAACAGAGGTTGTACTCAAGCCCGGCGATGTGTGCCTGCTTAACGAGAAATTCCCTGATCTCACCGTGTACGCAGTGTGGGTAGATCCTGCCGCTGCACCTCAGACAGGCGATGAAAGCAATATCGGCCTTTGGGCAGGCATTGCAGCCGTATCTCTGGTGGTTGTTGCCGGTGTTGTGTTCTTCATCCTGAAAAAGAACAAGAAAAAAGATGAGGACGATGTGGACACTCAGGAATAATTCCCGAAAGTAAAAATTGATTGGCAGAGGCTCCTAAAATGGAGCCTCTGTTTTTGTGTAGTCTGAACAAGTGTAATGAAACTGTGTTTTTTCGATTTTCTGTGGAGAAATTATCAAGGGCGGAAAGAAAAATAAAAAAATTTTTTAAAAAATAAAGGGAAATGCCTTTTTGCGTCGTATATATAATGTGAAAAGGAGTATCCAGCAAAATACGGAAGGAGCTGTCAGCATATGTTTTGTCCGAGAATCGAAAGGGAAAAGGCAGAGAGAAGCTTTATTTGCCAATACGGTGTGCTGTCTGAAAACAGTGCGGGACGGCTTACACCGGAAAAGGAATGTGATATTCGCACCTGCTTTCAGCGGGATATTGACAGAATTACCCATTCCAAGTCTTTCCGCCGCTTAAAGCACAAAACTCAGGTTTTTTTGCAGCCTGTGGGAGACCATTACCGTACAAGACTTACCCATACCCTTGAAGTGAGCCGTCTTGCCAGAACGGTTGCCAGAGCCTTGCAGCTCAATGAGGATCTGGCCGAGGCCATAGCTTTGGGCCATGATCTGGGCCACACGCCTTTCGGCCATGCGGGAGAGCGGGCGCTGAATGCCATTTATCCCGGCGGCTTTAAGCACTATGAGCAGAGCCTGAGAGTGGTTGACCGTCTTGAAAGGGACGGGAGAGGACTGAACCTGTGCTATGAGACCAGAATGGGGATACTTCACCATACCCACGGCGCACCTGACGATACCATGGAGGCAACCACCGTGCGCCTGTGCGACAGAATAGCATACATAAATCACGATCTGGACGACTCTATACGGGCAGGAATTGTTCGGGCGGAGGATGTGCCGGAAATTATCCGCCGAAACTGCGGAGAAAAAAACAGCCAGAGAATAAATTCCATTCTTACGGATCTTATTATAAACAGCAGTGAGGGTGAGCTTAAAATGTCACCTGAAATGCAGGAAACCTTTGATTTTTTCCATAAATATATGTATTCCGAGGTTTACCGCAATCCTGTTGCCAAGAGAGAGGAGAGCAAGGTGGAGGGCATTTTGAAAATGCTTTACGACCACTATGTGTCCCACCCCGATGAGCTTCCCGAGGATTTCAGCGCGGTTATTGACGCCGAGGGAGCAGAAAGGGCGGCTGTTGACTATATATCAGGTATGACCGACGGTTACGCAATGGAGAAATTTGACGAAATTTATATTCCTTTTGTCTGGTCGGTAAAATAAATTTTTAGGAGGAGCGCTTTGAAATTTTCGGATGAATTTTTAGCCGAGCTTATTGAGAGAAATGATATTGTTGATGTGGTTTCCTCATATGTTAACCTGAATAAAAAAAGCGGCTCCTATATGTTCGGCCTGTGCCCGTTTCACAGCGAAAAAACGGCTTCCTTTTCGGTTACGCCCTCAAAGCAGATTTTCTACTGCTACTCCTGCCACAAGGGAGGGGATGTTATCCATTTTATAATGGAAGCGGAGAATCTGAGCTTTCCTGAGGCGGTGGAGTTTCTGGCCAAGAGAGTGGGAATGGAGATTCCCAGAGAGGGCATGGACGAGACCTCAAAAAAGCGGGCAGTGCTGCTGAAGCTGAATAAAGATGCGGCGAGATTTTTTAACGCCCAGCTGAATGCACCTCAGGGCGAGGGGGCAAGGGATTATATGCTTTCCCGTGGAATATCCCGCCGTGTTGCCACAAATTTCGGGCTTGGCTTTGCCCCACAGTCGTGGGATGCGCTGCGCCGTGCCATGAAGGAAAAGGGCTACTCGGACTACGATATGTTTGAGGCGGGGCTTTTGAAGAA
This sequence comes from Candidatus Limivicinus sp., assembly GCA_029264685.1. Taxonomy (GTDB): domain Bacteria; phylum Bacillota; class Clostridia; order Oscillospirales; family Oscillospiraceae; genus Limivicinus. Next base: position 10,563 of record JARHZW010000105.1, read on the forward strand.
GGGACAGAAGGGCGGCTTTTACGATGTATTCCGCAACCGTCTCATGTTCCCTATTATCGATGTGCGGGGGGATGTTATAGGTTTTTCCGGCCGTATTCTGGATGACAGCGGCCCTAAGTACATGAACAGCCCTGAAAGTCTTGTTTACAACAAAAGCCGCAACCTTTTCGGCCTTAATCTGGCAAAAAAATCAAAAGAGGAATACATAATACTTGCAGAGGGAAATATAGACGTGGTATCCCTGCATCAGGCCGGTTTCGACTCGGCGGTGGCATCTCTGGGAACGGCGCTGACGCCTGAGCAGGCAAGGCTGATCTCCCATTATAAAAATCAGGTTATCATTGCTTACGACAGCGATACGGCGGGCATGAGCGCTGCCAAAAGGGCCATAGGCATTTTGGAAAAGCTGGATGTTAAGGTCAAAGTACTCAGACTTGAGGGGGCAAAGGACCCTGACGAATATATAAAGAAGAAAGGGCCGGATGCTTTTCGCCAGCTGCTCAGCGGCTCTGAAAATCAGGTGGATTACAGGCTTAGAAATGTGTTTGAAAAATACGACCTGAGCATAGATGAGCAAAAGGTGGAATTTTTAAAGGAAGCCACGGATATGCTGTCCCGACTTCCCGGCTCTGCCGAGCGTCAGGTTTACGCCATGAGGGTCGCCTCCATGACGGGCCTTAAAGACGACGCAATTATCAACGAGGTTGAGCGTCGGCGGAAAAAGCTTCTGAGCTGGAACAGAAAAAAATTTGAAAAAGAGCAGACAAGACCTGTCCGGCAGATGCAGCCGGAGGACAGGGAGCTGCGTTATGAAAACCCCCAGTCGGCAGTGGCCGAGGAGGGGATAATAAGGCTTCTGTATCTTGATCCGGCGCTGGCTTCAACGCCCGGACTGCCTGAACCGGAGCAATTCAGCTCTCAGGTGCTCAGGCGGATATACGCTCTGATGAGAGAGCGGATAGACAGAGGGGAGATGCTGAACAACGCCGCACTCAGTGCGGAGCTGTCTTCATCCGAGATGTCACTTCTGGTGAGTATTCTGCAAAGACCTGAGGATCTTTCTATGGGCAGCACTGCTCTCCGGGATTACATAAATAGAATACACGAACAAAACGAGTTTAACACTCAGACTCTGGATTTGAGGGATCTGACTGAGAAACTCAGGAAAAAGAAAGGGGTATAAGGGTAAATATGGCTGATGAATACAGATTTACCAATGCGGAACTGAAAATGATGGCGGACGAGCTGCTGAAACAGGCTGACGAGAAGGAAGCGGCAGAGCGTCCGGCATCAGCAAAGAAAAAGCCTGCTGCCAAAGCCGCCAAAAAGAAAACCGCAAAGAAAAAAGAAAATCCGGAGGAAGCGGCAAAGCCGGTTGAGGTCCGCCTTGAAGAACTCCTTCAAAAAGGTAAGAAAGCCGGTAAGCTTTCCACCAGAGATCTGGAATGTCTGGAAGAGATGAATCTGGACAGCGAGGTAATGGACAAGTTCTATGAAACCATAGAGGCAAGCGGAATTGACATTGATGTTGTTTCCGCAGATGTGCTGCCTCCCATGGATGATGACAATATATCGGAAAGCGAGCTTTCTCAGATAGAGGAAGTGAGCGAGGAGGAAATAAACAACACCGACGCCCTTATTGACAATTTCTCCACCGACGATCCGGTGCGTATGTACCTTAAAGAGATAGGAAAGGTGCCGCTGCTCAATCCAGACGAGGAGATAGCCCTTGCAATAAGAATGGCCGACGGCGACGAAGAGGCAAAGCGGAGAATGACCGAGGCCAACCTCCGTCTGGTGGTTTCCATTGCAAAGCGCTATGTAGGCAGAGGTATGCTGTTCCTTGACCTTATTCAGGAGGGAAATCTGGGCCTTATAAAGGCCGTAGAGAAGTTTGACTACACCAAAGGCTATAAGTTCTCCACATATGCAACATGGTGGATCCGTCAGGCCATTACCAGAGCCATAGCCGATCAGGCCAGAACAATCAGAATTCCCGTCCACATGGTTGAGACCATAAACAAGACCATCCGTGTCTCCCGTCAGCTCCTTCAGGAACTGGGTCATGACCCCTCCGCAGAGGAAATTGCCGAAGAAATGGATATGCCCGTTGAAAAGGTGAGAGATATTCTGAAAATCGCTCAGGAGCCTGTTTCTCTGGAAACTCCTATCGGCGAGGAGGAGGATTCCCACCTTGGCGATTTTATTCCCGACGAGGACGCTTCCGAGCCTTCCGAGGCGGCAAGCTTCTCTCTGCTCCGTGAGCAGCTGGAAGAGGTGCTGGACACTCTGGCTCCCAGAGAGAAGAAGGTTCTGGAGCTGCGCTTCGGCATAGTTGACGGCCGCACCAGAACTCTGGAGGAAGTGGGCAAGGAATTTAATGTCACCAGAGAGCGTATACGCCAGATCGAGGCAAAGGCTCTCAGAAAGCTCCGCCATCCCAGCCGCTCCAAGAAACTGAGAGATTTTCTGAGCTGATAAAAACCCCCGGAGAGCTTTCCTCTCCGGGGTCTAATCGTGATGATCACTTTGAGATAAGGAGAAAATCGGAACATGAAATATGATTTTACAACCATACTGGACCGCCGTGGAAAAGACTCCATAGCCGCTGACCGTATTCCTTTTGATGATGTAAAACCTGACGAAGGTTTTGAAGCTATTCCCATGTGGATAGCCGATATGAGCTTTCCCACGGCACCTCCTGTGCTTGAGGCCATTGAGGAGAGACTTAAATTCCCCTCTTTCGGTTATTTCCCCCTGAGCGATGAGTATTTTGACAGCATAATTAACTGGCAGGAAAAGAGAAACGGCGTTAAAGGTCTGAAAAAAGAACATATAGGCTATGAAAACGGCGTTTTGGGCGGCCTTTGCTCTGCTCTTCATGCCTTCACAAATCCGGGAGACAAGCTTCTGCTCCATTCTCCCACCTATGTGGGCTTTACCCACACTATTGAGAATGCTGGCAGATACATAGTTCACAGCCCTCTCAAGAGAGACGAAGAGGGTATCTGGCGCATGGACTTTGAGGACATGGACAAAAAGCTCAAAGAGAACAATATTCACTTTGCGGTTTTCTGCTCACCCCATAATCCCACGGGCAGAGTGTGGGAAAAATGGGAAATCGAAAAGGCTATGGAGGTTTACGCAAAGAACGACTGCATAGTTATTTCCGATGAAATCTGGTCAGACATTATTATGCCCGGCTATACCCACATTCCTACCCAGTCTGTGTCTGAGGATGCGAAGAACCGTGTTATTGCTCTGTACGCCCCTTCAAAGACCTTCAGCCTTGCAGGCCTTGTGGGTTCCTATCATATAATTTATAATAAGTATCTCCGTGACAGAGTGGTAAGGAGTGGCGAAATCAGCCATTATAACGAGCCAAATGTACTTTCCGCCCATGCGCTTGTAGGTGCGTTCAGCCCTGCGGGAGAAGAGTGGGCAGACCAGATGTGCGCCGTTATTGACGAAAATCACGGCTACGCCTGCAAGTTTATTGGGGAGAACTTCCCCGGTGTCCGTGTAATGCGCCCTCAGGGCACATATATGCTGTTTCTGGACTGCGGAGACTGGTGCAGAGAGCACAATGTTTCCATTCATGAGCTTCAGCTGCGGGGCGTGAAGTGCGGAGTTATCTGGCAGAACGGCGAGGACTTTATCTGGCCTGACTCTATACGCATGAATCTGGCTCTGCCCACGGCTAAACTTGTTGAGGCAATGGACAGACTTAAAAAATACGCATTTATCTGAGAAAGCGCTTTCGGATCGCAGCTTTCTGCGGAAAAGCTCCGAAAAA
>JARHZW010000116.1 GCA_029264685.1 Candidatus Limivicinus sp.
CTGAAGGAACAGGACGGACACCGGATTGTGTACTCTGTCAAAGAGCTTGACATCCCCGATAATTACACCTGCATGGTCTCCGAAAACGAAAACGGCTTTGATTTTGTTGTGAAAAACACCGTCAAGCCAAAAACACCGGATACTCCCGACAAGAAATATCCATCAAAAACATCCGATTCCACAGCTCCGAAAACAGGGGACCCCCAAAATATAGGCCTTTTGATTACTCTATCGGCGTTTTCCGCTATTGGCTTATTCTTAACTTTTTCTGCTCCTAAAGCATGGGCGTCTATGAAAAACGGAAAGAACCGCAATATATTCATCACGAAAAAAGAGCGATGAATATGTAGGAAAATCAAATGTGTCGATCATTACGGCAATTTAAGTACAAAAAAAGAGCGATGAAGCCATCGCTCTTTTTTCATGCTTGTATATCACTTACTCAATCATAGAGGTACTCCGCAAACGCATATGAGTAATGCTTTATTTGCTTACTGCTTGTCCTCAATACGGTTTTGAACGGTATTGGGAACCTCTATCAGATAATCTTTGCAGCAGCAGTCCGTATGCTCCGGCTCAATAGCAGCGATTGCAGAAAGGGTAACACGGCCGATCTTATCGGCACTGTCACGATAGTGGTCAAAAATGCTTTCACCCTTCCACGAGGGATCCTCTACGCCCTCTGCATAGTTTGAAACCAGATAGGCCGATGCATAGCAGGCACCGATTGCACGAGCCAGATAGACCTCGGGGATCATGGTGTGTCCCGTTATATCGCATCCGGCAGCTGCCATAAATTTGATTTCGGAAGCAGTTTCAAAACGGGGCGCCTCGGAGTTGCCGTATACTCCACGGGGGAACACACGGGGGTACTCTTCTCTGGCCTTTTCGGTGAGAATACGGCGCAAAGCAGGACAGGTAGGCTGGGCCATACGCACAATGTTCTTTGTAAAGCGGTGTATGTTGGTGGGCCGTTTGGTCAAGTCCACAAAGTCATGGGGAATGACAATATCGCCGGGATCCAGAAGATGGTTAATGCCGCCCACGCTGCCCTCGGCAATGATGTATTTTACTCCGGCCTCCTTGAACACCCAGAAAATCTGTTCGGAAGGAGTGTTGTACGGAGCCAGCCCATGATAGCCATGGAAAGGAACGGTGAGAAGGCGGCGGGGTCTGCCGTCGGCCGTCACCTCCGCAGAAAGCTCCAGAAGCTTCATCTGCTGGGAAGTACCGAAGGGAGTGTCAAACTCCATTTCTTTTTCCAGTACGGTTACGCCCTTAAAGCCGGTACTCTCTGGGAACTCTCCTGCCCATGTACCGGAACCTCCGATAATAGCATATTCAACTTTTGGAATTTCGGTAAATTTCATATCCGTATCTCTCCTTATTCTTTTCAGTGAGTTCTTTCAGATACAAACAAAAACACGAATAAAAAGGCATCCTTGCATTGCTGCCGGACGCCTGTGTGCCGTGGTAAACCAAGCCTGCGTGCAGACAGGTTTAACCTGCACGCAAGCAAATCGATCACGCACCCATAGCGTAGACACTTTAAGGTTGTCACGTAGAAACTTCTGCGCCCTATCCGCAAACTAATATGGATGAAAAGTATTCTTTTGTCAATATCCTGCCTGAGTATATCACGCCGTATTCCTCTGCGCAAGATGCAGGAAAAATTTCTGATACTTACACAGTTTTTGTTTTTTCAGTGGGGATTCAATGGGTCAAAATGACAGGTTTTTCCTTATCCTCATTTCACAACGCCATTGAACTGATTGCATTAAGCGCCGCCACAATGGAATTTTCAAGCCCTGTCTTAACCTTCTCTGTATCAGGCACATAGCCCTCAGGCCCTATAAGTTCAAAGGCTTTTGCATCGACAGTAAGAATACAGCCTGTCTTGATCCCATACCTGCTGCCCAGAACAAACAGCGGAGCTGCCTCGTTTTCCATTGCTTTGACGCCGGCTTTAGCGTAAAGCTTCACATTTGACTCGGTAAGTCCTGCATAAAACAGCGCATTGGTCATTATAATGCCTTTTTCACATTTAATTCCCAGCTCTTTCACGGCCTTATCCAGTGCCAGTACAGCATTATAGTCGCACACCGCAGGATAGCCTATCGGCAGCATTCTTTCCGTGACACCGTCGTCTCGGCAGGCTCCCGTGGCAACAACTATGCTTCCCGCATCAATACCGTCCTGCATACCGCCGCAAGTGCCTACACGAATAATGATCTTTGCGCCTATTTTTATCATACTTTCAAAGGCTATTGCCGCTCCGCCTGCACCAACGCCGTGGGACACCACGCTGATTGGAACTCCCTTCCATGTTCCGCTGAAAGAATGGAACTCTCTGTTCCTTTGCAGGCAGACAGGATTTTCTAAAAGCTCTGCAATTTTCTCTGCTCTTGCAGGGTCGCCGCAGGTAATAACCCGCTCCGCCAACTCTCCCTCTGCCAAACGAACGCAGGGATAAATAGTCTTGTGGTCCATTTTTATGTTACCTTTCATATTTTTTCTTGTGCTTTATAAAGCCTTAATTTAGTACAAATTTAATTTCTAAAACAGTGCAGCCTAGGGCTGCACTGTTTTCATTTATTAACTGATCTTAATCCTTACTCTCTTTTTCTCTGCCAAAACCGGCAAGAGACATAAAGTTTCTGGCTTTTTCGGTTTCAGGCGGCGTAAGCAGGCTTACGCAGACATAAACCGCAAAGGACAGGCCCACGCCCAGAACAACCTGCTGCGCAGACTGAGCCTGCCAGAAGGACGGCAGCGGCAGTCCGAGGGATATGAGCAGATTATATATGCAATAGGCAAAGCCCGTAAGCATTGAGGCGATTGCTCCGGCCGTATTGCCACGGCGCCAGAAAAAGCCCATAATCAGCGGCACGAACACACCTGTAGTAATAATATCAGATGCCATCCATGAAATTTTCAGTATAGACCTGATGCCCATGGAAATCACAAGCGCCGCAGCAGTAACGCCAAGGGTCGCCATACGGGAGCGTGCCAGCTGCTTTTCTTCGCTTTCGGCAGGAGGCAGAAGGTCCAGAACCAGTGTCATGGAAGCCGTATTTAAAAGAGAATCCATTGTGGACATTATCGCAGCCGAAATCCCTATAAATACCAGCGCTCCAAGCACAGGGGACATATAGTCCATCACAATGGCAGTAACAACGCCGCCCTTGGGAAGGCTTGGATACAGCACAAATCCGGCCATACCCGTAAGGACTACTATAAGGTACAGCGGAATATAGGCAAAAAAGCTCATTACCGTCATTTTTCTTGCGTCCTTATCTGAGCGTGCAGCGGATATGCGCTGCCACACATTTGCCTGAATCATCCATGCACAGCCGAAGGTGATCACATACATACTGTACTTGGATGCTCCCGCTCCCATATCCAGAAAGCCTGTTTTTCCGGCGGTCTGAGCCGCTTGCCGAATTCCCTCCAGACCTCCGGCCTTTGAAAAGCCCACGGCAAATACAAGAACGGCAGAAATCAGAAGCAGTACAAACTGAATAATATCCGTTAGCACCACTCCTCTGAAGCCGCCGAACATGGAATAAATCAGGACGATCAGCGTTCCCGCCAGCACTGCCCCCTCATAGGGAAGCCCCAGATATGTACCGAAGAAATCACCTATGCCTACCATTTGAGATGCGGCATTAAAGACCATGAACACAAGGACCAGAAGAGAGAGGATTTTGGCAGTCTTATCCGAATAGCGGGCCGCCATCATGCGTCCCTGAGTTAAGTATCCCACACGCCGTATGCCTTTGGCGCAGAGTATCATTAAGAAAGTAGACAGCAGCACAGGAACTCCGTAATACCAGAACGCACCCAGGCCGTCATCATATGCCAGATCGGCCGTGGAAAGGGCAGAACCGGCGCCCCACCAGGAGGCAATAAAGGTTATGGAAAGTGCCCAGTACGGCAGAGACCTGCCTGCAAAAAAGTAGTCTAAAACCGTCTGATTCTTCTTTTCACGCATAACCGCCAGAAGCAGTGCCGCAAAATACAACACCAGCCCTGCAAGTGAAAAAATACGCAGTAAATTCATAGTAGTTTACCTTTCCTTAGGAATATATATAATATTACTCCAAAACAGATCCGGCAGGCAAGAACTTTTACGGGCTTTTTCAGCTTTTTACAATCAATTCACATTATACGTTATTCTGACTGAAAAATGCTCCTGACGGCTTTTAATTTCGGCAAAAAAATGGTTCGTTATAATTGAGCTTTCCGATAAAAAAGTGCTATAATAAAGAAGTAAATTTAAACTCACCGCTGGAAAGGAGAATTATGAAAGTACAGATAATATATTCAAGCCTTACCGGCTGCACCGAAAAGCTTGCAAAGGCCATATATAACGGTGTTCAGGCCGAAAGCAAGAGCATCCATAACCTTAAAGACGGCACGCCGGAGCTGGACGGAGATATTATTCTTCTGGGTTACTGGGGCATATCCGCAAATCCCAACGACGAAATGAAGGAGTTTCTCAAAACCGTAAAAGGCAAGGTTGTAGGAATTTTCTGCACTCTTGGTTACTACGCCGACACTGCATATGCAAGATCGGTAATAGATTCCGGTCTTAATCTGTTAAAGGACAGCAATCAGGTCATCGGAACCTTCGTGTGCAACGGAGCCGTTGCACAGAACCTCAAGGAGGGGCAGGGCAAATTCGGCACCGAACCTCCCACAGAGCAGAAGGAGCTCCGCTGGGAAATCACCGACAGCCACCCCACTCAGGCTGAATGTGCGCTGGCAGCCGAAAGATTTAACGAACGTGTACGGCTCTACCGCCGCTGCGTGGAACTGAATATACCTTTCACCTCCATCATATGAAAGGCGCAAAAAGGAGCTGAGTTTGTACTCAGCTCCTTTTTTGTTTGTCCGTCTCGATCTGTGTAAGAGGAATACTGACAATAAGTTCAAATCTGTTTCCTGTTATCTGCGTATCCATAGCACCGTTATATCTGGATGCAATTTCCCTCATTCCTGCAAGGCCGAAGCCATGGAGACTTTTGTCTTTTTTTGTAGTACTTAAATCTTTATGCTCATCTCCCGCAAGGGAATTTTCCAACCGGAGCATAAACACGCCGTATTCTGCTTTACAGCGCAGAGAAATACCTTTATTTTCCGATTTTTGCGCAGCTTCAATGGCATTATCCAGTGCGTTTCCGAAAAGGGCGCAAAGGTCAGTATCGGAAATGGGCAGCTTTGCGGGGAGGGAGACTTTAAAGTCCGCCTTTATTCCGTTCTGCTCAATTATGCTGTTTTTTGAAGAAAGCACTACATTCACTATCTCATTTTCGCAGATTCTTTCCGAGCGTCCCAGAGCCGAGGATTCCTCCAGCTCCGCAAGATACTCCTGCGCTTTGCCGATTTCGCCTCTGTCAAGCAAGCCGGAAACCAAATTCAGGTGATTTCGCATATCGTGGCGCAGAGTTCGTACCTGTATCTGTTCTCTCTGTAAGCCCTCATAGTACACCTGCCGCATTTCCGCAAGTGCAGCTGCCTGAGCCTTCTGTTCATAATCTGCAAGCACCATAATGCTCTTGAGCAGTATTACCGAAACAAGCAGTGCCAGCGGCAGTATGAAAAGGCCCTGAAACAGGGTAAGGTTATGCAGCAGCATAGAATCAGGCATCCAGTATGTAGGCAGGATAAGCACTGCCAGAGTCACAACGGGCAAAACGGTAAGCCCGGCGCAAAGCTTCCACAGCCTGTGTGGAAGCTGAATGCTTTCTTTTTTAAGCCCGTTTCTTAGCATCAGATAAAACACCCCATACAGCACCGGACGGGCAATGCGGGATGCCGTATCATAAAAGCCTATCTTATCTACGGGGATCATATATGTATCTGCCATGGCGCAGACAGCCATTATAAAGCAAAACAGAATACCGCCTACCGTAAGCCGTCCAAGCCTGTCCCCTTTAGTGGCCGCAAGAAAAGCGGCAATGTAGAAAGGCAGGGTCATGGCAAAGTTATTGTCTCCTATCCAGACCACAGTTCCGCTTGTCAAATACATTGTGCCGAAAAGCAGAGCTTTTGCCCACCTGCTCTCTTTGATTTCTACAAAAGCCCTGCAAATTCGGTACAGAAAAAAAGCGTTAACGGCAAGAAGCAGCATATATGAGCCTAAAAATAAGAGTTCCGTGTATTTATGCACTGTTTCTTATACCTCCAGCATGGTCTTTGTGAGACTCAGCATCACTTTTTGATAATAGCTTCGGCTTATAGGCAGGGACTGAGTTTGAAGCTGCACTTCACTGCCGCATATCTGACGAATTGCACCCGCTCTCACCAGATACCGCTGGTGTATGCGGATAAAGCCGGAATTTTCAAGCTCCCTCTCCACATCGTCCAGCTTTCCGTAAAAAGCGTAGTTCCCCCTTTCGGTCACGCAGTTCACCTTACGCCTGTCAGACTCAAAATACAAAATCTCCCTGTGAGGAATACGGTACCAGCTGTCTCCGTCATGGCAGGAAAACACGCTGTCAGCACCTTTGCACAGCTTTGCAAGAGCACGGGAAATTATATCTTCAAGCTGTTCCCGTCCCGCAGGTTTCATCAGGTATCCCAGTGCTCCCACTCCGTAGCCGTCAAAAACATAATCGGAAAAGCCTGTAACAAATACAATTTGCAGGTTTTCATTCTTTTTTCGCAGCTCTTTTGCAGTCTCCATGCCGTTAAGCCTGCCCATTTCAATATCTAAAAACAGCAGATCGATTTTATTCGGGTGCCGCTCAATCCACTGCAGCAGAGTTTCTCCCGATGAGAAGTCAAAAATACTGTGCCGGATTTCTCTCTTTTCTAAAATATTC